>JBMFGW010000120.1:0-10102 GCA_049977145.1 Phycisphaerae bacterium
CTGATCATGCCCATGCCAGCAAGTTGAGCCTTGTATTTGCCCGGGAGACTAAGATCAAAGATGTGGGAAACGTTCAACGGCACCAGGGCGTACCGCGCGCCCGGCGGAGCGCCAGCGGCTACTCTGGATGTAAACTGCGGAGTACGATACCCTTCGCCAACGCTCCGCAACAGGCGGGTAGCGCGGACGGTGTTAGGTCCCCAGCACCATGTTCCCGGAAAATTAAGCCAAACCGGAACCGACCCGGCTAAAGGTAAAAACCGCCCTCCGCGGTTGACCAACGTAACGCGCAGGCGCAGGGTACCACCCGACGCGACTTCGCCCGGCCCGGAAATTTCTAAGGTACCGCCGCCGCTGGTCCTCGCGCTCACTGGCGAGGAAGGAATATGCGGTTTCGCCCATGGCTCGGTCGCGACTCCCGGCGCAGCGGACGCCGATGCAGCCGGAGCGGAAAAAAATCCAGTGGCGAAAACCGTTATCAATTCCACTGCCAGGACGGGACCACCAAGCCCAATGAGTCTCGTAAGCGTGGCCGGGATATACTTCAAGAAATTCTTCAACATAGGTTTAGCTCCGGTTAAGTCGGTGACGCTTGATTCCCCAGTGGCAATTTTAGCTCGAGATTCCTATTTGTGGAACCCGGGTGCCAGTCCATACCACTCGGGGTATTTATTTGTTGCCGTACCCTTAGGATTCTGTGACGACGATGTGTTGCTAATTCCCCAGTTGCTTCCCTGAAACTGATCAGTCCCGCCCCAATTCCAATCGACTGAGTCTACCGGCACCCAAATCGATCCGGAGATAGATGGCTTGTACAACAGCCACATCGTCGCGTGGTCCGCAACCGTGATCTTAAATGCACTCCCGTCGGACGCTGGGACATCGGACGGTGCCGCCGCAGGATTGTCATTAGTCTGAAATGTCCCCAAGCTCCCGTAGGGAAAGCCCGTGTCCAATCCCTCACCGTAAGCGCTACCGAGTGGATTGCCGTTGGAATCGAAGTAGACCTGTGCGAGCGAATAGACCTGAACCCAATCGAATTTACCACTAAATCCTGCAATCTGACCGGGTGTTGCGCTAAAATCAATCCCGTCCTGATAAGGCTGGGGGTATGGGCTTCCTGGGTCATGGTCTATAAGGAACGCATCACCGAAATCCATCGCGCCGTCCCCTTTATCTGTATCCGTTCCACCACAAACAACCGAAGTTGTTGTTGCGAGATTCTCGGAGGGCTTAGCAACGCTAAATGTCGTCTGCGCCGGCGGAATGCTTACCCCTTGGGGCGTGACGCTCGCATCGTGGTCGCCGGCGGCGACGTAGTAGTAAGGGTAGCCGAATGAATAGATGGCGGACGGACTAGCCGGATCGAGAGGAGACACTTGGGTGAAACCCGTGGTCGGGTTCCAACCCGCAATAGCCGCGGATCCATTCCCCCCGGCACCATCGATCGTCCAAGTGAAAGCATCGGCCATATCCGACGGGGCCAACTCAACACCGATTTGTATCGGCCACCCGGCGTGGACATCGACGGTCTTGTTGGTGACCACCGTGCCGCTATCGGAGTTGCCGCCAGCGACCGGCCCGGAGTAGGTAATATCCAACGTGTAGCTCGTTAGTTTCGCAGGCCCGGCGTTGCCGCTGCCGCTCCAAAACTGATTGGATTTCGTGTCGACAACCATTACCGAGCATTCCACGGAAACCTTCCAATAGCCGGGAACGTAGGGAGTAAACGTCAATGTTGCACTTGAACTCCCCGACGGCTGCGCCGGGCTTATAGAAGCATTATAGCTGGAATTCGAAGCAGTTGCGTAGGTTCCATTTTGCGTTCCGGTAAACAATACGCTGGTGACCGACCAGGTGTATGCTGCGGATAAATCACCTTCGGAAACACCTGACGGCGGCGTGTAACTGGCCGACAGGCTTGAGGTGGCGGAACTGTTAACCTTGACAGGATTGGGCGAAAACGCTCCCATGTTTGCTGTCACGGTCACCGGCCCCGCGTAGGTCAGGGCCATGGCGACGCGTGCCACCAGCAGTAATACGGCGGCCACACCAGCCACCGCGCCGAACCAGCGCACCACGCCGCTGCGGAAGCGTGGCAACAGATTTTTCCATCTCCCGAACGCTCGTAGAGTCTTATCCATTGGACGCTTCTCCTTTTCCAAGTTTTCCTGAGTTTGGCTGTAAATCGTGATCTTTGGCCATGAATTGCTTCAGTCCCTTCCATTGTTTGAGCATGGCGTGGAACGCTTTGTCCATGTTCGTGTCGAACACCTCGCGGTCCGGCTGGGCCCAGATATCCAGTTTCCAGCGCCAGCGGGCCAGCAGTGCTGCTGGCGCTTTGTGGTAAGCAGCGGCACGATACGCCAATAATCTCACTGGCCAGCGGGCGGCCAAGCCCAGATTGCCGAAGGCATGTTTGGCCAAATCCCAAGTTGAGACCGCGTCAACGAGCTTGCCGCTTTGCGTGTAACTGATGGGCATTTCCGGGGCGCGATAATTGACACCCCACAGGCAGAGCATCGCTTGATTTTTCCCGGCTCCCGGCGTTGCTGATCGTTGTTCGTTGAGCGCGAGTCCCGATGGCAATCGGGATTGATCGTTGAAGCGTAGCGCCATGTCGGCTTTGTCTATGAATATGCCGCTGATCTCCGTATTCAGGCTTGAGCCGCGGACAATACGTACCATATATTGGCCCGGCCCGGCGAGGGCGAATCTGGTGTAAACCGGATTCCAGATATTCACGGCACGGGTTTCCGCCAGTGGTGTCGCCGCCATCGCCCAATTGCCCCATTGCTGGGCGGCGGGATTTTTGGGAAATACCATCGCAGAGAGAATGGGCCGGGTCATGGCCCGGCAATACGCCTGCGGCAACGGATAAACTTCCACAAGCCAATCCCGCTGGCGGTTGTAGAGATAATGCCCATCTTTGTTAAACAGATAGAGGCTTAATCGATAGATTCCCGCCTTCTTAAGGTGCACACGAATCCACAAATCCGGGCCTTGGAAGGTTGTGGGATAGGTTTCGCCATGGTCATCCCAGTTGGTCTGCCTGCGATAGCCCAGTTGCGGGATGTAAAGCGATTTGGGATTGTTTGTATCGGCCCGGTATTCCCATTCCCGCATACTTTCAAAGGGCCAACGGTGATGCGGTCCGCAGAAGGCATCCACGTTGGTTGCGCAGTCGGGCGAATTAACGTAATAGGTCAAATCGAACGCGGCGGAGCACAGTGCGCCATATTCCCTGCCATAACGGGCGGTCCAATCGCCCTGCGTGCGCCAATCGTTACGCAGGAAACGGGCATAGGGCCTAACGTCTTACCGCACTGGCCTTCATAGATTGCCATTTCGCCAGGGCCGCCTGTATCTGCTTTTGCCAGGGGCCGGGAAGATTCTCAAATTTCGGATACCAGTTGCCAATAATGTCACCGGCTTGCACCACCGCCGCCTTCTGCTGCGGTGTTCTGGCAAAGCCATAATCCACATTCAGCGCATCGGCCATGCGATAAAACACCTCCGCCGAATGCGGGCCGTGCGAGCCATAATGGCTCAAGTATGCCCCGACCGCGACCTGCAACTTCCGTAATTTCAACATATAAAACAAATTCAGCACCCGTAGATAACGCAGTTGCTCCAAAGCGCTCTTATATTGCTTCAGATGTGGAAAACCCAAGGTCAGCGCCATCGGCGTGTTGCCCGCATTCCCGTTGCCACCGCCTGACCCGACGGGCGGCTTGGCCGGGTTTGGGGGAGGAATTTTCCCCGCATTGATCACAGCCACCTTGGCCTGGCCGATCGCTTTCTCAATGAGTTGCACGCGATGGTTGGGGTCTCTCATTTCCGCCAGGCGCAGATTCAGCAGATACATGTACAGTTTGGTAGGCTGCGGCCCCGAAGCAGTCAACCCCGCCGCCACCGCCTGTTCCACCCATGCCGATTTCTTATGTTTGCCCAGCCAAGCCAATACCGGCGGAATAAACTTCAGCAGTTTATTTTGATTATGGATATTCCCCTGCGCATGGCAAAGTTCCGCGAAGCAGGCCACAAACGCATCCTCATCCTTCAGACGAGCCAAACAGAACGTTCTCGCCCGCGTAGCCGGGAACCAGAGAAATGGCCGCGATTTATCATCCGCGAACGCCTGCATTTTCGCGGCGAGTTTGGCCAAATCGGTTGAATTATCCGTAACCACCGCCGTGGCAATGCGGATGTAATAGGGGTTGAGTATCTTAATCGCCGGATCATCCCTGAACCGAAGCCTACTCTTGCGCAGCTGTGCCCGTTGCCTGGCAATGGTCGCGTGGCTATTAGTTATGCTCGTGGCCCTGCCGTCAGCGCAGATTACGGAAATCAATAGCATGATAATGAGCGGGTATCGTTTAGTTTTCCCCAAGCGTTTTACTCCTTTGTCTCACGCGCCGAGGCTTGGCCGCCGTTCAGCGCCAGGCCCGCTAAGGTGCCCCGGAGCAAAGATGCCCCGTGGTCTCCATGCCCGCGGCCCGTGATAAAATAAATATATCTGAAGCCACATCCAGCAATCCGTACAGGATTTCGACAAGACGCCAAGTCCATTCGCTCTTCCGCACCAACCAACATTTCGCGAATTCCCAGGTTGCAAGCATTAACTCGATCATGGTTTGGCTGCTAGTATTAGTTGGCGCGGCGGCGCGAGCGGCGGCAGGGGTGTCCCCAGGTAACTGGCATCACCCCCCGCCCACTCCAATGGGAACGGGAGTATCTCGGTCGTGCTTGGGAGCCGCAGGAATGCAGACCGGATATCGGTTTTTCGCAGTACTTCCTTCACGATGGGCATCATTATGGCCGCAGTCCCCTGTGAGAACAATGAATACCCAGGCCTCCTAGTGAAAAATACCTTTTCTGCGCGAGGCGAAAGGATAGGATGTTTCTGATAAATATAAATGAAAACACCGGGCTGTCCCTTTACGGGCAGCAGCTTCCGCCGCGCTATTGCTGACATCGGGATTCCCGTGTTTTGGGAGTAATACCTATAATTGCCTGATCCTGGCAGAATAATCGTGGGCGATCCGAGCAACCTCATTACAAACTGCGTTTTCAGAAAACGTGCGGGGTCCAGTCCCGTTCCCCTGCGAAGACAGGCGGATATCAATTTTCCCACGTCAGCAGCGTAGTTGGCCTTACATTGCATGATCAGCACCGACCCGGATAGACCATTAATCCTGATAATCAACCGGCGGAGGTGCCGCTCCATTGGGCGAAAGGCGCTAACCATCGGCCGCCCCATCAGGCTCTCCTGCAGCGAGGTTTCCTCCGCGTTCCAAGGGGCGGTGCGGGCTCCCCGCAATTCCGGAAAACACCTGTCCGTTAAGACGTACAATAATCCGGCTTGCTGGATGCTCAGAAACGCTTGCGGTGCGACGGTCGCACCGACACGAGGAAATTTTCGGCGCAGTGCCGCCGTGAACTCCTTTAGTGTCATAGCGTGCAGGGCACAGCTCGCGTACAGGTCGCCTTGGCGCTGTTCGCAGGCAGCCACGGCGGTCAAGTAAGCATTAACAGACCGAGATCGAAGGTAGGGGGTTGCCGCCGGCGCGTACGTCGCGAAAAACGTCGCCAAAACCTTCTCCCTTAGGAACGCATACAGCGCACCTCTCAGGCCGGTGCGGTAGGCCCCGAGTATGGTGCGCCGCAGCCCGTAGCGGGCACCGGGTTTGTACCTCTTTCCGCCCATCGGACCAAGGCTATAATCCCGCCACATCACCCGTTTCGTTTCCAGCGGCCCGGAACAGTAGGCAGCTAAGACGCTGTCCAGCCCGGCCTCACTTTCGCGACGGTCCAGCAGCGTCAGATCGCGGTAGCGGACAGGTTTACCCGCGTAGTACACCCCCAGCGATGCAGGAAGGCGTATAGACGCAAATTTCTGCTGCCCCTGCGCAATAATTTCGGGCAGCAGAACGCCGCAGGCTAGTAGGGCGAGGGTAAACCATCCCCGCCCCGAATGTGTTGTTGTCATAGATATCTCCAACCCGCGAATATCAACCAAGGGGATCCCAATTGGCCTGAATTGCAACACTTGAAGTGTTGCTTGCAGGCCACCCGGCGTCCGCGTTAACGGTTGAGAGCCACGCAGACCCATCGCAGTCCGTGATGCCGGTTATTCCGCCGAGCTGTCCGGAAACCTGCGACGGACCGCAGAAGCTGTCATTCAGGACGTTCTTGCCGCCAAGAAACTGGGCTGCCTCACCGAGCGGGAATTGGGAAATATCAATTGACGGCTGGGCCATCTGGCAATTGGTGTAGAACTGAAAATGATTGCCGTTAACCGTGTTTGTAACGGTTGCATTGCCAGCGCTTGTGTTGCCCACGGAAATCTGAAACGATGGAGCCGAAGTGAAATAATACTGTGGAGGAATCCAACCGTATTTCGCGTAGCCACCCTCCGACCAGCTTGCGGAGGCCCGCACTTGGGCAGCCCCGTTGAGCCCGATGTAATTTTGCGGCACCGCAGTGCCGATGGCGAGGAGTGTCGGCGGTTGGGCTGGGGTTGTTGTTGGGTTAGCAGTTTCCCAGTCAAACTTGATGACATCCTTAATCAGCCCCGCCGTTTCTGGAGTGCCTGCGCCCGCCGCCAGTTGGGTTGCGCCTGCGGAGGGGGCCTCGGTGCCCATTGGCGATGCACTACTTCCCCCACCGCCCGACTGTGACGCTTCCACAGTCAGATTGTCCTGGGTGTTGGATTGGCTGGCGGGGTACATGATCGTCTGGTCGGTGGCCCCCACACCGTCCTGCAAATTACCCGATGCCGGCTGGATCACGTCCGGACCTGAGGTCGAGTAGGTACCGGAGTTGCCGTCTATCCCGGCGTTAAAGCCCGCAGTGATGTCGCCCGTCGAGGGATCAAGCTTCGCCGATGTCCATGAGCCCGAGCATTGGACTCCAATCACATCCAGCGACGCCGTTGACACACCGCAGGTCGCAGTGATGTTGTTATCTCCGACGGCAAGTGCGAAGCTCGATGGGGAGAATGACACCAATTTGGTGTTGCTACCGTAGCCTGATGGTGTGGTAGCGATCGTGAAGTCGGACCGTGTTATGGTCTGGCCAATCTGATAGTTAAAAGTCTCGTTATCCGTGCCTGCGGCGGTGGCTACATTTTGCGTTGATGGATCCGGATTCAGCGTAATCGAATCCACCGCCACCGCCGTTACCTGCGCGCTGCCGTTCGGGCTGCTGCCCACCTGGCTGCCGTCACTCATGTAAAGCGTCCCCGAACACGTTATCGTGTCAGTGCCCGCGGCGCTCTGCGGATAATACAACGTCGCCGAAATCTCGAACGATGTTCCTCCGCCGCCGCTGATCGTCACGGTCGAGGTGCCCGTGCCGCTGGTCGTAAAACCCTCGGTACCGGCGCTTGTGATAATACCACCGCTCGCCGAAGTAATGGTGTATCTCTCGCCGTTAATACTCAAATTCTGCGATGGCGATTCACCCTGGTTGTTGCCCGCGCTGGCATCGACCTGAAAAGAAACCGTAACAAACGGCCCGGTCGCATTTCCCACCGCCACCGGATTCGGATCAGGTGGATAGGCCACCGAAATACTCAGCGACGGCGACGTATTGCTGCCCGCGCCATAAACCAGCCGCGGCAGCAAGGCGATGCAGCCCGCGAACAGTACCAGTGCGAACACAACGAGAAATCTCTTTAACATGGCAAGACTCCTTAAAAAAGCATACCACAGCGGTCATCGCAACGCGATGGTTTGCCGCCGGATTTTCCGTAAATACTCCTCATAGCCCTTCCGGCTCCACTGCCACTTCTTTCCCAGACCACTCTGCGTGCGGTCCTGCCAGCAATAACTCTCAAAAAGTTGCCGAGGCGGATGTATCTCGTCCGCGATGCGGAACTGGCCCGCATCCCGCGCTAAAAGCGCCAACGCGCTGCGTAATCCCATAAAGCCGCGACCGTTGGTTGGTCCTCCCAACGCACGCGCACGAATCCCCTTCCCGCCATCGGACCGTACAAAATACCGCAGCACCGCAATATCCAACGCCGCTGCATCACGCATATACGCCACGGGATGGCGGCTGCGAAACGCCAAAATATTGTTGACCAGATTCACCGCGTCGCGTGTCGTTTGCGTTACTCGCCCCTTCGGCTTGGATGCCGCATGGGCGGGGTTCAATACCCAATCGGCGGGATTGCCCGCCGCGCGGGACAGAAGGACGACGCCGTCGGCCCCTGCCGGGCCATTCAGGCGGTTGATAAATACGCCGCAGGTAATGGCGCAGCTGGCGGACCAATTTCTACGAACCGCCAAGGTGATGTACCCCGGCTGCGTTTGCCGGATGACAAAACGTGCATATTCCCCCCACCAAAAGTTATCCACGCGGGTCCAAGCAATTGCGTCGGTGCGCTGGATTCTCCGCCAGAGAACCCGCGCCGCCACGTACTGCTTGCCCAGCGCCATGAAAAGAGGCTGCGAAATTGGCGTGCGGCACAGGGACACGCTGTAATCCCGGTTGCGGTTGGGGCCATAATGGCCATCCTTATTGACGCTATAGGTGGATATTTCAAACACGCCCGCAGGCAGGTGCATGGTGCAATAGACGCCAAGGCCCGATTGGACGTTGCTATACGTCTCCCCGTGATCGTCCCACTCCGATTCTTTTCTCCCACCCCGCCACAAATCCTGTAGCACGCGGTTCTGGTCGGTCTGAACCCATTCTACCCAATACCGCAGGTAGTCCTTCGGCCCGCCTGCGGGGCCAACCCAACTCCGATAGGCAAATTGTGACTCGTGGTATCCACCCGCCTGATCGCATCCATCACCATTCATTGTCGCACAGACGTCGGCAAACGTGCCGTAGCAATCAATCCAATTGCCCTCCGTGCGCCAATCTGAAGGAAGGGCGTAGGGAACCACACCCTCGGTGGTGCGAGCGAAGGCAAACCTCGTCACGTTCGCATTCAGCCGGGAAAGGGCATCGGCGGATGGCGTTCCGGCAGGCACTGGCAAGGCGGGCGTGTGCCGCGAAGCTGCCACCGGGTCCGCCAACGCCAAAGTGCGACCAGTATGACCGCCGCCCAGTTTCACGGGAACAATCCCCTTCGGAAATGCCGATACACCAAACCCGTATCGGCCAATGAACATGATCTGCTGAGCCGTTCCTATGAGACTGGGGCCGCGGCTGTCCCCAGCCGCATTCGCCCGGCGGGATCCTTTGTCCGCAACCGTAACCGGACATAATTCACTGATATACCCATCGGTGTTTCTTAACGTCGGATCGTTCTCGCTCTTGTAGCATTGTCCATTGATCGGATTCAATACCTCGTACCCATTCCGCCAGGTGCCCAGCCATAAATGGCCCATGCAATCCTGCGTCACGCTTGTAATATGATCCCCCGGCAACAGCCGATTCAGCACCGCCTTCGGCGGCGGATAGAACCCAGCCGGCGCGTGGCACGATCCCTGCACCTTCGCCGCGTAATCCGCACCACGTTCATAACGGAAGGTTTCGCCATCATTCAAACTTACCGCCAGGCCCAGATCGGTACCGACATAAATGTGGTTTTCCCGCGTCACCATGACCGAATTAACTAAATTGCTCGGCAAGCCGAAACCGCCCGCCGTCCGCGGCAAATTCCACGGGGCGGTAATGATCCGCAATTTATATTGAATCGTATGAATTGCAAACGGATTGTTAATGTTGGAACTGTAATACTTTTTCGCCGTCGGCGTTGCCACCACCAATCCATTACATTGCGTGCCGACAAACGCCGTTCCCGCGGAATCAAACCCTATTGCATCCGGATTCGCGGGCAATCCATTGATCCCGGTAATGTAATGCCACGTATGCGCCGCATAATGAGGAAGACTATTGATGCGGGCAGGGACGCCCGCGCCCCCGTTTTGTCCGCCGGCGCACTGGTAAACACTGATGCCATTTTCCGTCGCCATCCAAACCTGATTGGCATACCGGTCGTACGCCATCGCATAGATATGGCAACCGATCGGGCCGTTGAGGATGCCGTAGTGTGCCCACTTTTTTCCGTTGTAGACGCATACGCCATGGCGATTGGTACCCGCCCAAAGGCGGCCCTTACCATCCACGCATAATGCGG
>JBMFGW010000121.1:0-9972 GCA_049977145.1 Phycisphaerae bacterium
TGACTCCGGCTGCGGAAGCGGAAAAACTTCCGTAGTGGCTTGGTTGGCACAGATATAACGGTAGAATACGCGGCGAGATGGTGGTGATGGTGATGATGATGGAATGGTTATGATCGCATTAAAGGCCAAGCTGAAGCCGACGCGGTTTCCGGAAATGTCGCCGCTGATGGCGGCGATTGTGGGCTATGTGCTTGGTGAATCATATACCACACCGGAAATTGCGGAAATCACCGTGGGGGAAAGTGATAATCTGGTCTACATCCGCAAAGCTGGGGCGATTGGTTTTGATGGAATTCAGAGTTTGGAAGACCTCCGCGACAACTGGAACCGACTGCTGGATGCCGCCGATTTGACGCCTGAGGAACGCAAAGAAGCGGTGGCGTTAGTTTATTCGCGGGTGGAGATGCTGCCGAGAACGGAAGTGAAAGCCGCACTGTACCGATTCCGCGTATGAGCATAAAATCCGCTACATGTCGTAACGGCATTGATGTGGCCGCATCAGATTCGGACGTTTTGGCTTTTTTACGGCAATAGCTCCTGAACCAAAATCCCATATTCCGGAAGTTCGCCGCAAGGGATATAACAACGGTTTCGCGATTACGGAACGACATTTTGGCAACCAGCCCGTTGACGCGATCCTTAAATAAATAGATAATTAAAAATCAGCCGGCAAACTGGCCGGCTATAATGTGAGATATTCATGATCGCGGACCCAATTTATCTTGGACTTCCTTTAGGCCCTGATCGGTTATCGATCAAATCGGGCCAGCGTGCTGGATTCCACTTCGGTGAAAAAGGCGCGCACACGAGTCGGACAATTATGCTCAACGAGTTAACGAGCCTGATGCAGGCATCGGGCCCCAGCGCTACACGCGATGAATACCGGCGTCGGATTATCGAGGATAACTGTTTGGGGAAGCGTACCAACGCAACCCGGCGGTTGACAAACCAGAGGTTATCTGAACTTTACGCGCTGGATTCCCGTGTTATGCTCTTCCGTGTGATGCGCCAGCTTTGGGCGGATGACGACCGGGGCCGGCCACTGCTGGCATTGCTGTTGGCATTGGCACGCGATCCGCTGCTCCGGCTCACCGCGCCGACAATATTGCACTTGCGCCCCGGTGAGGAACTTGGCCGCCAGTCTTTAACCGACGCGCTGAGCCGTGGGACCGGATCGCGGTTTAATGAAGCGGTGCTCGACAAAGTGGTGCGCAATGCGGCCGCCTCGTGGACGCAATCGGGCCATCTTGAGGGGCGGGGCCGGAAGATTCGCAGGGTAATTAACCCGACCCCGGCGGTTGTCACCTTTGCGCTGATACTGGGCTATGCGTTGGGCGCACGCGGGGGAATATTATTCGAGACGCTGTGGTCAAAGCTTCTCGATGTCGGGATGGACGAGATGGTGTCATTGGCCATGGACGCCAAGCGGATAGGTTACATCCACTTGAGGGTAACCGGTGGCATTGTGGAGATCTCTCCGGCGCGGATTTTGACTCCGGAAGAAAGGCGGCTGGTAGATGGGCCGGGTTGAGGATTTAGTAAGCCGCTATCAGAGCCATATTGGTACGCCATGGCAGCGTAATCTGGCCGGTGCGCAGAAGGCTATTTTTGTGGTGTATCCCAAAACAGACGAGCGGCGGCTTCGGGCGCGGCTGGAATTGTTTGACATGGCGACCACCAAAACCGGACACGACTGGCGTCTGCTGGATTTGACCGATGCGTTCGCCCGGTGGATGGCGGAAATGCCCTATCGGGGCGAGTATTTCGAAAACCCGGTGGATTTGCGAATGAGATTGCGGGGCGATTTTGTGCACTTCGCGGCGGCGGAATTACGACGGGAACTGGTGGCTCCGGACGTCACCGCCGATACCGTGGTAGCGGTTCATGGTGTAGCGGCGCTTTATGGATTAACCAAGCTCTCTTTAGTGTTGAAGGAAGTCGAGCAGGATATAAAGGGGCGACTGGTCGTGTTTTTCCCCGGTGAATTTGAAAACAACAACTATCGGCTGCTGGACGCGCGGGATGGCTGGAACTATCTGGCGGTCCCGATTACCCTGCATGGCGGAGCGATTGAATGATGAATAACCGTGACATATTTTTACGCGACCCGATGGCAACAAGGTTGCTCAACGACGGCGTTGCCGCGCTCAAAGAGAATCCGACCCCCCGGGAACTAGAGACCTTACGCTACGAGTTGGAGCACTTTGTATGCGAGGGGCAATATGCGGAGGGTGTCATTCGGATTTTGGAGTCGTATATCGGAAGCGCGAATTCCGTCACCCAGCCGGCCGCCTGGATCAGTGGTTTTTATGGCAGCGGCAAATCACATCTGGAAAAGATGTTGCGCCACTTATGGGTGGACACACGCTTTGCCGACGGTGCAACGGCGCGGGGCCTGGCGCGACTTCCGTCAGAGGTTCAGGAACTGCTGTGCGAGCTTGACACCCTGGGCCGCCGCAGCGGCGGCTTGCATGCGGTGGCGGGTGCGCTTCCATCCGGCGGCGGCGAAAGCGTAAGGCTGATCGTACTGGGCATGTTATTTCGCTCCAAGGGACTGCCTGAAAGTTTGCCCCAGGCCCGTTTCTGCATGTGGCTCAAGAAGCGGGGAATATATGAAAACCTTCGCAGTGCGGTTGAACGAACAGGCAAAGATTTTAACCGGGAATTACAGGATTTATATGTCAGTTCGGATTTGGCAAAGGCGGTGTTGGAAGCCGATCCGGATTTCGCGGCAAATCAAAAAGAAGCGCGGGCGACGCTGCGGGCCCAATTTCCGGTTGTATCCGACGTATCAACGGCTGAGTTTATCAGCCATTTACGAAGCGTACTGGAAGTAGCCGGGCGGATTCCCGCAACGGTAATTATCCTCGATGAAGTGCAACTGTTCATCGGCGACAGCACGCAACGCTCCACCGAAGTGCAGGAGGTCGCGGAGGCCCTGTGCAAACAAATGGACAGCCGGGTGCTGCTGATTGGGGCCGGGCAGACCGCTCTGGCGGGCAGTTTGCCACTGCTGCAACGCCTGCGCGGGCGGTTCACCATTCCGGTGGAATTATCGGATATTGATGTTGAAACCGTGACGCGGCGCGTGGTGCTGGCCAAAAAGGCCGACAAGCGGAAGGCCGTTGAGGAGGCACTGGCGGCCCACGCCGGCGAGATAGACCGACAGTTGGCCGGAACGCCCATTGCCGCGCGCCCCGAGGATCGGCAGACCATTGTGGATGATTATCCATTGTTACCGGCACGGCGGCGATTCTGGGAAAAAGCACTGCAGGCGGTCGATGCGCCCGGTACTACCGCGCAGTTGCGCACCCAACTGCGCATCGTACATGATGCCGTGCGGGAAACCGCCGATCTGCCGCTGGGCCATGTGGTGCCGGCTGATTTTATCTTTGAGCAACTCCAGCCGGACCTCCTGCGCACCGGAGTGATGCTGCGCGAGATTGACGAAACCATTCAACGGCTGGATGACAACTCGCCCGATGGCAAGCTGGCCCGCCGATTGTGCGGATTGATTTTTCTGATCCGCAAACTCCCCCGGGAATCCGGGGCGGACAGCGGCGTGCGGGCCACGCCGGAGATGCTGGCGGATTTACTGGTAAGCGATTTGGCCGCCGATGGCGCAAAGTATCGGCGCGAGGTTCCGCGCATTCTGGAAAAGCTGGTTCAGGATGGCACACTTATAAAGCTCGAGGACGGCTATGGCCTCCAGACGCGGGAAAGCAGCGAATGGGATCGAGAGTTCCGCAACCGCCAAACGCGGATGAACAACGATCTGACGGCCTTGGGCAGCAAACGTGGCGCTTTGCTGGGGGCGGCGTGTCAGGAGGCGCTGGAGGGCATTAAACTTGTGCAGGGCAAAAGCAAGGAACCACGCCGGTTACGTCCCTGTTTTGGAGCGGAAGCCCCGCCGGCGGCGGGCGTTGATATTCCGGTATGGGTGCGGGATGGCTGGGGGGAAAAGGAAAGCACCGTGGTGAATGATGCCCGGGCGGCGGGAAGCGACGGGGCAATAATCTACATTTATGTACCCAAGGCCAGTGCCGATGATCTGCAAAAGGCGATTGTGGACTGCGAAGCCGCGAAGGCGACACTTGACTTCAAAGGTACGCCAACGACGCCTGAAGGCCGGGAGGCACGCGATGCCATGACGACGCGCCGCGCAACGGCGGAGGCCACGCGCACCGAGATCGTCCGCGATGTCATCGACCGGGCAAAAGTTTTTCAGGGCGGCGGGAACGAAATGTTCCAACTGAATCTCATTGAAAAGGTGCGGGCGGCGGCGGAGGCGGCGCTGAACCGGATGTTTCCGAAGTTCAGGGATGCCGACGATGGCCGATGGGCCAGCGTGATCAACCGCATCAAGAACGGCGATGAGGCGGCGCTAAATGCGATGGATTGGAAGGATGCGCCGGAAAAACATCCGCTTTGCGCAGCAGTGCTGACGGTGGTGGGTTCAGGCAGGCGGGGGAAGGAAGTGCGTGATCATTTTGAATCCAGCCCCTACGGATGGCCGCGCGACGCGGTGGATGCGGCGTTGATGGTGTTGCATGCCACCGGTCACCTGCGGGCGGTATACAAAGGTGCACCACTGTCACCGGGGCAGCTTGACCAGGCGAAAATCTCGGTCACGGACTTCCGCGTGGAGTCAGCCACCATCAGCGCACGGGAGAAAATTAAGCTGCGCAAGATGTTTCAGGACGCGGGTGTCCCCTGCCAGCCGAATCAGGAGGCCGCCGGTGCATCGGCATTTCTCAACACCCTGATCGACCTGTCTGCCCGGTGCGGTGGCGAGCCACCAATGCCGGCCCGGCCAGCGGCAGGGCATATTGAGACACTTCGCGGATTGGCCGGCGTTGAGCAACTGGCGGAGATTCTCAAACAGCACGATATTCTGGCACGGGAGTTTCGGGACTGGACCAGGCTGGCGGACTTGGCGGCGAAGCGCCAGCCCGGATGGGAAGCTCTACGCAGACTCCTGAAACACTCCGCAGCGCTGCCGCAGGCTGGTGAGTTTCAGAATCAGGCGGAAGCAGTGCGGGCCCAGCGGCGATTGCTGGACAGTACCGATCCGGTGCCGGACATCCGCAAGCCCTTAAGCGGCGTGCTGCGGGCGGCAGTAATCGCGGCGGCGGGAGAGCATGAAAAAATATACCGCCAGGAAATGGCCACGCTGGAGGCCAATGACAACTGGAAGCGGCTTGCGGCGACGGACAGAAAAAGGATATTGACCGATGAGCGGATTGACTCGCTGCCGAGCTTGGCAATGGGCACCGAAGATGAGTTAATCAGCACGTTGGAGCGAACACCGCTGATAGCGTGGCGAACCAAAACCGATGCGCTGGCGCAGCAGTTTGCGCGCGCGGCCATGGTGGCGGCGCAACTGTTGGAACCCACCGCGCAGCGTGTGCATCTAACCAGCGCAACGCTCAAGACTAAGGAAGATGTCCGGGCGTGGGTGAGTAGTACCGAGCGGGATTTGCTGAACCGGTTGGCCCACGGACCGGTGGTGATTTCATGATAAAACCGCAAGCGCAACCCGTTGCGGTTTGAAAGGTGTTTCCATGGCGTCTGTTCTGACCTCTGAACTGCGAAACCGCCTCGAGCGCGTAGTTGTTGAGGCACGCGATATTGCCGAAGCGGGTGCCGCTGCGGCGCTGGCGGCGCTGGCCGTTAATCATCATGAGCCTTTTCGGCACATGACGTCCACCGATCGGGCGCTACGCAACGCGTTGCGGGCGCGGGCGCGACAACTGGGCGATCAACAGGATACGTCGGGGCGGCTGAATATCGGCCACCTGATTACCGAGTGCGCGTACGAGCATTGGCATCGGATGCTTTTTGCACGATTCCTGGCTGAAAATGGTCTGCTTATGGAGCCGCGGGATAAGGTGGCGATCAGCTTGGCCGAGGCGCAGGAACTCTCCAAGGAGGCGGGCACGGAAGTGTGGGATTTTGTGGGCCGCTGCGCGCAGCAGATGCTGCCGCAGATATTCCGGCCAGACGATCCGCTGCTGCGGGTATCACTGGCGCGGGAATACCGAATCAAGCTCGAGGGGTTGCTGGACGCGCTGCCGGAAGCCGTGTTCACCGCGTCAGATGCGATGGGCTGGGTTTATCAATTCTGGCAAAGCAGGAAAAAAGATCGGGTCAACGCCTCGGAAGTTAAGATCGGAGCCGACGAAATATCAGCCGTCACGCAGTTGTTCACCGAACCCTACATGGTCGAGTTTCTGCTGCATAACACACTGGGGGCATGGTGGGCGGGGAAGGTGGCATCAGGAAAGACGAAAGTGCAAGCGGATTGCAGCCGCGGTTCTTCTTTCACCACCGAAGCGGAAGCCCGACAAGCCTGCGCCCTTCCCGGCGTGTCCTGGGACTATCTGCGCTTCATCAAAGCGGAAGTGGAAGTGGAAGCGGCATCCTGCCGCTTGTCTTCTACTCTCGCAGACAAGCGGCAAGATGCCGCTTCTACTTTTATTGGTTTGTTTCGAAGCAATGACCCCGTTGAGAAAACTGTCGCCAACCTCCCCCACTGGCGGCAGACAGGTGTCACCTACTTCGTCACGTTCCGCACTGCGGATTCGCTTCCACAGCAGCGGCTACAGCAATGGCTCACAGAAAAGCAGCAGTGGCTGGCAGCTCATCCGGAGCCGCGGGATGACCAGGCGAAGCAGGAGTACTACGAGCGGTTCCCCGAGCGCATAGAACATTGGCTCGATCAGGGGTATGGGGCCTGCCATCTCAAATCGCCAACCATCCGCCAGATCGTCGAAAACGCCCTGCGGTATTTTGATGGCCAGCGCTATACCCTCGACACGTTTGCCATCGCTGGCAACCACGTTCATGTCCTTGTCACCCCCAAAGATAGCCACGAGATTTTCGACATCCTGCATTCGTGGAAATCGTTCACGGCCAATGCCATCAACAAGCATCTCTGTCAGTCTGGGGCCTTCTGGCAGAAGGAGTCGTTTGATCATATCGTCCGCAGTGGGCATCAGTTGGAGCGGATTCGGAGGTATATTCGGGAGCATGAGGACAAGCGGCAGGATGCCGCTTCCACTCTCGCAGACAAGCGGCAGGATGCCACTGCTACTTTGGTAGACCAGCGGCAGGATGCCGCTTCCACCTATGCTTTGCGGCCAGCGGCGGGAACTTTTGCTGACTGGCCGGCTGCCGCGGCGGAACTCAAAATTCTTGATCCCTGTTGCGGGTCGGGGCATTTTCTGGTCGCGGCTCTGCATCATCTTGTGCCCATACGCATGGCGGAAGAGGGTTTGTCCAAGGCGGCGGCAGTCGATGCTGTGCTGCGGGATAATTTATTCGGATTGGAAATTGATGAGCGGTGCTGTCAGCTTGCGGCATTTGCGCTGGCACTTGAAGCCTGGAAGATCAGCGGCTGGAAGCCGCTTCCACCCTTAAATATTGCCTGCACCGGCATCGGGCCGCAATGTTCGGCGGAACAATGGCTGAAGCTGGCGGAAGACTCTGGAATTCCCATGCCGGCAATTGGGGGGGAATTTATCAAGCAGGGGCTGTTGAACCTGCATGAATTGTTTTCGCAGGCGGCCACGCTTGGATCTTTAATCAACCCGGCGAACCTGCCGGGGCACCTCATTGCGGCGGACTTTGAAACAATTCAGCCATATCTCAAGGCGATTTTAGAAGCCGAAAAGACCGATGACGGATTACGGGAGCGGGCCATCGCGGCGGCGGGAATGGTGAAGGCGGCGGAATTGCTGGCGGGTGATTATACGCTGGTAATTACCAATGTGCCGTATCTGGGGCGGGGCAAGCAGGATGAAATTCTCAAGAAACACCTTGAGGTGCACTATAAGGAAGGCAAAGCCGATTTGGCGACAGCATTTGCGCTGCGCTGCCTGGATTTCTGCCAGAGTGGAAGCGGCCAGAGTGGAAGCGGCCAGAGTGGAAGCGGCATCCTGCCGCTTAAAGTGAAGGCCGATCGCACAGGGCGTAAGGAACCGACGCGCGAAGGAGATTCGGCGGGCGGAAGAAACGGCGAGGCAATTTACCACGGTTCTGTGGCGTTGGTAACGCCGCAGAATTGGCTGTTTTTGACAACATATACGAAGCTGCGCGAGCGATTGCTCAAGGAGCGGCAATGGAATTTTGTGGCACGGTTAGGTGAGCATGCATTCGACAACAAATCGGCGGCCGGGGGTTTCGCGGCGATGGTGGTGCTGTCGGTGCGGGTTGCCCCCGACGGCTGGATGATGGCTGGGATTGACGTTTCCGCGCCCCGCGGCCAACGCCCGATCTACTCCGAGGAGAAGGCCGCGTTGTTGCGCGGAGAAACAGTAGAAGCGGCTTCCAGCCGCTTGGGCACGCTGGGCGCAGCATCTGGCCACGCCGGGGCCACCGCCGGAAAAGAAAGCTTATCGGCTGTCGATCTGGAAACAGGTGCCACGGGTGTTGATAACGATGGTGCCGTAATTGATTGCGAAAAGCGGCTGGAAGCCGCTTCCACCGTCACGGTCGTCTCGCAAGCGGGGCAGTTGGAGAATCCGGATGCGCGGATCGCCTTCGGACAAGCGGCTGGGCCGAAGCTGCTTTCGGAATATGCCATTTCGATGCGCGGCGTAGTTTGTGGGGATACGGAATATTGGAAGCGATTTGTCTGGGAGCTCCCGACGGGATGGGCTGGCTGGCGGCCAATACAGTCCTCCTCAGACGGCCCGTGCCCGTTCGGAGGTCGAAGCCAACTGATCAACTGGACGACCGGGGGGTGCGGAATGTTGCGCCCGGGCACGGAAAATCGAGCGCTTGGCCTACAAGGGGTTGTCGTCAACCTTATGCACGAGCTCGCTTGGACCATTTATTCCGGCGACCTTTACGATAATAATTGCGGCGCTATCGTGCCCCGCGACCCCTGCATTCTTCCCCCACTCGTTGCATTTTGCTCGTCCCGTGACTTTGGCCCGTTAGTGCGGAGGGTCGACCAGAAGATCAACGTCACCAATGCGACCTTAGTGAAGGTTCCCTTTGATCTTGCGCATTGGCAGAAGGTCGCTACGGAGAAATATCCGAACGGTTTACCGGAGCCGGAGAGTGATGATCCGACGCAGTGGCTCTTTCACGGATTTCCAGGCGGCAAGGTGGAAGCGGCTTCCAGCCGCTTTTCCGACCAGCGGCAGGATGCCGCTTCCACTTCTGCTTTGCAGGTCGCCGTGGCACGATTGATGGGGTACCGCTGGCCAGCAGAGTTGGACGAGAAAATGCGCCTTAGTACGCGAGCACGGGATTTGGTCAAACGTTGTGACCAATTACTGCAATTTTTAGATGCAGATGGCATTGTGTGTATCCCGGCCGTGCGCGGGGAGGACCCGGCGGCGGCGCGATTGTTGGCGCTGTTGGCGGCGTGCGGAATATCGCCGGAGCAGATACGTGAATTGGCGGGCGGGGTGGACCTGGATCAGTGGCTGCGCGAAAGTTTTTTTGAGCAGCATTGCAAATTGTTTCATGACCGGCCCTTCGTATGGCAGATATGGGATGGGCGCAAAAGAGATGGCTTTCAGGCACTGGTGAATTACCATAAGCTCTGCGAAAGTGGCGGCAAGGGCCGGAAATTACTGGAATCGTTGACCTATTCCTACCTTGGCGAATGGATCAGCCGACAGCAGGATGGGGTGAAACGCGGCGAAGGCGGCGCGGAAGACCGGTTAGCCGCAGCGCTGGAATTGCAGAAGCGGCTGGCAGCCATACTGGCCGGTGAGCCGCCGTATGATATTTTTGTGCGCTGGAAACCGCTGTACCAGCAGGCCATTGGGTGGGAGCCGGACATCAACGACGGCGTGCGTATGAACATTCGGCCCTTTCTGGCGGTGGATTTGCCCAATGGGAAAAAAGGGGCGGGCGTGCTGCGGTGGAAGCCGAATATAAAATGGGACAAAGATCGCGGCAAGGAGCCGGAACGGAAGAAAGAAGAGTTTCCGTGGTTCTGGGGCTGGGATG
>JBMFGW010000122.1:0-9951 GCA_049977145.1 Phycisphaerae bacterium
ATCGTTGATCCATGATCCGTGGTCATTGTCTCGTCTTCCGGATTCTCGCCATGTCCATTTTTCATTATTCGTTCCTCATTGCGAGGGGCTTACCAAAATCTATTTTTGATCATTGATCATTGGCCATTGATCCATGATCATTGTACCGCGTCGATGCCGCCTGCAGCTTCACGATGATGCGCCGCAACTTTCATCCATTGTAAACTCATCGCTTTCTTCCCCGAAACCACGGCCGTTACCTTGCCGCCGACAGTTTCCGCAACAATCGGCGTGGTGGCGAACCAGTTGTGATTGCCATCCAGCCATTCGCCCGAGGCCGGTTCCGGGTTAAATAATCCCGGCATTCTCCGGGGAGGCGGTTTCCGCCTGAATGCTATAACATCATTAATGCGGCCAGGTTATCTTCACATTTCTGGTACACATCAACGCAGGTTTTCAAGCTTACCTCCGGCGAAATCAACTGCTGCGCCGCGACGCGGCGGGCAATGTCGTAAAATCCTAATTTTCCACAGAAATATTCGTAGTAAGCCGACTCTCCGGCGGTCAAATGGAATGCTTTGAGTGTGCCTTCGTTCACGACAAATCCACCATTAACTCGCAAGAGATTATTGGGCATTCGAATCGGCGCAGCGAATGCGGCCTGCCGGGCGTTAAGCTCGGCAAGGAACCGATGATCGCGGCGACGCAGATACGTCAGCAACCAGGCGACCGGCTGGGAACGGCAAAGCAACCGGACTGTAAAGGGTAAAACAGGATGTTCGACAGCCAATCTGAAGATCTCCCGAAGCCGTGCCGGAGGAAAGGAGCCGGCAATATCAGAAATCTGTTTCGTGACTTCTGATCTGAACAACTCGACCATTTCCTCGATGACGCACCTTGGCATCTGTTCCGTCTCGCACAGGCAATCTTCCGTCGTAAATCCACAGGCATATTGATCGTCGCGCAATTTCAAGCCCCACTTGTGGGCATTAATGCCGAATTCTGTTCCCGGCATCGGGGTGAGAATGCTGGCCTCTAATTCCAGCCTTCCGGGCGCTAAATCAATTAGCCGCAGCGCGAATTCGATCTCGCGCTTAAACCCTTCCGGTGTCTGCCCGGGCAGGCCACAAATAAAAACCCCAAAAACCGTTGGAACTCCGGCAGCATCGGCCTTCCGCACTACGTTTTCGATCTGGGCGACACGAGTGGCTTTGTTAATCCTGTCCAGCATGCGCTGATCACCGGATTCAATACCAATCTGAAGCCGCAACATGCCCGCCTCCTTGAGGTGCCAGAGAAGTTCGGGATGTCTGTCCAATACGTTGACCCGTCCCTCACAAAAAAAGCCGTACTGGCGCTTGTCTGGAAATACACGATTGATGGCCTCGCACAGCTTTTTCACTCTCGTGTGGGACGCCGTGAAGGTGTCGTCGTTAAAACTCATGTACCGAACGTCGCCGTGGAAATCTCTGATCGTCTCCAGTTCCCGTTCGACATTCTCGATGCTTCGCGGCCGATACGGGTGACGTCCGCGGCCTTCACTGCAGAAATAGCAATTATACATGCAGCCTCTGGCCGTAATAAGCGATGGATGGTATTCGTCGCGGCTTTCGAGCAGTGAGTAATCAGGGGCGGGAATTCGGTCTACATCCTGGTATGGCCCCAGCGATAGCGCGTTGCGCACGATCTTCCCCTGGTGCTGGTACGTGAGGCCGGGTACCGAAATCAGAGATCCTTGCCCATAGAGCACGTATCGAGCCAGCGTAAGCAGCGCAAACTCGCCCTCACCTCGAACCACGCAGCGCCGCTCGGTAATATAGGGCTCATCCTGGCAGGTCACATGGGGGCCGCCCAAAACTACCGTTAAATCTGTATGGCGCTGCATTAATTCGTCGCTTAGCCGTACCACGCGGTGGATATTATCGGTATCACATGTGAAACCAACCAGACAGCGATCGGCTTTATTGACCTCGGCGCTCAGCGATTCTATGCAGCTCGTACCGCTGCGCATATCAATAATGGTAATGGGAATACCATTTTGGCGCAGCACGGTACCGAGATAAAGCAACCCCAGGTGAGCCCCGGCTTCCTGCTTACGCCCGCCCGCCGTCCTGGTCGGAGCGTTCACCAAGATTACCTTTTCCTTCATGATTCACCTCAAGTGATGCCTCCCGGCCACATCCGCTACCTATAGTTCCACTCGCCCCGGCAACGTGCGGAGGCAGACACTTCGCAGCGAAGGGAATTACGCCGGGGGCGAATTACCAGAGCCACAGGAAAACTCAGAAGAGCATTGGTCCAGATTTCGACAGCAGCCCGAGAACCGGCATCCGGGGTCGCCCAGGAAGCACGTATTACCCGCCGTACACATGTTGGTGTATCCACTACCGACGGTGACCGCGACGCGGGCCATTGCATCGACAAACTGCCGGCGCGTTGCCGATGCGACCACCTCAGGTACCATCGGCTGTACCGACCGGCCTTGGGCGGGCAGGCGGCTTCCCCGGGCCGGAGAGGAGCCCCGCATCAGTTGTTCACCGCCGTCACGATCATCCACGTTATCCATATTGGCAGGTCCTTGGTTTACAGGGTGCCGAACGTATCCGGCCGATGTTTTCCGCGCTAATGGACTTTCTCATTTCTTCCGGGCAGCCTGCGAGGTTATGCCCGCAAGCACCTTTCGCACCGCAGAGGCGAGGGACGCGTGGGGATACAACTGCAAATACTTTTGGTACCACTTTATGGCGTCTTTGGTCAATCCAAGATTTTGAGCGGTTGACCCCAAGTCAAAATATAGGCGTTCAATGCAAGGATCGGTATGATTAGCACCTAACTGGTGTTGCACAACTAAATAATACGCATACAGCCGGGGATCGTCTCCACCGGTTGCGAAATGAGGGATCGGGAGTTCCATCATAGCCTCTCGACAAATCCACGAGGTGTTCTTGTATCGTGCGATAATCGGTGCCACGTCCTTGAGAAACCCCTGGAAACCCCGCACGCCGGCCAGATCGACAAAATACTTTTCCACGGCTTCGGCTACAAACACATCTGATTGCGCGTACCGCCGCCCATGGCCGAATTGGAGTGTTGTAATGTACTGTCGAAATAGGGGTATTGCCTGGCGGATGAAACCGATCGCCTCGTGCCGCCGGCGAGCCTTCCAGCACAGAGTCGCCGCGAATTCGCACTCCATAGCCACTAAATGGTCGGCATTCGGCATATTTGTAAGTTTATCCATCGCCACCCGTAACTGGTTATTTTTACGAACCAAATTAAGATATGGGTCAACTAAAGTCCGTGCCTCTTTCCAGTCAAATACGCTTAGAACGCCGAAGTCGCTATCCAATCCCCCCTGGCACAATTGGATATACATGCTGAAAGGACGCTGCATCCGATGCCATCTGGACCGGTGCAACGACTCTCGGCCGGCCCGACGGAGGTCATCGGCGAGTTTCGGCATTTGCTTGAGCATTCCCCCAAGAGTCCTGGCGGCGGCGGCGTAATGATTATCCACCGTCTCGAGTCGCTTAACACGGGATGCGGTCTGGGCAAAAAATCGGCATTTATTGTAAAGGTATATCCATCGCGCCGTGGCGGCGTGGGAGGCCGGGCACGCGGTGGCGACCAAACCCACGCCGAGAATAAATCCCATTCTGCGATCGGTGATAATTTTCATCGAAGTCTCCTTCAAAGGTACTACCGGCCGTCCAGTGCACACGTCAACCAGCGAACGCGGTAGCCAAGATTTGGCCGCCTATGATCCCAACGATATTACTCTGGAGATTCGGCGGTGAATCAGTTATTCCGCACTTGAAGCCGGAAGAGCAGCTTGTATCCGAAAACGTGCATGAGTCAACGTTGGGGTCACAGATGTTTGTGTATCCGCACGTATTAGACGCGTTGCTGCCACACATGTTCGGTTCGCATACATTGCTGCTGCCCGGGCTCGTGGCGCAGCTATTTGTACCCTGGCATGTGTCCTGATCTGAACCGCAGGTGTTGCTGGAGCCACCAAACCCTATACATACGTTCTGTGTCCCACAGCTATCCGCGCCAGTACAGTTGTTATCTTTCCAACATCCATTGTCTGCTGAACAACCATTATTGCCGGAGGGGGAGGTACATTCGTTGCTCGCACCGCACTGGTTAGCTGACGTGCAGTTGTTGGAACCGCAGGTATTGGTGGAGGCACACACATTCTGTCCACACTGGTTAAGGGAGGTACACGAATCGGAATAGTTGCAGCCGTTATTTCCACTGCAGGAGTTGTTTACACCACAGGTGTTCATAGAGGTTACGCTGCCGCCGGAGCACGCGTTATCTTTACATGTATTGCCTCCGTCGCAGTTGTCGGTACTGGCACAGGTGTTGCCGGAGGAGCACGAATTGTCCGTTCCGCAGGTGTTGCTGTATGCGCCAGTACCGCCGCACGCATTGGTCTTACATGAATTATCCTCGTTGCAGTTGTTGGTGATAGTGCAGTAGTTGCCAGACGAGCACGAGTTGTTAACGTCGCAGGTGTCCGAGGTGGCGCAGGTGTTGGTGGAGCCACAGGTATCCTGCTGTACACACGTATTAACCGTGACGCAATCATTGATCGCAACGCAATCGTTGACACCGGTGCAGTTATTGCCGGATTGGCAGTCAAACTTGACCTGGCAGGTGTTGTTGCCGGTACATGAGAAATTTGAGGAGCAGGTATCTGTGGTGGAGCAGCCGCCGGGGGGAGGCACATCGGCGGGTGCCGGTGCGGCCCGCAGGACCAATCCTCCAATGCCAACAGCGACCACGATGCGAGCTATTGTTCCGACAAACTGCCGGCGCGTCGTTGATGCGACCACCTCTGGTGTCGACCGCTGGCTAAGCCGCCTCGCCGTGGGCAGCTCATCATTCGGAGAGGAGGAGGCCCCCCGTATCGGCTGTTCACCGTCATCATGATCATCAATGTTATCCATATAAATCAACTCCTTAACCTTCGTCCCGTAAAAAGGGGTTACCATTCATAGTTAAAAATCCAATTTATCAGCTGTTTGTAAAACTCCGGCGACTCCGCCGCGGCGCGCTCCATGAATCTCTTGATCTCCCGGTATATCACCTGCTGGGCTTTGCAATAGCCTTCACCCGGTGAAAAAAGATCACCGTTTGTCTGCCAGTTGGCGGCGATGCAGGGGCAGCCGCAATAGCGAACTGCATCGCAGGTGTCGCAGGGTGCCTTGATGTCCGTCATGGGATTTATTGCCAGCAGGGCGTCGCGACGCGCCGGATGAAATCCGCCGTTGACGTGGCCGATTACCAGTTCCTCCCTCGGTTCAATGCCGTTAAAACGGTGGCAGGGCCACAGGAACCCCTCGACGTCAACATGAAGCAGGCCTCGGCCGGCCCCGCAGTGGTGATTTTGCCTTGGTTCCCGTTGCGATCTGACAAAGCGATCCACCATTGTCAGCACGTAATATCGATTATCGCGCCGCATGACACTGAAGTAAATCTCCAAGACCTTCCGTATCTGCAATGCAAGTTCGGCCAGGCATTCGGTGCTGTTCCATTTCTCGCTGTTTGCAAGGGCGAACGCCACTTTGAGGAAGCCCTTATCCAGAAAATACTGATAACTGTCCGCAAGATGGGAGATCGTCTCGGGGACAATGGTACTGCGGGCGTGAACAGTCCGCCATGCTTGAAATATCCGGGGCAGATTGCGCTCCACGACGGCGGAGCTGCCGCGGCCATTGGCAAATACACGGCAGGCATCCTGCACACAGGGAATCCCATCCAAGGAGGCGTGGATGCCGATCTTCCAGAAGCGAAAGAATGCCAGATGCTCCTCCGTAAAGAGCGTCAGATTGGTGGTAATGCCCACTTGTAGTGTTTTTCCGCGTTGCTGACAGTAGTTGAAGGCAAAGGGCATCCATTGCTTCAATAGATCAAATGCCATCATAGGCTCGCCGCCCAAAAGAGAGATAACCACATGGTTGGTACCGTTGGAATAGGCGACAATCCAGCGCACCATTTGCTGGGCGGTTTCCAGCGCCATCTTTCGTCGCAGCGCCAGTTCGCCCTTAAAGCAATAGGAACATCGCAGATTGCAATTCTCCGTCATATCAGCATCGAGCGCCGAAAAGCTCATCCTTCCCGGTGGAGGAGACGCTTCTGGAAATTCCAGCTCCCGTTTGAGCAAACTGCTATAAAACCGTGGCATGTCAGGCCCCCACTTTTAGCGAGGAGGCCGGATAGGATAAGATTGACATCCGACCTTTACTACACTGAAAACGCGCTGTCGCGGGCGGCACCAATGGGACGGAAGAGATCGCTTCCGTGAGCAGCCGCGTCATGACGCTCGTCCGTGCCGGACACAGAAGCTCCAAAACAGCCAAGTCGATGGGTATTGGCTTGACAGGTTCCCCGGCAATGGCGCAAATACCACCGCACCAAAGCTTGAGCGGGCAGGCTTCACACTTGATTTCGCTGGCCGCCACGAGAGGCCGGGAATTAAGCCTGTCCGGCTGGAGCGGCTGACTTCTAACCGTGCGTTCCAGCGGTAGTTGTGACAAAAAGGCCTCGGCATCCGCAAGACGGCAGGGATCCCGCCGAGCGATAAGCATGCCCGGTGCGAAGCGACCGTCACCATCAACAAAAACTCCATCGGCCATTCTGCCGTCGGCCGGGTACAAACTCATTTGGCTCTTGAGCGCTGCGTACCAAGTATTTTGACGCGCTAAGGGCGGGTGCTGTTCAATAAAGCAGAGCAACGACTTGATGGATTCATCGGGAGGCAGCATGGCCTGGTAAGAAGCCAGCGGCCGGTCCGGCACGCGGAGGGGAATCGACAACGAGTACTGAAACTCATCTCCCCATTGTTCCCGCAGTTTCTCCAGCAATGCCTGGGCGCACCCCGAGGTGATCCGGTTGAGCACAACAAAAATGTTGGGAAAAAAGCCCCACCGCTTAATTAACGGCCCAATATCTTGAATTTCCTTGTCGGTCACTGCGCGGTCCACGACAATATTTAATCGCAGACTGGGTGCGAGGCACATTCTCACGGCCTCGACATTGGCGGCCACGTAGCTCCATCGCAGGTTCACGCAAAAGTCCATCGCTCCCTCGCCGAACGGCAGGAACCGGGACACCCACTGCACATGCGGCATGACCAAATTACGCAGGGGGCCGCCCGCAAGATCCCCACACTCAAACGTGACCCTCAGCCGCCCGTACCTCGGATTACAAGACCGAAGGTACCCGGCAAGTGCTTCAAGCCCGCGCTGCATCCCGGGCAGGTTTCGGCACCGTCCGCTCATGCTGAGCCGGAACTCCCTTGCCGGGCCGACAGTGTTCAAGACATCTTCGGGTGATAAATCGGGAATACCGGATTCAAGCACGATTCCGCGCTCGTGGAGCATTTCCACGACGTCAATCGGCAGTTCGTTAAGTCTTCCCATCTTGAGCAGAGACAACAGATCCTCCGCTTCCTGATCGCTGCCGTCAAGCTGGATCGGATTCAACCGCGATGTGTTGAAGAGCCACATCCTTCCGTCAGAAAGTCGGCACGATCTGAAGTGGCGGGACAGCCGCATGATGCACTGTGAAGTTGTCATAAGCGGTGATTCCAAAGCCGTTAGGTATCCTGCTGCCCGATGGCTTATTCTGTCGGCACGGCCCGAAAGGGAACTCGTGTCATATATACTATTGCCTCCTTGTGCTGCAAACGTGGGATGGGGAGCTGTTTTTTTTTGCAAAGCGGCGTCGGAGTGGGCTAGGCGGGGCGTGTCAAAGCGGTTCTTGGGGTCGAGCCTCCCGCCTCGCCGCATCTCTGATTTCGTTGCAGACAAGGAGGTCCGCAGACGTTTTCTAGCCTCACGAAGCCTATCCCTCAACTGCGGCAAGGAACACTGGAGATGCACCGCTGCGGCAGGGCGAGGCATGCCATCAATGCAGACCAACTGAAAAGCCTGTCTCTGCCTCAGGGGCAGGCGAGCAGCCAAGGCCACAATCTGCTGGGTGAGAAGCTCGACGCCGCCAATCGGCGTCGACACCGTGCGATTGAGGAGGCTGTTGTCGACCATGGCTAAATCGCACATGGCAGGGCCACGCCGGCGGAGATGGCGGCATACGACGTGTCGCGTAATGCCGCGCAGCCAAGCGAATCCTGCACCCCCTTCCCGAAAGTTATCCGTACTTCCATAGATCCGAATGAATACTTCTTGGAGAAGATCGTCGGTGTCCTGCCGCATCGCCTGCGGTAGCCGCTGATTGATGAATTGCCGGAGCGTTGGGGCCGTTATTCGATAGAATCGTTCAAATGCGCCCCTTTCACCCCGCCGGAGCCGGCAGAGCAACTGCGCCACTTCATCGGATTGTTCGTCCCGCCGCTCCGTCAATGTGATATCTCCTTCCGCGAGGACTTGGGGTTTGGGGGCGTCGACACCAATTTCATTTTTTGCAGGTATCGCCGAATGACGCCGAACTCATGGCCGCGATAGGAATAAGGCCATCCGCTCGCATGCAACCCTTTTTCAACTTGCCTTGAGGTCAACATTCCCCGCAACTTCTCTGCCGCTTCCCAACGGTGAAACAGCCCCAGATGGTAATAACATTTTTCCGCGATCCGCGCGGACAGCCGGTCCCTTGGAATGGCACCGTACCTCGCCACGCACCAGCGCAGGATGGAGAGATAAGCCAACCGCTGATTGGCCACCCATGCGGCGGGATCGCGACGCTCCAGCACGTTCAGAATTTGCAGAATCCGCTGGACCATAGCCAGTGCAAACATTTTCCCGGCAGCGGGTGGATCATCGGATAATTGGCCGGTTCGCCATGCGGCTGCGAACCGGGTGCGGAATTTGGACTGTTGTTTTTGGTGGGCTTGCCAGGCCCGGTAGCCGTAATAATAGGGCGGCGGGTGCTCCGCCAGCGGATCCAGCATCGCCGCCTGCAGGAGAGTGACGAACGAGTATTCCCGCGCCATGCGAATCGCCAGCTTCATCGGTCCGCGAACTATAAATCGCTTCCACACCCCACCGCAGAAATTCACCACGCGGCTTTGGGCAATTCCGCGCATTTCCGCCAGCGGCGCGGTGTGGGGCAGAAAGACGGAGCCAAAATGGTAGGACGCGGGCATGGGAAGCATGGAAATTACGTAATCACGGTCACGGTTTTGCCCGAAGTGGCCATCCTTATTGAAAAAATAAAGCGACAGCGTGTACATTCCCGGAGGGATGTGCAGGTACACGTACAAATCGGGCCCTTGCCAGGTGGCCGGGTAAACTTCACTATGGTCATCAATTTCCGATCCCCGCCGATCCGCCTTCCATGTTGCCGTGCGCCTGGTGATGCATTGGTCGAGATAAACCTCCGGCAACTCCAGCTCCCGCCTCTTCGCGGTGGCCAGCCACGTCATATTCAGGTTAAGCACATCGCCCTCGGCAGGATGAAACGCCCCATAGGAAATTTTCAGTTGGTGCGGGCCGATACCTTCGGTGTGATGCAGCGCCAGCGGTCCCGGTGCCCAAACGTAATCGAAATTGACGCGTGATGGCCGGAACGCGAACAAACACGCCCAAGATCTGCCATATCTTCCCAGCCAAGTTCCTTGGGTCCGCCAGTCATCGGTGATCGGTATAACCTGCGAGCCGGCAGACTCTGGAGGGATGTTCTTCTTCAGCAGGTTATGGTACAACGCCGCCAACTGGCGCGATGTCGGGGCCTTGGCCGGCTCCGGCAGCCCGGCGTGCCAGAGCGACGGGAGCAACCTTTCCGCCCAGCCTTTGACTGCGACAGCCATCCGGCTCCACGGCGACGGCGAAACAAAGTGCGCCACCGAAACGCCCACCCCGTAGTGCCCGACCAGCGTTTGCCCATTCGCCAGCGGAAGAATGGCCGAAACATCAAAACGCCCAAAATGCCACAGACCCAGCACATGCTCCGGAAGGTGCCCCAGCGGCCAGCCCCGGTAAAGCGCATCGGTCCAGCAGCCGCTGC
>JBMFGW010000123.1:0-9870 GCA_049977145.1 Phycisphaerae bacterium
GAAAAGCCAATCCGGGTTGTTGCAACCGAAAAGGTTCTGGAATACGTTTCAAGCAGGAATAGAGCACCCAACAGATGAACACCGCTATGCCCAATCCGATAACCGCAACTATAAACCCGAAGAATATGAGGCCCATGGCCATCGCCGCATGTTGAGAATTCGCTTCCATCGTTATCGGTACCCGTTCACGGACTTCCGGCCGGCCAAGCTCACCACGAGTCTGACCATGAAAGCAGATTGTACCCCACCCCCAGGACGAAATAAAGTGTATTTCCATGATAAAATTTGGCGTAAAATTTAGGTATCCCACGCAACACGTTCGATAATGGAAACAGAGGAACGGATTGGTCGACGTGACATGGACGCACGTACCGAGCAAGTCTATCAACAACGGATTACCAAACTGGAAGCGTATCTCGCCGGTTTCAAGGCTCAATTGGTCCAGCGTGATACCACCATCGCGGCGCTGCAGCAGCAGGCCGCGGAGCTTTCCAAACAAGTGGCGGAGCTATTGGCCCATAAAAACACGAAGTTGTTTTTGCACTGCTGCTAACAACACAGCGACGGAGGGCGGATTCAAACTGGGCGGGAAAACGGCGCTACCCCAAAGGCTTGATGGTCGCGGGCATAGGCATCTGCGACGATTCCCGCCGATGCCCCGGGCGACGGGGAATTTTCACCGCAACGGCACAACGGGTGCTTGACACGCTTTTGGATAAGGTGTAAAGTTATTAACCGTGTGGTTTGGGACGCCCTGACTTATTTTAGGGGTGTTTCTGACCGCTGGGAGTGTTGTTCGTGTTTCCAGGGCTGAAAACAATTCTGGGCTTCGCCACACTTGCTTCAAACTCAACCCAGAGAAAGTTTGAGCGCCACTGCGCTGGTGCGATGCAGCGCCTGCGTCGCATAATAGCATCAGGGCATCCGGCTTGGAGGTTCGCGTGTTGAAGCGGCCCGAAAAAGCAGCCGCTGATAAGGGGATCGCGGGTATCCTCACACGCAACTTATTTCGTACATCACTTGGGGGCGCGGGTGCCCTCACCCGCAATGTGTTTTCTAAATCGCTTGGGGGTGCCCCGATAACCATCGGGATCATCACCCGCTTCAGATTGATCCCGATTCGAATGGCATGGTTGAAGGGCCGGAGGTTGAAACCGTCGCGCCATTTTGTTTTGGCCTTGGCATTGCTGGTTGCAGCGTCGGCGTTATTGATTTCCACTGCCCGGAGCTACGGTGACTTTGCCACCGCACCCCATGAAACGCCTCTGAATTGCCCCGCAAGGTTTATTACCGCCATGGTTTCGGATGGCCATGGCGGCGTCTGGGCTGCCGGTGAAGATACTGGCATCTGCCACGGCACATTCACCCCCACGCCAAATCATGGCAACCCCCAAGGCGAGCCGCCAAATTTATCTTGGCGGTCTGGTTTCAACATCAGCGCCAATTGGACGGCATTTAACCAAACCAATTCCCCCGGCCTTGTCAGCAACCATATTTATTCCCTTTGCGTGGATGCCAAGGGCCGACTCTGGGTGGGCACGGATCGCCATGGCGTGTGTGTTTACAACGGCAAAACGTGGAAACATTACGGCATTCTCACCGGCCCCATCGGCAGCCATGTCATTGCCATCACCAATGATCCGCGTAACCATTCCGTGTGGATGTGTTCCGAAAGTGGCATCAGTATTTATCAATGTTCGCGTCATGGCTCGCATATAGCCGCCGGCTATGCCGGCGGTGGAATGTCCGATGAACACGCAACCCCCGGCCAACATGCACCGCTCGCATTCGGCCGCTGGCATTACATCACTGGCGTGGATGGTCTGCCCGCAAGCCCGGATTGCGTCGCGTTCAATAAGCGGGGCACAGCATTCGTCGGAACGCTGTGCAACGGATTGGCCATGGCGCATTACCCATACAAACATTGGCGCGTCATTCATGGTCCGTGGCAACTGCCTAGAACGGCCATGGGACTGGGCCTGCCCAGCAATTTGATCAATTGCGTATCGGTGGGCCGACACGGCACAGTTTATGTCGGCACCGATCTGGGGCTGGCGATCAGCAAAAACCATGGCGAATCATTCCGTTATGAACGCGGTGCGGATTATGCGACCAAGGTGCTGGGGCTTTGGCATCCGCCGGTGGGGTATCAAAGTCCGCCCGCGGCATTTCTCAAGCGACTGTTGCCAGGGGATCATATTACAACGGTGGCCCAAGACGCCCTGGGGAACATCTGGATCGGCACCTGGCGTAATGGCTATGCCGTTCTGAATCCCCGGAGCGGCCAGAGTTACCGGAGTGCCGATTATGCGATCGCTGCGACATATTACCACAACGAAATGATCCAAGACGGAACCGATCTATATGTCGCACGGTTATGCCCGGTAAAAGTCCAAATTGCAGCGGCACAAGATGGGGACGCGGGCGTCCCCCCCTGCAATGGTACGCAAAATGGTGGCGCGGGTGTCCTCACCCGCCAGATCATGCTCATCGGTCGTTACGGCGATGGCGTATGGGCGTTTAACCGGACGCTTCCAGCGAGAGAAAGCAAAACCAGGGATCTGGCGAAAGCCAAGCCATCAACGGCACCGTTACCACAAACCGCTGCGGCACCAACTACCACCCAACTGGCCACACTATGCAAGCAATTGGAATCCACGCCGCTGCCATCGCCAGGTTCAATCGCATCGGTAATTCCGATTGGTGCGGACTGGCGGACACAAGGAAGTTGGCTGGGGCGATATGGCCGTTATTGGATGTGCCTTTTTGCCGCAGATGACCCTGGCGTCGGCGACATGGTATGGGAAGCCGGGAAGGCCGGACTCTCTCACCTGGAATTCATAGGCCCTCATTGCCACCCCGGCGACTCGGTTCGCCTCTACCACACATGGCTTTTCACGCACAAACAGCGGGTCCTACAACTCCCTCCGATATACGACCAGATGGCGTACGCGATGGCCATGGGCGGCTCCGGAAAAAATGATCGCCGTGAAAGCGAAATTGACGATCACGGTGAGGCGTATTCAGAGGCGTGGCAGGGCCCCGATGTCAACGTGACGTTCCACATACCCAAGGGGGAGTATACGCTGTCAATTTATGAATTCAACAAGGACGGCCATACCGGTGCCAATCGCGCCCGTGATTATGTGTTTTCGGCGGAGGGGTTGCCGCCCGGAACGAAAGTGCAGCGGGTGCTGACTGGCCACGCCCCCGGATTCTATGATCGGAAGGTACTCACGGCGATTCAACGGGCCGAATTAATTTCCCGAGGAGCGGCCGCGTTCTATAGGCTACCAACGTCGGTACTCGGACGGATCGTCAATTTCTGGGGCGGCGTGTGGCACCGGATTCTGGTGCGCGGGCCAATGGTGCTGCTAATCCGCATAGGCCGCAACCATTCCTTCAACACAATCCTTTGTGGCGCAGCGTTGGATCCGCTCAACGAGCATCCCGCACCGTATTATTATGGCCGGCAAGCTTGGCGAGCTCGGCTCAAGCAGCTTTCCAACGCTCGCGAAGCATTGCGTCGGCGCTGGACTGAAATTAGAGACACGCTCCCCAAGGTTGGCGAAGGAGTGCCATCAGGCTATTTTGCCAATAGGCTGCTGCGCGATGAAGAGTTTATGCTGCACGAAAATCCCGACGCCTGGGCAGCGTCAAGCCAACTGATTTACACCGTGGAACTCCGTCGGCTGATGGCCCTCTATGGTAAGCGGCTCTTGCGGGCAAAGCCCGGCCAATTGGTCGTTGCTGCACGCTGTGCCTATCGCCTAGAGCTCTTCCCATTGTGGGAGGGTTTGGAGCAACGACAGGATATAACTACTTCGCGGCAGATTGAAAAGGGCCTTCGGTGGAACCAGGTATATTCCTCTTACCGCGGCTTGGAGTTTGGCGTGATCCGCACGTATGTGAAGGGGCCGAAGGCTGGCCAGTTCGCAGCAGCCGCGAATTAAAAAGCGGCGTATTCCGGTTGTTCTGGAATTCATGGTGTTGTCTGTTCCTTTCAAGGAGAACGTTCATGTTCAACAAAGTTTACAACCGATCCAATGGCCGTTCCGGGGGTGCCTCACGGGTGATACTGGCCGCCTGCGTCTGCGCGGCCGCCCTTGCGTTTGTCGCTGGGGCAGCCTTTCTCCGAGCTGGTGAGCCCGTTTATCAGAACAAGCAGTGCGTTGACGCCCGTTCAACATGCCCTGGGCCGCCGACGGGGCTACCTAGCGGAGTCTTCTATACCTGCAACATTTCCGCAACGCCACCCGAATACGGCGATGCCTGTGATCTCAAACTGGCCAGCGGCCCAGCGGAGAATTTCGCATGCGGAGGCACCTACCCAGGGAAGTCCTGCACGGACACCACAGGCTACTACCAAATTCCGTGCTACACATTTACGCAGGGGACATGTAATCTAATCGACGTATCCGGTGTTGACGAATTGCAGTGCCAGCCAATTCCACCGAAATACATGGCGTCCAAAGCTAGCGCAGACTATGTCGAGACCTGCGAATAACTAACACAGCACATGGCGACGCCATCGCGACCTGCATTGCGATCATGGTTTGTGGTGTTGGGTGAGATTTTACCAAGGGGATATGAAACGATGGATAACAAACCGCTTGTCGTCGCCGCGTCGGCGATCCTAACAATATGCGTATGTACCGCAACTTGGGCTGTCCCGTCGGCTTGGGATGCTCCGGCTCCCAGTGCGGCCAGCGATCGCTTGCTCGCCACGGCAATACGCGCAATCCGGGCGCAGGAACACACTGTGAAGAACATTCGCATTTATGCTCGATCAAAATTCTATGGTGAAGACTACAATTCAAGCCAGAAGAAGTGGATATGGCACAAACGGGCTGTTGATGATACCAGGCTGGTGGTGACCTATGACGGCCTGCCGTATGGGAAGTTCCGCGCGGAGGTGCCGCGTGACTGGACGCTCTGGACCGGTGGCCCCATTCCGGTTTCAGCCGACCGCTACATGGTCGCGTACAATGGTCGTTTCGGCACCTACCTCAAGACCTACGTCGGTAGCCCAAAAAAGGAGGTTCCTTTCAATCACGGCTACATCAGCGGGAACATGCCGGCATTGAGGGGAGGCGTGGATGCTTCGTCGGGATGGTGGGAGTCGCTCTACGGCTTCACGTCTAACCTGTCTTCCAAGTACCGTATCAGGTTCTCGGCATACATCAGGCTCGGACAAAAGTGGGCCTGGGTACACGCCGGATGGATTCGGTGGCGTGGAAAAAAATACTTGCAGGTTACCCGGGTCGGCGACCCTTGGGGGAAGTATGTTTTCCTGTTGGACCCCCGCAGGGAGTTTTCCATTAGCTGCATCGAGGACTACGGCTGGTTGCCGCGGGAAACTCCCGCTGGCCGGTTATATGTGGTTCCGGGCACACAAATTCAGGGCTATTCTCGCGTGACGGGCTTCTTCGAGCCGGTGCCTGGCGTCTTCTACCCCAAGCAAATAAAGGGCAAAACCTTCGACAAGTCCATGAAAAGGTTTCGCACTGACTTAACGATTGCCGTGTCCAAGGTCACCGTCAACGATCCGGCTGTCAATGACAGCACCTACGTAATTCAATTCCCGCGCGGGGCCATCGTAAGAGACTTGGTAACGAACAAAGTGATCCGCATCGGCGGCACGCCGCAGCACCAATTGGAGGAGCTTGAAAGGGACGTAGGCCGCGCGCGACGGGACCTTGCCCGACCTTCGACCGCAAAGCCGTGAGAACTAGAAACGGGTGACAATTGAATCAGGAGAACAGATGCGAATTCGTTCGAGTAGTTTCACGCATGCGGCGGCAGGACTTACGTTCCTACTGGCGACGGCGGTTTGTCATGCCATTTCGTCACGGGCCAATATCCCGACGCCATTCGGGGAGGTACAAGGCGATACAACGGCCGCCAGCAGCGCGGTAAATGTCACCGCATTCAGCCTTATCTATTTCCGGAGGCCGGTGAATATGGATAATATCGCACTTGCCTTGGGAGCTGGCGCGACTTGGAGTAGGAGCGTGAGCCTTGCGCGGGTCGGACGCGTGTTGGAGAACGCCGGCCTGCGGGTGTCGGCCGCCAAGAGGGTAACATTCCGAAAAATTGCGGTGATGCTTTCGAAGCACCACCGAGTTGGCGTGGCCATCATATATCTGAAGCACCTCCATCTCGCCGGTGACCGCCCCCAGCATTACCTTGTTTTGCTAGGGTCCGGGCCGAAGGGTCTCTGTCTTGCGGATCCCGGTGACTATATTGGGTGGCTGAGCATGGACTACCTGAGTACCCATCTGGGGCCGGATTTGGGCCACCAATGCCTCTTCGTTCAGCCTGGCGGCGCGCCGCAGGCCGTGGCCGCCTACGCGTTGACATCCCCCCGCGAGATCGTGCTGAACATCGGGGAAATTGCCGCCGGTCCGGGTATGCTAAAGGTACCGTTTCTATTACACAATACACTGAAACATCCGATTGGCGTCGGGTTTGCAAAGGGAACCTGTTTTTGCTTTAAGCACGCCACCATTGACACGGCTAATCATGGAATTCAACCCGGAAAGACGGCGAAGATCGTGCTGTCGTTTGGCAGGAGCGAGATCGGAACGGGCAACATCGTGCGTGAAGTTCTCCTTTCCTTCGTCGGGTACCCCCACCACTGGCTCCGGGTTCTTGTAAAATGCCACATTACGGCTAAACATCCGCCAATCCAGCTAACATGGTACCCACAGGCCTTTTGCTTGGGTGTGGTACGAGAGCCTAACGCATTGGGCGGCGAAGAATTCACTGTGTTGACACCGAAAGGAATCTCGCTGCGGTCTGTAACGGTATCTTCCAAATCCATTCGGGTAATTCCGCTCAATAATCCCGGCGGCAAGCCGGAAATCGACGAATTTGGAAGGGCCGCCCACGAATTCGTGGTCGACCTGTCGCGGCTTCCGGCCGGTGCGGTGAACCAGACCGTTACCGTGGAGACCACCGATAAATACGTGCCCAATATCGTGATCCCGATTACCGGTCGCATTGAAGGACGGGCCGCGGCAACCAGGGAACGGAAGCCTTAGCCCCGGAGGTTCGTATGGGGACGGAACATGGTGTGATCACGCGGCCCCCCTTTCATGGTGTAGACACCGCACCCAGCCATGTGCTGCCGCAGGCGGTATCGGTAATCACGGGCGGCGTCCTGCTTACTGCGGCAGGAGGGACGACCTTGCAGTTCACGCATTCGCCGCTCGCATCACCTGGGTTGGAGGGTCTGCCGGGGTTTGTACCGACGCTGATCGCTTGGGAGATATTCCTTGGCATCTGGCTTGTCAGCGGCGCATTTCCAACGGCGGCGCGGCGGGTGGCGATTGGCTGTTTTAGTACATTCTCTTGCTATGCGTTCTATGAGGCGCTCTCCGGAAAGGTCGATTGCGGATGCTTTGGCCAAGTTCATGTCAATCCGTGGTTCACGGTGATTTTGGATGTGGCCGTCGTGCTTGCCTTGGTATTTCTGACTAAGTCTGTGGATGTTTCAGCACGGCGGGCAAAACGCCGATGGCCCGTGGCGGTAGCACTGGGAATAGGATTGGCCGTCGGCATTTTCTCCGCGATAGTGCATCCCAGGCCGATAGTTGCGGCCAGTGGGCTGGCTACGGCGAATGGCGGAAAAATTGTTATCCTTGAACCCCATAAATGGATTGGCCATCGGCTACCGGTTCTGACGCACATTACAACCGCCGCACTTTCCGGGCCAGAGGCGGCCAGGCCGGATAAAATTCCTTTAAACCAACGCCTGGCTCATGGCCAGTGGGTCGTGCTCTTTTATCACGCCGGATGCGATGAATGCCGACAGGCGATTCCGGTGTATGAGGCGTTGGCACAGCGTGAAGCGATGTCGGGCAAGGCACCGCGTGTCGCGTTTATCCGTGTGCCATCCGATCCGGCAACACCACGGCCGCCAGGGCTGTTCCATACCAACACCGCCCTGCATGGGACATTGGATGACACCCACGAATGGTTTGCCACAACACCAACGGCGGTTGAATTGCGAAATGCCGTGGTCATGCGAAGCGTGGGCGGCAACGCGGCGCTCAATCTCGGTTGGCTGCACTGATCTCGGTCAGGCCGGAGTTTTGGCGAGAAAATACGGTAACTATTTGTGAAATAATGACTTATATCAATTTTCTGGCTCATCGGGCAAACGAGTGGGTGAATAATACTCGAAAAAATGATTTGAGCGGCAATTGGCCGTGGTTTTCTGGAGCTTGACAGGTTTTCAAAACTGTCGATTGTAATGGGATGAAAAAACGTAACTACAAGCGACGGCTGTCCGATTCGTATCGGTTCCCCGGTTTTCGCCCGGCCCTGACGGTGACCGGCATTTTTGGTGATCCCAAGGCGCGGCTGATAAACCTCTTCCGGCGCTCAAAAAAACAGTGTGCGGCTGCTGCGGAAAGACTCATTTCGGCTGGTATGACCATAAGACCCGGCGCGTCCGCGATCTTTCCTGCGGAGACACCCGTGTCTATCTGGCTCTCGATGTTCGCCGTGTGGCGTGCCGGAGTTGTGGGAAGGTGAAGCGGGAAAAGCTGGATATTCTGGCAGACAACCCCTTCTACACCAAGCGATTTGCCTATTATGTGGGGCGACGATGCCGGGAATCCAGCATTCAGGCGGTGGCGAAAGAATTGCATTTGGATTGGCAGACCACCAAGGATCTCGAGAAGCAGTACATGACGGAGCAACTACGACGGTATCCCGCACCAGCTCCTGGCGTGCTGGGCATTGACGAGGTGTCGATAAGGAAGGGTCATGTCTATCGTATTGTTGTGAGCGATTTGGAACGCCTGCGCCCGATCTGGTTCGGCGGACAGGATCGTTCAGAGGAAAGCATGGACCAGTTCTTTGCCGACCTCGGCCCCAAGAAAGGCCGGAAGATTCGCTTGGCGGTGATGGACATGTGGAAGCCTTTCCGCCATTCCACGCAGCGTCACGCCCCACAGGCGGCAATACTTTTTGATAAGTTCCATGTACTGCGGCAACTCGGCGAGGCCTTGGACCAGGTGCGTAGAAGCGAATACGCCCGTCTGACCGGCCCGCAACGCCGATTCATCAAAGGTCAGAAATATACCTTGCTGGCACGCCGTGAGAATCTCAAGCCCGATGGCCGCAAAAGTCTCCGGCTTCTGCTGGCGGCCAACAAGCGGCTCAACACGGCCTATTTGCTCAAGGAATCCTTCGGACGGCTCTGGGATTACGCTCATCCAACCTGGGCTCGCAAATTCTTCGAGAACTGGCGGTCCGCCCTGAAGTGGCAGCGTCTTGGGCCCTACGAGAAATTCGCCAACATGATTGACCGGCACTGGGATGGGATTGTGGCCTATTGCCAGCCGGAGAACCAAGTGGCGTTGGGGTTCGTGGAAGGGCTTAACAACAAGATACGAGTGATCCAACGCCGGGCCTACGGCCTGCGGGACGAGGAATACCTGCGGTTGAAAGTGCTCACCTGTATGCTGCCGGAGTTCTAACCGGGCCTGCGGTATTCCCAGCGAATCTCCGCGGGCCATTCATACCGGACACGAGGGAAGAGAGTTGCAAGTGGCCCCGCCGGCCATGAAGGCGAACCGAATACCCCCTTAGCTCCCAAACAGGACTTCCATACGCATCGGTATCCAATCCAGAGAACTCCCACACCTTTCGGTTCCAGCAGATGGCTTGAAGGTTGCCCGCGGCACGACCATCCGTAAATCATAGCTATACATATCCATCCGTCATGGTAAAAACGCGATAATTTACCCACTCGTTTGCCCGAAGAGCCATTCTTAATCCGGAGTTTAGCCCTAAAAACCTAATTTTCGGAAGAGAAACCCCTTGATAGTATTGCGTTTGATGAGTTTTTGGGAT
>JBMFGW010000124.1:0-9777 GCA_049977145.1 Phycisphaerae bacterium
GCAGAATAACCGACCAGGCCATGCCCATGGAAAAAGCGTAGATTAGAACAATCACGACCAACGTCACATCCATCAGCAATAGATACTTGACGATGGCGAAAATAATTTGTTCCATGTGGCCGACGGTTTTGGCACCACGCACCAGTTCCGCGGTTTTGCCAAAGAAGCTTTTGGCACCCGTCGCTGTGACTTCCGCCGCCGCCTCACCACGTTTGACCACCGAGCCGGAACGGACATCGCCACCCGGTGCCAGCTCAACCGGGGCGGATTCGCCGGTTAAAGCCGACTGATCAACTTCTATATTGCCCTGAACCAGATGGGCATCCGCGGGGACCATGTCCCCCATGCGCAGATAAATACAATCACCGGGAACCAGATCGCGGGCGGGCACTGGCAGCCATTTGCCATCGCGCATGACACGAGCGTTGATCTCCAAGCGGTGGCGGAGAATTTCCAGGGCGGCCTGAGCTTTGCCCTCTTCGACAAATCCCAACACCGCATTGCCGATGAGCAACAACACAATAATGATCGATTCAACCGGTTTGTGCAGCGCCATTTCCAGGATGAAAGTAACTTCCAGCATCCATGGAACCGGCGCCCAGAACTTCAGCAGAAACGCACGAATGGGATGCGACTTCTGTTCCGGGATTGCATTGGGGCCAAACTTTTTCAGCCGCTCCGCCGCCTCCTGCGCGGAAAGCCCTTCCGCAACACTGACTGCGGGAATAACGGCAAGATTGGGTGTGATAGCCGGTGCGGCTTCAGTGCTCATTGGGCAAATACTCCAGCACGCGATTAAGGCCACGCGCATCGTGCGAATCAGTTATATCGCGGCCCGCTTATTTGACGGGGGGCGTGGCGCCGGCGTTTTCTGGCCTTACCGATACATATTGATCCACGGACGCCATGAGCGGAGTCAGATACATTAGCGCCGGCGCTCCATGCATCAATACCGCTAGAAATCCAGACTCCATAATTTCATCGCGGGTGGCTCCGGATTCCGCGGCGGCTTTTACATGGTGCGCAATACACCATTCACATTGACCGGCGACACTCAAGGCGACTTGAATGAGTTCCTTTTCCCGGGTGGTAAGGGATGGCCCACCCTGGGTCTTGGACATAAACTGCAGGAACGCATTGGTTACCGACGGGTAATGTTCCTTAAGTCGGCCCAGTAAAGATCCAATTTCCTTGATACGTTCTTCCGGTTTCATAATGAAATCCTTATTTTTCCAACACGCGGCCAACATACGCCAGGATCGGCCGCAACTGCATACCCGGCAAAACCAACAACATTACCATAACAGAAATAACTTCAGAAGGGTAATATATCCAATGGCCATACAACAAACTATCGCGCTGGCGAATTACCTTTTTCCAGATGCCCGCCGAATTCGAAACGCATCGCCGAGAGCAGACGATCAGCGAAATCGTCTTCCCCGCGGGAACTGAACCGCTCGTATAATGCGGCACTTAGTACTGGAGCTGGAACCGATTCATCAATTGCCGCTGTAATGGTCCAACGTCCCTCCCCGGAATCAGACACCCGCCCCGCGAATTTAGCCATCACAGGATCCTTCGCCAGCGCTATTGCTGTTAAATCCAGCAGCCACGAACTGATTACCGATCCACGCCGCCATAGTTCGGCAATCTGCGGCAAATTCAAATCATATTGATAATATTCCTTATGCGCTAACGGCGTGGTCTCCGCATCCATTTGCCGTTTGTCGTTGCCGGCATTTGCATGTCGCAGAATATTGAAGCCCTCGGCATACGCGGCCATCACACCATACTCAATGCCGTTATGCACCATCTTCACAAAATGCCCGGCCCCGTGCGGACCACAATGCAAATAACCATTTTCGGCCGGGGTGACCGACAATTTCTCCCGCCCCGGGGTGCGCGGAGCGAATTTTGCCCCCGGGGCCAGCGTCATGAGCAACGGCTCAATATGTTTAATAATCTCAACTTCGCCCCCCACCATCAGGCAATAACCCCGTTCGGAACCCCACACCCCTCCGGACGTTCCCACATCCACGTAATGAATCCCGCGATCCTGGAGTTGTTTGGCCCGGCGAATGTCATCGTGATAATAGGAATTACCACCGTCAATAATGATGTCCCCGGATTCCATCAACCCGGAAATGCTTTCCAGTGTGCTATCCACCACGCCCGCGGGAACCATCAGCCACACCACGCGTGGCTTGGTCAGTGTTTTCATCAACTCCTCCAGCGTTTTGGTCCCAACTGCCCCCTTGGCCTCCAGGGCTGCAATAGGCTTGGGATTAACGTCAAAAACCACACAGCGATGCCCGTCCTGCAACAGTCGCTGCACCATGTTAGCCCCCATGCGTCCCAAGCCGATCATACCTATTTCCATAGTAAAATCCTTCAAGATCACTATTGTTGTCTTTCATCCTCCAGCGTTTCGTCCGGCACTGCCGCTGGAGTTGGAAATTCCTTTTACAATGCCACCGCAGTTTGGAGAATAAAGTTTTCAACCGCAATGGCAAAACCATCCTCATCATTGGATTTGGTAACGCGCCGCGCGGCACGCTGTACTTGCGCGCCGGCATTGCCCATGGCGATGGACAAACCGCTATGGGCAAACATCAGCACATCATTAGGCATATCGCCAATGGTGGCAATGCCGGAAGTCGGAATGTTGAATTCCTTTGCCAGGCGCAAAGCCACTTGCCCTTTGTTGGCATCCGGATGCGTAACATCCAAATAATAAGGCTGGGATCGCGCTGCGGAAACATGATCACCAAATTGCTCCCGCACCTGGGTTTCGACATGCGCCACTAAATCATAATCGTCGCTGACACCGACAATTTTTACCACATTATCCAGTACGGCATCAAAAGTGCTTACCACTTTGGGCTTAAATTTCACTGTCCAAGCTTCCCGATCCACATGGGATCCATGTTCCTGGAGCGCAAACCAGTCATTCCCGCGGTATATCCACACCTCCAACTTATGATCACAGATGGCCTTGACCACCGCACCGGCAACCATCGTGGGAAGAACTTTCTGGTCAATAATGGATAGATCCGGATTTACAAACAGCCCGCCATTGAAGGCGGCTATCGGCTCGGTAATATTCAGCGGTTTAATAAGCATCGCCATGCCCAGCGGCGGGCGCCCGCTGGTAATCGCAAATTTTATTCCCGCTTGTTTCAACGCTGCCACCGCGGCAACCGCGCGTGGAGTTAGAACTTTGTCTTTGGTTACCAGAGTACCGTCCACATCCGCTATCAGTAATTGAATCGCCGGTGATTTTTCAAGGGCACTCGTCCGCATAAGGAACCACTTTCTAGAAAGTTATAACCGAGTAACCATCTTCAATTCGGGCACTGGTTTCCACACCACCCAAAACCATTGCAATACCGGGGAATATGTCTTCCGCCGCTTGGCCTTCACCCTCCATGCTTACCTTACAAATCTTCAGTGGAATGCCAAGTGCCATCATCGCATCAATCTGCTGCTTAAACGACGGAGAACTCCGTTGCTTGCTGTTGGCGGCTTGGACACCTCTACCAAGAAAGAGAAATTCAACGGTCGCTTTCGCATTTTTTACCAGGTTGACAGCAAAATTGAATGAAACCATCTCGGTATTGATATTGTCCTTCCCGGTTATCAGCATGACTAATATCTTGGCCATTTTTCAAATTCCAGTTTCCACAAAAAATGCGACAACTTTTAGCTGGTCACTATGTTGCGAAAGTCGCCTGGTTTGTACCAATTCCAGCGGTAAGGCTCATGCCTTAAAGAAACTTGGATCTGGTGTAACCGCATGGGACTCGGTTCGAGAAGCGGTACGCACCAGTATCTGGTGAGCCTTTCCAACTTCGCTATCTGTTCCATGCAAAATCACCAGATACTTGCTCATCTTGATATCGGTCTCGTACTGCAGAACACTATTTTTGGGAATGCCAAGGCTATAAAGCGCGGCCCCCAACGCGGTCAAGCCGCCAACCACAACCGCTCCCTCAATGGCACCAAACAACCACCCTGCCAATGGCCCAAGTACGAACAATGGTCCGATACCCGGCACTATGAACATCGCCGAACCAAATAGCAGACCCATAAGGCCGCCCCAAATCGCCCCGTATTTCCCCCAGAACACCGCCCGTTCCGACGCATTGTAATAGCCCACGACGTGCTGTTCATTTTCCATGCCTTTGCCAAGGATGGAAAGCTTTTTCATATCAAAGCCGGCCTTCTGAAGTTCTTTAACTGCAGCCTCCGCGCCTTCATGGGTTTCGTAAGTTGCCACAACGAGATTATCAATTGCCATAAATCGCTCCTGAAACAGACAACCACAATTTAGCCCTATTTAATAATGGGCGTGCTACCGGGACTTTTCCATATCGGGGCTATACCGGCCTTGCCGCGCCGCACTGTTACAGCGAGCCCGATGCACCAATGCCTGCTGCGCCGCGCTGACGTTGGCCACGTTTCCCGCCCAGATTTCCAATGCCGGTTGTTGAATCGCCCGGGAGAATGAAAACGTTAGCGGCCAAGGCATTTTAGATTTCCAGCGAACATTCATGGCATTCAAACGTTCCGAAGCAGGTTGTGCCGGCTGCCCACCGGACAGAAAAGCCACGCCGCCCGTCGCAGCGGGAACGCTACGCAAAAGTGACTGCACAGTGGCATCAGCCACTTCATCCACCGCTTCCTGTTTTGGACAGCCTAATGCCGGCAACACCATATTGGGCTTCAAGATCATCCCTTCCAAGAGCACCCTTTGTTTATGCAGTTGATTAAAAACCCTAAACAACACTGCCTCGGTCGCCGTACCACATTGGGCCAAAGTATGTTTTCCATCCATAAGCACTTCCGGTTCCACAACCGGAACCAATCCGGCGTCTTGGCATATTGCGGCGTAGCGTGCCAGCGTGTGGGCATTGGCATCTATACAACCCGCGGTGGGAATACCATCACCAATGACGATGACCGCACGCCACTTCGCAAAACGGGCACCCATTTGGAAATATTCTTTCATGCGCCCCGCCAGGCCGTCCAAACCCTCGGTGATCTTTTCGCCGGGAAAACCTGCCAGTTCTCGGGTTCCCATGTCCACCTTAATGCCGGGAACGATACCGACTTGGCGCAAAGCGTCGACAAAAGAGCTGCCGTTGTTTAACTTCTGGCGAATGGTCTCATCAAATAAAATAGCCCCACTGATGTAATCGCCGAGGTGCGGTGCCGTTACGATCAACTCCCGATACACGCGGTGCATCTCCGCAGTCTGCGGGATATTCAGTGCCGCAAATCGTTTGTTACAGGTGGGATTACTTTCATCCATGGCCAGCAGACCTTTACCGGGAGCCATGAGCATCTGAACGGTTTTAACGAGCATAATAGTATCCATTAAAGTTCCTTTCATCATTGAAGCATACGAATCGTGATGCCTGAGAGTTCAAAACAGACTCCGAGCGGCATGAGCCACGCCCTCGGCGGACATGGGATGCTGATCGGCAAAATTAGCCAAATCACGAGCGGTCAACCGCCCTGCCACCGCCGTGCCAATCTCACCAATAAGGCTCCCCGCATCTATTCCCACCACCCAGCCGCCCAACACACGCAGTGTATCAGGATCGAAGAAAAGGCGAATTCCACCCCGCATTTCTCCAAAAATCTGGGCACGGGCATCATCCGTGAAATGATAAGCCCCGGTCAGCAGACGCATTGAATTTTTTGCGGCCGCAGTGGGTGTGATTCCAACATAGGATGCGCCTGGCAGAGTAAACACTGTCGTCGGCACGGAAGTACCATCAAAGTAGTCAAGCGGAACGTCGCCGCCAAGAATGTTGTGTGCCGCCACCAGCGATTGCCGCACCGCGGCGTGAAAGAGCAGCACGCGCCCATTAATATCGCCACAGGAATAAATATGGGGAAGCTTGGTTTGCATCGCCTCGCTGGCCACAAGGTAACCGCGCGCGTTAATTTCAACGCCCAAGGAACTTAGTCCTTCCGGCAGCACGGGGCGGCGACCGGCGGCCATCAGCACCTGCTCGGAATCGATAATCTTGTCCACACCATCCTGCCGATAGCGCACGCGAAATCCTTTTTCCGATTTTTCTATCGCCTGCACCTGTGCCCGCAGCAGAATCGTTATTCCCGGATCCAAAAGCGGAACCAGCGTTTCCACCATGCCGGTATCCATTCGTGTCAGCACACGTTCACCGCGTTGCAACAGCGTAACCTTGCAGCCGAATGCCGCAAAGAAACTGGCCGTTTCCAAGCCGATATAGCCACCACCGATGACAACCATCGAAGCGGGGAGTTTGGTCACCGGTGAATGCAGTTTGTATAAATCGCTGCTGGTCAGACAGTATTGGGCACCGGGAATTGGTGGAATGGACACCTCGGTACCCGTGGCCACGATGATATCACGCGCCACATAGCGATCTTCACCTTTATCGGTTTCCACTACCACCGTATGCGGATCGACAAACCGCGCCCGGCCTTTAAGCAGCGTCACACGCGGGGCATCCGCGAGTTCCTGGGAATGTTGGGTATAACGAATATTCTGCACTTCATCCTTATGCGCTACAATACCCGCATAATCCACAGTCGCGGGACCGTGAATTCCATAGCTCTGAAATCGCTGATGCCGTTTAAGATGGAGGGCCATTTCCCGTACCGCTTTGGAGGGCACACATCCTTCCGACAGACAGTTACCGCTCATAACACCCTTGGTATCCACCATCACGACTTGGCGTCCCGCCCGCGCCAGCCGGAAAGCCGCAGGATAGCCCCCGCCCCCGGCACCAATGGTCAATAAATCAACGGATTTAGTAGCTGCCATAAAAACCTCCAATAAATAATAAACATCTTCCGGATCAATTAGCCGGCGGTAGCGCGAACCTATTTTGCGGGCACGGTCCAACGCCAGTTTTCCACTTCCGGCATATCCACGCCATGTACACGAATATACGCATAGTGTTCCAAGAGCTTATCGCGTAAGGCCTGCTTGAAATAGGCGGCCTTCGCCCCCAACTGAGGCAAGCGGTCAATGACATCCTGGGCCAGATCAAAACGATCCATCTGATTCAGTACCGTTATATCAAACGGTGTGGTAACAGTTCCCATTTCCTTATAACCGCGCACATGGATATTATCATGATTGGTACGACGATAGGTTAACCTATGGATCAACCACGGATAACCATGATAGGCAAAAATCACCGGCTTATCACGAGTGAAAAGTACATCAAAATCAGCATCGGTCAAGCCGTGCGGATGCTCCAGCGGCGGCTCCAATTTCAAAAGATCCACTACGTTGACCACACGGATTTTCAACTCCGGCAGAGTTTGCCGTAGAATTGAAACGGCCGCCAGCGTTTCCAATGTCGGCACATCACCGGCGCAGGCCATGACCACATCCGGATCGCCGCCTTTATCATTACTGGCCCACTCCCAGATGCCGACACCCGCCGTGCAATGCCGCACCGCCTGATCCATGGATAGCCATTGTGGCGCGGGCAGTTTTCCCGCCACCACCACATTGACATAATTCCGGCTGCGCAGGCAATGGTCCATTACCGAAAGCAGGCAGTTCGCGTCGGGCGGCAGATAAATGCGAACGATCTTGGATTTTTTGTTCAGAACCACATCAATAAAGCCTGGATCCATGTGTGTAAAACCGTCATGTATCTGTCGCCACACATGGGACTCCAATAGATAATTCAACGAGGAAATTTTCCGTCGCCATGGCAAGTCTGAAGTAATCTCCAGCCATTTCGCGTGTTGATTAAACATGGAGTCAACAACATGTATGAACGCTTCATAACTGTTCAACAAACCGTGCCGCCCCGTCAGCAGATAGCCTTCCAACCAGCCCTGGCACAGGTGTTCACTTAGCACCTCCATTACTCGGCCATCACGCGCCAGCCATTCATCATTCTTGACCAGGCCCGCCTCCCACTGCCGATTCGTGACATCAAAAACGCTGGTCAGCCGGTCCGAGGCGGTTTCATCCGGACCAAAAATCCGAAAGTTGCGCTGATCGGCGTTCACCTTGATGACATCCCGCAGAAAGCCGCCGAGCACATAAGCATCCGCGGCATCGGTCGCCCCCGGATATTCCACCTTGACGGCATAATCTCGAAAATTCGGCAGGCGCAAATCCCGCATCAACATCCCGCCGTTGGCGTTCGGATTGGCTCCCATGCGGCGTTGCCCCTCTGGGGCCAATGCTGCAAGTTCCGCCTTCAGTTTGCCGGCTTTATCAAACAATTCCTCCGGACGGTAACTTTTCAACCACGCTTCCAGCAACGCCAAATGTTGCGGATTCTCAATCACGCCGGACATCGGAATCTCATGGGCGCGGAAAGTCCCTTCAATTTGCTTGCCATCCACCTCTTTAAGCCCCGTCCATCCTTTTGGCGACCGCAACACAATCATTGGCCAGCGTGGCAGTTCTGTATGGCCCTGCTCCCGCGCCCGTTTTTGAATCTGCTTAATTTCCGCAATGGCCCGGTCCATCGCGGCCGCCATCAACTGGTGCATGGTGGCCGGATCATTCCCTTCCACAAAATAGGGCTTCCATCCGTAGCCCTGCAGTAGTTTTTCCAAGTCTTCCGGGTCGATGCGTGAGAGAATTGTCGGATTCGAGATTTTGTAACCATTGAGATGCAAAATCGGCAACACCGCGCCATCAGTCTTGGCATTGAGAAACTTATTGGAATGCCAACTGGTGGCCAACGGTCCGGTTTCGGCTTCGCCATCACCCACCACACACGCAACGATCAGATCAGGATTATCAAATACTGCGCCAAAGCTGTGGACGATGGAATAACCGAGTTCGCCACCTTCATGGATGGATCCCGGCGTGGCCGGTCCGACATGGCTGGAAATTCCGCCCGGAAATGAGAACTGTCGAAACAATTTCGCCAAGCCCGCCTCATCCTGGGTGATGTTGGGATACACTTCGCTATAGGTTCCTTCCAAATAAGTGTTGGCCACCAGCGCCGGACCACCGTGGCCGGGCCCTGCAATATAAATCATGTTAAGATCATGTTCTTTGATGATTCGGTTAAGGTGCGCATAGATAAAATTTTGCCCCGGATCGGTGCCCCAATGACCTAGGAATCGCGGTTTTATATGCGCGACTTTCAGCGGCTCACGCAACAGCGGATTGGCCCAGAGATAGAGTTGTCCGACACATAAATAATTGGCCGCCCGCCAATAGCCGTCCACGCGTGCCAGCATCTCGGCGGATAAAGGACCGTTGCCGGGATGCACATTGGCTGGCGTATTAGCGGTGTGATGAGATGTGCGCGTTTGTTTTGATTGTGTTTTTTTCATCGGTGATTTCCTTATAAATATAATTCATGTAATGCGCCCATATTGGTAAGATCGTAAGCCATGCGTGACCTTATCAGTGGCGTAACGATGGTCATTAAGTGTGGCGCGAAATTCACTTCCTTGACGTCCGCGATAAATTTGATAATGAATGAACCGCCATTGACCCCACCGGCACCGCGATTATCTAATAGCCGATGTAACAAATAGTGCGAAGACAAACTCATACCGCCTTCTTTACACTCACCGCGAACGATCGGACGAGCGCCTAAATCCAAATCTCCTCTTATAATGGTAGTAGTGTCCACTCCCAATAGCAAACTGCGGTCCACGATTGTCCGCGGACGGGGCCTGTGACCGTTTCTGCAACGCGGCGGCGATTCGATAATGGGGAGGTTAAGGTTTCAAATACAGTATTTATCAGAATTGGTCAGTAGTATCAGTATTGATCAGTATTGG
>JBMFGW010000125.1:0-9278 GCA_049977145.1 Phycisphaerae bacterium
GTTCGGCCTCACCAACAGAATAACGGGCGGTGGCGCGTTTGTACCTACGTTATCGGATTGTGTCCCCACCGGTCGCGTATTATTAATGTTTTGGGCGATCACAAGGTCTCACCGACAGAATAACGCGCGACGTCTTATTTTGTAATCATTAGATTAGATCGACACCCTCTGCTCTCACTTACTTTACCGCAGCTACCCAACGCTTTTCCCGTTTGGATGTGGGCTAGCAACAACTTATGGCCTACCGCAATGGGAAACGAGCCATCTACTGCGTCAGGATGACGGCCGCTTTAGTCGGCACGCCGAGTTTTGCCTCCTCATTTTCAACCAGACAGTTCGCCACACTGCATTGCGAGCCGTCGCGCGTACCGTTTCTGGTGCCCGACCGCAACGCAGAATTCTCGAGCATCTTTTGAACACTGGAGACCCGGATGCCGTTCTGCGTGTTGCTGCTGCCAATCCCGAGGGGCCGGAGGCCACCAAACTCATCCGAGAACTTCAGCCACTGCTTCGATCCTGTCATGCCCGAGTCCCGTTTTCCAGCTCCGAACGGTTCACTCATCTGGGGAAGATTCGTGGGATGATTGACTTCTTCGGGCCACCCAGGGGTTTACATGTCATCTCCCTACTCCCGGTCTGTGTTCAATGACGATAATCCGATTTCATCGTCCAACGTTACTTCCTGGTGTTCCAGGAACCCACGCGTACTGTAATTCACACTGTTGATCCCATACGTAAACCCATGGCCCCACCAACGCTGTATTTCACCGTCGCGCCGAACGATGTGGACAACCTTCTAACGCTCTCGCTGTGTCGACCGAATGACGCGGACCTGCAGCGTCTATCTACCGCTGACCGCTACAGCACCATCACCAGCAACTCCCCAGCTGCAGCCCGCGTATTTCAGCGACAAATGCGGGCCATGTTTGCCCCGGTCAGAGTTCGACTTCCATCCCCTGTATTTCAGCCTCCCAAATGAATCTTTTACCCTTGTCCGTTAAAAAGTGCATAGAAATCATCACTCATGTCAAAGAACTTACGGGCAGCACGTTCCAGCGAGCATTATGTACTTCCTGTCCAAAAAAACAGTAAGCAATCTCTGATAACCAAATTTCCCCAATAATGGATGTTGACACATTTGCGAAGACGCTATCACATTTGTATATGCGGCATCTTCAATGTATTATACACGGTTTTACAACTGTGTCAATACAGGCTAGCCTGGCTACTCTGACCGCGTATCAATGTTTTACTTGGACTTCCGACCATTTCGGACCGCCGCAGCAACCTACCGGTAAGAGACCGGCCCTGCGGTGTTTTTGGGGTTACCGTGGCGTACCACGCGGCCTATGAGGTACAGGCTCGGGGCTCCCTCCACGTCCACGCTTTGTATTGGGGCGGCGTGGCACCAGGTTTGTTGGAGTCTGGAGGCACGGCGAACCCCCAGGAGCGCGCCAGACTGGAAGGGATCATCAACGATTACGTGACAGCCCGGGCCCCGGCAGAGGAACACGCCGAGTGGTTGCGTAGGGTCCAGGGTCGCGAGCACATGGATCGTGTGCTGTGGACGAAGGCCAACTCCCCGGATGTGCCGATGACGTGGAACGACGCCCTGGTGTTTGTCCACCGTGTCCAGGGGGCCCTCCAGCTCCACCTGTGTCGGCATGCCAGCTGCGGCAAGGGCGTGGCGGGACGCCGGGGTTGTCGCTTCGCGTATCCCCGTCTCAGTGGATCGCAGCACTCGCAGACGCGGCCGGTGTGGTACCGGTTGGTGCGGCAGGAGGATGGCGGGGTGCGATGCGACACGCGGGAGCTGGATGCGGATACAGAGACTGGGTGGGAGGCGTTACAGGGTCGGAACGCGGTGGGTGGACACAAAAAAGTTGGACTGGGGCCCGGCGACCGTCTGTTGGCAGGCCCAATCCTCCGGTGGGAATTGGCGCGACCTCTGGAGGAGGATGGGCGCGTGGTGGAGACGAACTCCCTACTGGCGTATGTGTTCGCCTCGAACACGAACGTACAACTGTTGGGCGGGGAGCGGGTGGGTTGGGCGGTGGCCAAGTACGTCGCCGGATACTGTTGCGGCCAGGTCCCCGGGGCGCCATGAGCCCCGCGAGCGCGTGTCCCCCGCGTCGTGAACGATCGTATGTTCGGATCCGGACATCCTCCCGGGGACCTGGTGACAAAAACTCGGCGGAGCCCAAGCGTATCGTCTCGCTGTTGTGGCACGTGTGTGCGGAGGAGCAGGAGCGCCTGCGATCGAACTACCTGCCGCCGCGGCCCAATGTCATCATCGACGCCGCGGGAAACACTACCCATCGTCCGGCGTACATCACCGTCTTGCAGCGCGCCGTGAACTCTATTGACAAGCAGGTGGAGTTTTCCTGGTCAACGCCCCAATCGCAATCCCAATCGGGATCCCAATCGCATGAAAGAACGAGAGTCTCGGACCATTTTCCAAATCGGACTAGTTTATTTTAGAACTAAAAAAAAACCCTAACTAGTTTATTTTGTCGGGGTCTTGATTACCACTCAGCGCTGATTCATTTGGATCCGTGTCAACACACAAGGTGTACACTTTCTCCCCCCCCCTTTTTCTAAAAAAAGACAGGCTGGAGCGTTGTTACCGGCAACAGGCCGCATTTTCGCTCCTTGGGAATCGGGCCGCCGACACCTCCCATCTGTTCGCCGTGGTGGACGGACAGGCCGCTATCCGTGAGGTACATCGACATTGCTCGGTCGCGCGTTCCGGTGCTGAAGATCATGACGACCACCTCGAAAATGACCCCGACAACACTAGCACCGCCCACGATAATGCTGCCCGGGAGGATACGAATGCCTCCCGCAACTCACCGTGGTATTATCAAGTGATAGAAAAACCCAGGAACGCGCCGTGGCGCGTTTCACCGATGATTGAAGACTAATGATACTGATCCCATCCCAAGTGTAGGTATCGTAAAACCGACAATTGTTTGACCGTATCTCGAAGATAACGCGTATGACACGTCGCCCGTCTCTCTCCCTCACCCTGTGTTGTTTCTTTTAAGTATATTTGATTATCGGCTTTCATTCCCGATCCCTGGACAGTGGTCCCGTATGAGTTGCGTCCGCGACGATGACGAGTGGGCCGCACCGGATTTTGGCGCCGATCTTCCGGACCTATACGACGACATCATGGTGCCGGCCGCCGGGCGAGTGTTTGGCACCGGTGATAGGCGTGACACCAAGCACGTCATCGACAGCCTGGAACACTACGCCCACCGCGGACCTCGTTTTGTGTACCTGTCCTTCACGGAGTACTGCTGTACGGTGGACGTGATCAGGGTTGCCGCTGATGGTGTGGAGGACCCGGAGCCGGACCCGGAGCCAGAAGGCGGGGGTGATACGGATGCTGTCGTGGGGCGGCGAACACCCCGCAAGCTCTTCGCTCGCTTCAGCGCACCACACCCACTGCACAACACCCAGTGGCGGCAGCGCCTCGCTGTGATGCCCCGCGTACCGGTATACTCGAGCAGAGGCTGTCCTCCTTGGCCCGGACTGGAGGGCAAGGCGGCGGACCGCCAGCGGTGGGCCAGTTTCATCATGGCCAACCTGGTGCCGTGGCACCATGGCGCGGCTGTGGACCTGTCGTGGGAGGCGTATATCCACCACTTCGAGGGCCCCCAACGGGCGGCACATGGGGCGGACGGGCTGCCAGCCACGTGGACCGAGCTCTCCTGTCGGGACTACGTGCGTCGTCTGAAAGCCTCATCTCTCCCCGACAAGCCGAACCAGTTGCTGGTTCACGCGGCCCGAACCACCGACCGCAAGTGCTGGGGCATACCCCATGCGTTGGACGTCGCCTTCACCGGTGGCGCTGGTTCCACCGAGGGTGACTACCGAATTGCTGTCCGGCGACAGCAGGGGATGGTGCTGTATCAAGCCGTCCTGCGTAATTTACAAGAACAGCTGTTGGCCGCAGTAGTTGGCGCCCGTCCAGACGAAGGCGGCGAAGAATATCCCGATTCGCGTGTCGGAGACAGCGAGGCCGATCCACGGGCCCGTGAGATTGAGCGGCTGTGGACCACTGGACTAACCGTGTCCGCCAACAACGCCAGTAGCTCGAACGCACCAGCTCGAACCATGGTCCCGAGAATCTCCGAAATGGCCCGCGCACACGTCCTGCCTGGGATGTATAATGAGATACGGTTGCGCTACGCCGTGCCATTTTTGTATTGGTTACGATCCGCATCGCAAATAGGCTCCGCAAATTCGATAATCCCACCCGACCCACCTAGTCAATTATTTTCGGTTTTGAATTACCTTTTAATTTTCAGTGGACCAATCGGATGCGCTTATTCGAACTCATAATCCTCAAAGTGGCACCCTCCGAGATGCTCCGACGTGAAGATGACGATACCAACATCGTGGAACGCGCCGCGGCGCATTCGACCCCAGGGATCCACTATATCGGCCAAAGAGAACAGCTTCCCGTCACCTGTCCTGACCTCAGTCCTGACCAACGCAAGATCTATGACGACGTTGTCACATGGGTGATGACGAACGCCACCGGTCTGGGGATCACCGGAAACGCCGACGCCACCGTACTGCCATCGAGCGTCCATCGCGACCACACGAATGCCGGACCACTATGGTTCATCCACGGTGGGCCAGGGACCGGGAAGAGTTATTTGGTCCGGACGATCCACGAGGCGCTGTGTGGCAGATTCGGCAGCAACGTCGTACGGTTTACACACGATCCTGTTATCGTTTACAATGCAATGGGTTTCCGTATCTTCAACCCCACCAATCTGCCAGTAACCCCATTTTCACGCAAACATAACATAACCCAGTGGGTTGCACAATATCCCAAACCCAATGGTGGGGCCCCGGCGACATTGTGTAAATAATGGCATTCAATGCGGTGGGTGGGTGGGCAGTCCACCCTTAATCCCCGCCGATCAACCACATACACACCGGCTAAACGCCCCTCCTAGTCGCCGGGTCGTGCCGACATGGCCCCATCGGGGGTTGCCGCAAGCAATCTGCCTCGCGGATCCACAATGCACCATCTACTGGGGTTACCGGTCTTCGAGGCATTTGAGGATGGAACCCGAGACCGGGCCCCGCCACCTCCAATGCGGGCCGAACGGCTGCGTAAAAAATTCAGGTCCACCGCTGTCATTGTGATTGACGAGATCTCCATGGTATCCCCCGCAAACAGTACCCCACAGACCGATGCGGGTGCGCACCCCCATTGCATCCCGAGGTCTTGCGAAATACCAAGTATACGAACAATATTATACACGGGCGTTTTCAAATTATTAACTTAACAAGGAATTGTGATGTGCTATAGAATGGTCCATAATATTCAGGTGGTTAACGCGCCGCGGCGCGTTAACCTGCGCCGATGTCAATGGATTTGTAACAAGAACATTTGTTGACGAAATGAATTCATCCGGCAGCATGTGAGGTTGTGATCCAACTCTCGCCGAGGTGGATCGCCGCCTACGAATGGCACGCAACGAGGCCCACCTGCCTTTCGGTGGGCTCTGTATCATCCTCTGCGGAGATTTTGCACAACTTCCTCCGGTGGGGGCTACCTCCCTCATGACGGCATTCGTTCATTCAACCGACCCGACAACCCCGCGCAGGCGAGCTAAGACGTCCCTTTCTGCGGGGAATGAATCCGGTTTGGCCCTGATCCGTTTGTTCACCCGTCACGATCTAACGGACAGGTTGGGGCGTTTGCGGATGGACAACTCTGGCACAGACTAAGACCAAATTGACACATTGCCAGCAGTTTTCCTTACGCGGTATACATTCTCAAAGGAAATCGCCCCATCCTGATCCAACGCCACACCGTTGTGGAAACGACGCGGCCTTTGCTCGGTATATTGCTGAGTTCCGCGACTGCGGCAGCATGGGGACCGCGGCACGCGAGACAATGGGACAGTGGCTACAACCGTTGCGGCCATACGATCTTGAGAAACCCAGCTGGCGGGAGGCGCCAATCGTTTGCACTGACCGCAACTCTGTCCAAGAATTCAACCGAGTCCGGGCGAGACTGTTTGCACAGTCTACCAATGAGCCCGTTATTCACTGGAGGATCCCACTTCCAGCCATCCAGGGGTATCCCATATATTAACACCCGATGCCGATGATAATGTAAAACCTTAAAATGGGCAGTGGCGCGTTCCATAGAAGACATGAGTATTCGGGTGATTGGAATCCTCTCGTTCCCAAGAATATCCAATCCCCTTCTCAATTTCAAACGAGTGCTCCTGTGCCAGCACGGACACCAGACTCAATGCGTTGGGGGAAAAACTGTACGGTATCATTCCAAGTTTGACGGCGACGTTCGTGCGTGGTGCACCCTTCCCATCGGACATAGTGGCAGATCACATTGCCGAATACAGGTTTTGTCACGGGCTCCAAAACTCTAGGTCGGTGAACAACCGCGCGTCCCCATTCTATGTGTGCCATATGTAAATGTCCGATGCCCCCGTTACATCACGGCCAACATTGCAGTGGAACGAGGCCTCTGCAACGGCACCCGCGGTATTCTGAAGGCCATCATCTTGGACGAACGGGAGGATCCCGCGGTTATCCGTTCATCAGAGTACCAGCGTACTCTGGTGTGACCAACGATGCAAGAACTGTGGCAATGGCGAAGAAGTATGGCTGACGTACCCACCGTGGTGTATCGGAGTCATCGTGCCATCGAAGAAAGACGTTGTTCCTGTGGTGATGACCATCTTGGACGACGATGCCATCCCCCTGGTCCCGTGCAGTAGGACCGTTGAGGTTGACGCCAAGATATCCCTAAATGCAAAGAAGGGTCCCCCGATTTACAGTCCGCACAATACATTTTCACATTAACGCGCCGTGGCGCATTATTACATAAGTGACATCGTAGTAAATCCTGTAAATATTGAACACTGCCGTCTTGTTCGTTCATAAAATTGTATTTTACCGTTAAGAAGTCAAAAGTAACCGAGTTATCAGATTCTCATAATAAATAAATTATCTTTGAGTGCGAGATGTAAACCGGAGAGTGGGACGCGGGGGGCTGCCAATGAAATTCAACGTGGTGGGCCACCCGTTTGTGCTGGGCTTTGCGGCAACATATCACGCAATGCAATGTCGGACTCTAGACAAGGTGATTCTATACGTAGACCGCGAAGTGCGGCCCAGAATCGATTATCACGCCTTCTACGTCGGAGTCAGCAGAACACGCTCTCTGGACGATGTGCGGATTACGGACTTGAAGCCTGTGTTGGAGCCACCCAACGATCCCCCCGCCTGGCGTGCCATCATTGGTGCCCTGCGCCCGTCACCACAGATGACGTCCTTCTTCAACTCCATACGAGATGACCCCGGACGACAACGGATCCAACAAGGATCGTCCGCGTCGAGTCCACGCCAAGTCATCGCGTCGTACAGCGGCTCGAAGAGACGGGCCACCGGCGCCCCGGAGCCCAGCACAGTTAGCCCGGCGTGCAAGTGGGGGTGTCAGAAGGCTTTTGGAAAAGTCGCCGACCTACGCCAGCACGAGCTCCGTTGTCCATTGAGACCCCAAGCGCGTCCCTCCGGTGAACTATCCATCTTATCTCGCGCACTGTTCGAGGAAGCCGCCGTCCCACCAACACCATCGGTTGCGATCTGGGATGGAATCGAGGGACTGCCTTGGTTGGAAAACAGCCAACTCGACTTCTTATTGCAACACCTGCTGCCCACGCCGACGTCTACGCTGGTCGACGGCGTACTGGTTTGTCTGTTGCAGCGAGACAGCACCCCCCGCGTCCAGTGCCCCTGCCCGCTACTACTCACCAACCCGGTGATCCACGGACCGCAACAAGGGATACACTTCATCTGTCTGCACAGCATGGACCCAGAAACAAGGCGGTTGACATTGATCGATTCCAAGGCGGAGCAAATCCCCGCGGTGGATCGTTTGTTAATCAACGTACAAGCCACTGGATGGACGGCAAACATTCGCAGCTCTGGATTGCAGCACGACGACTGGAGCTGCGGCTTCCAAGTGCTGGAAGAAGTGTACAACATGGCGGTGGCATCGGTCGACCAGGCTAGGCAAGACAATCGTGGATTTGGGAAGTTTGTGAACAAGTGTCTCGACATCTTGGCACCGTACGCAGAGGACTCGTCGTCAGCGAGTGGGATAATTGAGACGTCTCGGAACCGCTGCGCTATGTTAGCATTCCCCGTCGCGACATTTAGTCAAGCGGCGCTCCGATCAGTGGAGTAAGCGGATAGGGTAAGTCAATTCCAGTGACAGTATGGTACAATTCCAAATACATACCAAGGGTTCCAATATTAATCCGAAGACACTCAAAAGTTAACGCGCCATGGCACATTCAGCGTCCGTAGTATGCATACAATATGGTACACGTCTAATTTGTTTGAATACTCCACTGATCCCATGGGAGCGACGTCCAGTCAACCGTGGAGCAAGGATTCCCCGAGCACGGCGACACAGCGGGAGCCGCTCTCCATACATGACCCCTTTCTATCGGGATCATGCCAACGACAAACCGACGGAGGCCTATCAGTAACGGTCGCAACGGGCCAAACCCAATCACCAAGGTACGGAGGAGCTGACCCCGCCCAGGTCCGCATCGTCGCGCACCCGTCATTTGAAACTATATTCGTTTGGATCGGAAAGCTGAAAAGATAGCCGTCCCAGAAAACGTAACCACCAAACCACGAAGTACAAAATCAAAGATACAGTATTATGTCCGGGATTCCAAAATTTTTCATTCCGAACTTAACAGTCAATCGAGTAAATACGTCTGATCATTATAACGGTTAAGGAACACAATATGTACAGACAAACACAATGTTTAACGCGCGGTTTTTCGTTCAGGACCATCTGCCGCGTCCAAGTGGACCAGAGAACATCGCAATGGAGAACAACCCGGCGGCCATCACCGACTACCAGGTTTGACAACCCATCCCCAATGGTTTATTTTTCAAATTTCAATACTTATATGATTATTACACCTCTCGTTCCCGCAAATACGGAATAAATTGGTTCTCATGATGGTTTTTCACATCGTCCTTTTCCACAAGACACACAATCGTTACTCTGTAGGTTGCGGCCCATGAAGAGGTACGATCTCCACGACATCCCTCCGACAACTGAAGGTCTTCCACACCGTCGTGCGACCGCATTTGTACCAAGAACTTCCCCCAAAACAAAATCAAAAGATAATGAAAGGGATATACTAATCGATTTTTGTTGTGCAGACGACATCAATTACTCATAGAGAACAAAC
>JBMFGW010000126.1:0-9263 GCA_049977145.1 Phycisphaerae bacterium
CTGTCTGGTATACCCCAGACTCGGAGGTGACACTTCTACTTCGGCTAAGCGGTGACAATTCTACTTCGGTACAACAATGCCGGCGTTAAGACCATTGGCGTCGCAGCGGTATGCCGATTACCATTATTTGCGGAAAATAGACTTGGTGCTCCGGTTGAAGATTCCTATCGTGTGGCGACGGAAAATGGGTATAATCATGCTGTGATCTTGAGGTGTGGTGCATGTGGTGCGCGTTTTTGCAGGCAATGGTGAAGAACGGATCTTACCCGAACCAGACGACGGTGGTAATGGTCATGGCTTTGGCTTTAATTTCCGCAGTGCCCGGCAGCCGTGCTGTGACGATGTCTCCTGATCTATCTATCGCCAGCCATGTTCCGGTTCTGCGGTTTGAAATAGGGAAACCAGGCATCGGAAAACAGCCAAATCGTACGCCGCAGTTGGAACGTTCCTCCCGGATATTAAGCCCCCGTGTACGATTTCAGATTATGACTTGGCCGTGGGTTCGTCAGCACACCGCCGCCGGCTATCAATCCCGCCGGCAAATCAATAGGGACTTGCAGGCGGTTCTTGCGGGCATGCGCAACAGCGCCGCACGGCTCCATGCGGCGGATGTCGGCGCCACGACGCAAGCGGTGCAAAAGCAGATTATTGCGCGCCTGGACCAGCTTATTAAAATGGCTGCACAATGGCAGAAATCGCATGGCGGCGCGCCGAAAAATAAAGAATCCGAACGGCAGTCCATGGCGCTACGCCCCGCGCAGGGCGTCCATACATCGCCGATGACACCAAGTCAGTCGGCCAGGAACTCCTTTATTCCCGGCGGCGGCATGATGAATCCAAATCGTATGCAGCAATTCATATCGGATCATCGGGGATGGGGTAATCTGCCGCCGCGCCAGCGCCAGATGATTCTTAACGCTTTAAGACATCAAACTTTGCCGCGTTATAAGGCACTGGTGCAACAGTATTATGAAGCGTTGGCAAAATTAAACGCGGTGCAGTGATCTGGTCGGGCGGCGGTCCACGTAAAGCAAGATATGGGCTGCGAATTGGTGGTGCGCCGGGACTTTCAGATGGTGTAACGTGGCACGGCTGAACTCCAAGGCGTTATTATCTGTAGTTGCTTGGATTCGGCGGCACAATTTGTTAGCATATTAAAAGTATGGTATGGAGCGATATGCGGCATGAGCGACTGGCAGGAAGCGGAGCAACGCGCTGAGCGTGCTCATGAACTTTATGAACGGGGAAGGTGGGCGGAAGCGCTGTCTGAATTGCGCCGCGCTATCGCCATTAATCCCGATAACGGCGCCTGGCATTTTAACCTGGGTCTTACCTTGGACATGATGGATCGCTATGATGAGGCGCTGGCCGCCTATCAGCGGGCGGTTAAGCTTGATCCACAGGATATTGAATCGCTTATTGCTGCTGGCGCTGACTGCACGCGGGTGGGCCAATACCAGAAGGCCATCGAATTGTTTGAACGCGTGGAACGCATTGATGCGTCCGTGGAGGCGTGTTATTGCGATCGCATCGCCGCATACAGTGAACTCGGTGATTTTGACCGGGCGGAAGAGATGTTTTATCTGGCGCGGCAATACCGGGAAAAGTGTCCACTGTGTTTTTATAACATGGGATTGGCGTTGTTTAGCCGCGGACGTTATGACCGGGCGCTGTGGTGCTGGCAGCAGGTGCTGGAAATGGAAGGGGATTATCCGCAGGTCCATGCCCGCATGGCCGATGTATTCTGGGCCAAAGGCCGGCTTCCGGAAGCCCGTACCCATCTGATTGAAGAGTTACGCTCCGATCCCGGCAACCTCGATACGCTCCTGGATCTGGGTGAACTCCTGATGGAGATGGGGCAGGAGACGGCCGCGGGAGAAAAATTTCGGCAAGTGCTGGACCTGGATCCGAATGAATGTACCGCCCATTATCAGCTCGGCGTGTTGGCGCAAAAAGTCGGGGACTGGCGGCTGGCATTGGAGCGTTTCAAATTTGTGCTGCGGCAGGACCGCCATTTTATCGGTGCGCACCTGCAAATCGCTCAAGTGTATTATCAGCGTAACAATATTCCGGAAGCGCTGTATCACGGCAACTGTGAGCTTGCGCAGCCGGAACTTGACGATGCCACGCTACTGGAATTAGGTAATCTTTTCATGGATATGAGCCAGTATGAATCCGCGCAGGCGGCCATGCGCCGTCTGGTGGCGCAGGCGCCGCATAACGCCGATGCGCGCCACGGTCTGGCCGTGGCCATGCTGCTGGCGAATCGGCTGGAGGAGGGTATTGAGCAGTGCAAATTAGCGCTGAAAATTCAGCCCAAGCATAGTTCCGCCATGTTTAATCTGACGTTGGCCTATATGTCCAAGCATGATTTTGCGCGGGCCCGTTACTGGATTCAGGAAGCCCTTGACATCGCCCCCGACGATGCCCAACTTCGCCAAGTTCAGCAGCGCCTCTGGCTGGCGTCCCATTGGGATCAACTCCGGCAATGGCCCAAATTAATCCTCGGAGCCATCGTGCGGCTGTCGCGGAAATTCAATAAGATACAAACTCCCCCGCGCTGAAGGGAATCAGGACATGGCCATACCAAAGCCGCGGGCGTGGTCATATTTCAGGGCTGCCCGGCCGTGCGGGATACTTCACAATAGCCGCCGACTTTGTCGGCGGTGGAACACACCATAAAAGTATTGCAACGTGGCGGGACCAAACGCCGCCATGTTGCCATTGATTTAGCGTCATTTGGCTGCCGCCCGTATAAATCGACACGCCTCAAGTCGCCGCCGATGTTTTATGGCGGCGGCGGACGTCGCCGCAGAATTTCTTCCATGTTGATATCTTCGATGTTTTGTTCGCCGGGGACGTCCCGGCTGGGGCGTTGCCGGTCTTTCCGCGTATAGGGAACGGTATGCAAGCCGAATTCGTGCAGCCAATAGTCCGTATCCTGTGATTTGCCGGTGAATTTCCGTTCCGGTTCGGCGGTTTTCCCACGCATGCGCAAAGCCGCCCGACGCTGCAATATGTTGTTCAAATACACCTCGCATGGCATGGTTCCGGCCCCGCCCCGGTGCGCTCCGGCTTTAACGGCCCGGTCATTGCTGATCACGGTAATGTCCCGCGCGCCAGTGCTGTTATGGACCATGGCAATGATTACCGAATCAGCCGAGACACCACGTCCGGAGTAAACCAGCGTAATATCCGGAAATTCCGCCGCTCTGGGTTCATCCGGTTTAGGTGCGCCATCCATCACCAAGACTATTTTCCTGTCGAGTCGGTTTATCAGCAGGCATAATTCGCGTAAGGAAAATCCGTGCCACGGTCCCGGTATTGAACTGCCGGCATGAAGACAATTGTAGGCATCGATAATAATCATAGCCGAGTGCCTCATCAGCCCGCTCTTCGCCTGTTGGCGCTGCCGACATGGCGACCAGGCAACCCCATGTTCCAGCAGCGCTCCAGTAACTTTGGCCCGGCGGATTTCCGGGCTGCCGCTTGGGAATGGTACCGCAATTACTTCCCGATTTATACTACAATTGAATAGTCCATTCCGATAAATATACCACCGGCAAGCAGACGACTATAGAAAATATAGCGTTCCATTTTCCACGCATCGGTATTCCGGCCTACCCGACATTGGGGAAGTTATTCCGGATACGGCTCCTATTTACGACGGTTGTAAGTGCGTTACATCAGCAGCGGCTGGGGGGCGCACGGCATTCACGTAACTACCCGGTCCGAGCAGCCGAACTTCAGCGCCCTGGATTGCGGATGCAAAATGCCGCAGGGCCTCGGCGGACGCACCCACGGCTTTACCAAGCGTCAGCGTGGCCTTGAACGGCATATCCGAATCCGGTGCGGCCAGCTGAATTTTGGCGGGAAGTCGGCCGGGATACTCCTGCAACGCCTGTCGCAAGCGTGCAATGGAGTCGGCATCCACAGCTTGGGCCGCCACACAGATCAGCACTTCCCGGGCAAGTTTCTGTACCGCCTGCTCGGGGGTCAACACTTCATACACCCGGAATCCCGGCTCCTCGCGGCTGCGATCCACTTTACCGCGGAAAAACAGGATGGCATCCGCCTTGATTAAATCACCATACTTTTGAAATTCACCGGCAAACATGGTGACTTTTACATTGCTGGATAAATCTTCGAGAATAATAGTGGCCCATTTCTGGCCCGCGTTGGGGCCGGAGCGCACAATGCGTGATTCCACTTTAGAAATCAGGCCGCCAAGAATTCCCTCTTTTCCATCATTGGCCATTTTGATGCTCTGGGTGTTGATGGTGGTGAAATCATGGAGCATGGTTTCATAATCACGCAGGGGGTGGCTGGTAACGTAAAAGCCCAGCACGGATTTTTCATTGGCCATTTTCCGCCCTTGCGGCCATTCGGGTATCGTCGGCAATTTGTACTGTCCCGCCGCTGCCGCCATGGCGGTTGAACCACCGCCGCCAAACAGGCTTTCCTGGCCGGCACGTTTGGCATTCTGGGCGGAATTGCCGGACTGCATCGCGGTTTCAATGGCGGCGGACGCGGCCGCACGGTTTTGATGCAGCGCATCAAACGCGCCACATTTAATCAGTGATTCAATGACGGACTTATTAACCGTGCGCAAGTCCACACGTTCACAGAAATCAAAGAGGCTCGTGAAGGGCTTATGTGTGCCATCGGCGCGGTTGCCGCGCGCCGCCATGATGGATTCCACGGCCTTCTGGCCAACGCCTTTAACACCCGCAAGGCCAAAACGGATGGCGCCGTCCACCACGCCAAAATCCGCAGCGCTCTGATTAATATCCGGCGGCAGAATGCTAACGCCCACATGGCCGTCCGGGCGTACCAAAAATCGGCAATCCTCAATGTATTCAGTGGTTTTGGCCTGATCGATCATTTCGTAGGTCAGCAGCGCGGCCATATATTCCAGGGGAAAATATGTTTTCAAATACGCGGTCTGATAGGCGATGATGGCATAACGGGTGGAATGACTTTTATTGAAACCGTATTTTCCGAACTCTTCAATAAGCGCGAAAATCTCGGTCGCCTGCTCTTTTTTTATCCCGTTCTTTTCCGCACCCTCCACAAAATGCTGCTTTTCCGCGGCTATAACCTCCACCTGCTTTTTGCTGATGGCTTTGATAATCTTGTATGCCTTGGCCAGCGGGATGCCGCCCAACTGATTGAATATCCGCATCACCTGTTCCTGGTACACCATGATGCCGTAAGTTTCCGCCAGAATGTTATCCATAATCGGATGCACGGACGGCACGGGCTGCCGCCGGTGTTTGCGCGCGCAATAATCCGGAATAAGGTCCATGGGACCGGGGCGGAAAAGCGCGTTGGCGGCAATAAGGTCTTCAATGCGATCGGGCTTCATTTTGATCAGCAGTTCCCGCATGCCCGGAGATTCAAACTGAAATACGCCTTTGGTTTGTCCGCGCTGGAAAACCTGCTTATAAACGCGCTGATCCGTAAGATCAATTTTTTCAATATCCAGTCGGCCCGGACGTGGGCCGGCGGGATGGTCCGATGCGATTTGCTTTCCATCCGACCCGATGGATTGGCGCGGCGGCAGGCCTTTGGGATAATCGGCTTCAATCAAGGCCAGCGCCCGCTCCACAATCGTCAGCGTGCGTAATCCCAGAAAGTCCATTTTCAGCAGACCGGCTTTTTCACAGGTTGGGCCATCCCATTGGGTCATGATGTCATCGCCGCTTTTATACAGCGGCACCACTTCATCCAACGGTTTATCACAGACAATCACCCCGGCGGCGTGCATACCCGCGTTGCGACAAAGTCCTTCAAGCCGCCGGGCAATGTCAAAAAGCCGCATCACATTGGGGTCTTCTTTATATAGCTTTTTCAAATCGGCCACTTGCAGGGCGCTATCCAGTGTCACACCTACGCCGCCGGGGATCAGCTTGGTGATTTTATCCACTTCCGCCAGCGGCATGGCCAGCACGCGGCCAACATCTTTAATCGCGGCTTTGGCTCCCAGCGTGGAAAAAGTGATGATCTGGGACACATTGCCATATTTGTTGCGGACATATTCTATGACTTTGCCGCGGCCTTCCTGGCATATATCAATATCGATATCGGGCATTTCCGAACGGCTGGGATCCATGAACCGCTCAAAAAGCAGGTCATACCGAATGGGGTCCACATTGCACAGCCCCAGCGCATAACCTACCAGCGTGCCGACGCCGGACCCTCTGGCCCCCACGGGAATGCCATGTTGCCGGGCATAATTGCAGAAATCCCAGACAATTAAAAAGTAGCTGGAAAAGCCTTTGCTTTGAATAACTTTAAGTTCCTGCTCCAGGCGTTGCCGCAGGGCCTCCGTAAATTCGCCGTAATGTTCAATAACGCCGGCTTCGCAAAGCGTGCGTAGATAATCATCAGCCGATACCGCCTGTCCGGTAGTGGGGTCATTAGGCGGAGTGTAAACCGGTGCGTGGCGTTTGGAAAAATCTAATTGCACATTGCACATTTCGGCGATCTTGAGGGTATTATCACAAGCTTCCGGCAGGTCGCGGAATATAGTCCGCATTTCCGCCGCGCTTTTGAGGTACAATTGCCGTGAATAGTGCAGGCGTTTTTCATCGGTTAGCGTTTTGCCCATGCTGATGCAACACAGCACATCGTGCGCATCGTAATCATCTTTCAGCAGATAATGATGGTCATTGGTGGCGACGACCGGACAGCCTGCTTTCTTTGCCACATCCAGTAATTGTGGAATGGCGGAGATTTGCGCGGGATCATCATGATTCTGTAGTTCCACGAAAAAATTTTCGCCAAAAATGCTTTTGTATTGGCCGGCCACATCCACCGCCGCGGCGACATCGCCGCGCTGCAGACAGGCGGCAATTTCCGTGCCGAAGTGGCCGTTAATCACCACCAACCCTTCGGAATAACGGGTCAGGGTTTCTTTATCCACACGCGGGCGGTAATAGAAGCCCTCGGTATAGGCGAGGCTGGCAAGTTTTAACATGTTTTTGTAACCGGCCTGATTTTTTGCCAATACCACCAGATGATACGCCGCGTCACTGATACCATGGGCGTCTTTATCAAAACGGGATCCGGGGGCCACATAAAATTCACAGCCCAGCAGCGGCTTGATGCCGGCTTTTTTTGCTTCCTGATAAAACTCCACCATGCCGAAAAGATTGCCATGATCGGTTAAACCCAGCGCGGGCATTCCCAATTCCGCGGCTCTGGCGCACAGGCCGGGAATGGTAGCGCCGCCGTCCAAAAGTGAATAATGAGAGTGCCCATGCAAATGCACAAATGAATTCTCATGATCAGCCATGCGCCATGCCTCCATGCGGAATGTAACTCCATCAATTATAGTGGATTCCTGCCGTAGTAACCAATGCGTATGGTCGCCGCGCTTGCCAGGGGGCCTGTGACCGTTTCTGCAACGCGGCAGCGATTCAATGACGATGGGGCAAGGACCCGGAATCCAGAAGGCAAGGGAAGACTTTTCTTTGCGAATTTCAAGGTGGCCAAGATGGCCAAGTTAGGGAACAAGGTGTCCAAGTTAGGAAAATTGATAAAAGCCTTGATGGCAGCGGGTTGTGTTCAAGGTGGCCAAGATGGCCAAGTTGTTTTCGCGGGGAGGGCTTCGCCCCACAGAATAGGGAAAATAGAAAGTAGAGCGGGGGCGCGGCGGCTAGGAAGACAAGAGCCAATTGCCGCGCGCGGATTGGGCGCGGGGGGCGTTGTAACGGGCAACGAAACGCGGGCGCTCAACGAGCAACAGGTTTCCGTTTAGGATTCTTTTCCGCGATCACTGTGGCGGCATATTATTCACTTGCCAAAGAACAGTGCTCAGCGGGTCTGAACAGTTCAATACAAAGGTATAGACGTTGCCGGGAGGGGATAATGTTTTTCCAGGGATTTTCGCAGATTTCCGGGGCGGTTGTATTGTACCGCGGATGTCGCGGATAGCGCGGATTCGGCGGGGAGAATTACCCTCCACCATAGGGCGAGACATACACATCCGGAAAATCGCTGGGCGTAACCGCGGCGGCGTGGCCATCGCAAAAGGCCACGTTGATGTGCGTACCGTGCCGGTTGAAGCCCAGATTGGCGTGGCTGTCGCCTACCGGCAGCGGTAACACCTTGGGTGAAAGCGGAATGCGGTCACGTAGAAATCCCGCGTTGGCCACACCCTGCAGGCTGGCGGGATTGATACTGGCGCTTCCCGGCGGCGGGCTGGCCCCCGTATCAAAAGCGGTGGTGTAATAGGTTTCATCACAGTACATCAGGCCATTGCTGCCCTGAGCGTCCTGGCCGCCGGGGTTCGGGCGTACCCCGCAGTCGCCGAACAGCAGTGTCCTTACCGGATCGTGGACCGCTCCAAGTTTACAGGCCAGCGGATGGGTCAGTCCGTCGGACATCTGGTTGCCGGCCGCACACGCAAAACTCCACCCCGGATTAAAGGCCCCCTTGGTTTTGCCGGGGCCGCTGTATATCAGGCTGGCGATGTCCGCATTCAAGCCGTAGGAAATCGGGTAATAACCTTGGAAGAAAAAGGCCCCATAGCTTTTTGGCTTCGGCTGCCGGTTGCCGATATTCCAGACGTTGTTGAACAACTGGTAGCCGGGATAGGCATCGTGCAGCGTCGGATCGCTTGGGCAAAGGAAAACCCCGGCACCGCCACCGTCTACGCCAAAGTTAAGAAATGACTGATCTTCGCGACCGCCGAGGTAGGGCACCAGCGCGCTGGCCCAGTCCTTGAGCATCGGCTTGGCCAGCGGCGTGGATAGTAACTGCCCCGGTCCGGGCGGAACACTGTAGCTCCATGCGAACAGGCTATGGTTTTTGTCGGGAGTCTGCGTGTACTTCAAGATGGGATCCGCCGTGTCCGGCTGCACCAGGCCATGGTGCTCATTGGCGAACATCATTTCCGCCAAACCCAGTTGTCGCTGGTTGGACAAACACACAATGGAATCGGCATATTGCCGGGCCTGCGCCAATGCCGGCAGCAGCAGCGAAATTAACAGCGCGATAATCGCCAGCACCACCAGCAGCTCGGTGAGCGAAAAGGCGGCGCGGCGGTCTGCAATCTCTTGCGACGGCCGCTGCGGCGGCCTCAATGACCGGCGAGCAATGACCAATGACCCGGACGGCTGCGCCAGCCTCAACATTGGATGACAGCTTATCTTATTGATCCGTGATCCGTGCTCATTGATCGTTGATCCATGATCCGTGGTCATTGTCTCGTCTTCCGGATTCTCGCCATGTCCATTTTTCATTATTCGTTCCTC
>JBMFGW010000127.1:0-7551 GCA_049977145.1 Phycisphaerae bacterium
TCGGCGATTGCACACGCTGGGGCTGAAATTGAAGGACATGATAGTCTGCGATTGGAGTCACTTGTAGCGTTGTAGTATTAGCCGCCAGCTTGCCGGTGGTGGTATATCCATCGGAATGGGTTATTCGATTGCAGCGCAAATCGGGAAGCAATTGCGGTACCATTCCTAAGGCATCGCGTCCTCGTGTTCCCAAAGTGTAACACCAACTCCGTACCCATTTGGCCAGAAACTGCCATAGGCCCCACGGTGACGGTTATTACCGCACCCGTGACTATGGCGTTGGGATGCGATGCTTGCGGACGGTGGCCCGTATCAACTATCTTTGGCCCTTTGTGAAGAATCGCGTTGTTATTAAATCCATGGCTGTGGTAACCCCTCTGGGGTCCAACCCGGAGATGGTGTGGACGGCCATACGGTCGGATCAAAGGCTTACGGATCGCGGCGTTATTTCCGAGGATGCGTTAGCGAATTTACGGTGTGAAGCCGAAACTCTCGCCATGGCATCAGGCTTTGCGTTTTCCGGTGCCGCAATCGTACCGCTGGCGGAGAGGGCGGCGATCCCCCGCATTGCCAGGAAGTGCGGCGTAAATGGCGCGGCTGGCTTTGCCGTTCCTGAAATTGGTAAGCTTGATCGTTCGCTTGAACTTGGCGCCATTGCCTGCCTGCGTGCATTGACGGAGGCTGGATGGTCCGCGGACATTTGTGCGCAACACGATACCGCACTTCTCCTGGCCACCAGCAAAGGACCTGTTTTGCGCGTACTTGAAGCGTGCGCCGCGCTGGAAAATGGACCGGAAAATATGCCGCCCCATTTGGCCTGGCATGTGGCCATGGGACCCTATGCGTTGCAGATGGTGCTTTCCAATATGATCCAACCGGGCGGCCCGGCGCAGACCCATGTCGCCGCCTGTGCCGGATCATTCATAGCGTTGCAACATGCGTGGAACGCAATTCGGGAGGGAGAATTCAAACGGGCTATCCTGGTTGCCGCTGATGCGTCGATTCATCCTGTTTTTGAGCATAGCTTCGAAAATCTTGGCGTTTTGGCCAAGCCGGGAGAAGACGGTAAACGTCGTTGTCAGCCCTTTGCCGCTGCCGGGAATGGCTTTTTTATCACGGAAGCCGCGGCGGCGATTTGTCTGGAATCAGCAGATTCCGGAAAACTGGAACTGGAACATTGCTGGCTCGGGGGGGATGCAACGCATTTGCTGGCTATTGATCCGCAAGCCCATTCTCTCACCCGCGGGCTGCGTGCCTGCGCGGCCGGCCAAAATGTCACATTTGTTCATGCCCATGCGGCCGGTACGCAACATGATCAGGTGGAATTGGCGGCCATTCGGCGCGCCTGTGGCGCTGAACCGGCGGTGTTTTCCCATAAACGCTGGATGGGCCACACTCTGGGCGCGTCGGGAATGGTGGGATTGATAATTTCCGCACTGTGTCATCAAAAAGCCATGCTGCCGGATGGTCGGCCTATTGCACCACCCGCACGAAGTATTACCATTGCACAAGGCTTTGGCGGGCATATTGGAATGTGCGTGCTGACCGGATAGCCGACCGGAACGACCGCTATATCGGTTCGATGGTATTTGACCCTCCGCACGCCATGCCCTATCCTTATGAACAGGTTAATTTTGGTGTTTTAACAAGGCTTATAGCAAAGGTAACACAGATGTCGAAAAATCTCAGCACGTTCAAAATTTATTATGAAAAAGATGCCCCGCTTTCCGGGCTGAACGGGAAAACTGTGGCGGTGTTGGGTTATGGCTCCCAGGGACATGCCCATGCCCAGAATCTGCGCGACAGCGGCGTCAAAGTAATCGTGGCCAACCGGCGCGATTCGGCCAATGGAAAACTGGCCATTGAGCATGGTTTTGACCCGATGCCGATTCCGGAGGCCGTCAAAGCCGCCGATTTGATCATTGCCACCCTTCCCGATGAATTACAACCGGAGATTTACGCCCGTGACATTGGTCCGTTTATGAAGGCGGGAAAAACCTTTGGCGCCACGCATGGATTCGGCATTCATTTCAAGCAAATTGTGCCCGCGAAGGATGTGGATGTGGTGATGATTGCGCCGAAAGGACCGGGGCACCTGGTACGCAGCGAATATGTCAAAGGCGGCGGCGTACCGTGTCTGGTGGCGGTCCACCAGGATGCCAGTGGACACGCTTTACAAACAGCGCTGGCGTGGGGCAATGGGATCGGTGGAGCGCGGGCGGGTATTATTCAAACCAGCTTCAAAAATGAAACCGAGACCGACCTGTTTGGTGAGCAGGCCGTATTGTGCGGCGGATTATCCGCCTTGATTAAAGCTGGCTTTGAAACCCTCGTGAAAAATGGCTATCCGCCGGAAATGGCTTACTTTGAATGTGTGCATGAGGTCAAACTTATTGTCGATCTGATTTATCAGGGCGGCTTGAATTATATGCGCTACAGTATCAGCAACACCGCGGAATATGGTGATCTCACCCGCGGTCCGCGCATTGTCACGGAAGAAACCAAGAAGGAAATGCAGCGAATTCTCGATGAAATTACCTCCGGCAAATTTGCGGCGGAATGGATGGCTGAATATCGGGCCGGCAAACCGAAGTTCAAGGCGTTGTATGAAGCCGATGCGAAACATCCGGTTGAACTTATCGGGCGCAAGCTCCGTAAGATGATGCGTTGGATCAATGCGAAGGAAATTGACTGACGCCTGGCCTGGCCGTAGCAAGCCGGGGGTACACTAACGGGAGCACAGCGGTGACAATCAGGATGACAAGCGGCTTGGATCATGTGGCGGTCGCCGCGGATAATACTGCGCAGATGGTGCAATGGTATCAGCGTATGCTGGGCATGGTGGTTCTGGCCCAAACGGAACCGATGGAAAACTCCGGTCAGCGTACCTATCTTATCGGCCCGGCCAATTGCCGCGATGCGCTTGGCGGCATGATGCTGGAAATTATGCCGCGTAATGAGCATATTCGCCGTCCGCGTGAAAGCCACGATCCCGGAATCAGCCATATTGCATGGATGGTGGAGGATTTTGATGAAGCCTACACTCATCTGGCCGGGCAGGGCGTGGGTTTTGTGGGTTCGGTGGTGGGAGCGGTGGGTGGTGGTCGTTTGATTTCCTTTGTCGATTGCGAAGGCAATTTAATGCAAATTGTTGAACGCCGGAAAGTTTAAGGCCCCACCCGTATTCGACATCCGCGCTGCCCCGGCTACCCGACAATGGAGGTATTTATTTTATGCTCGCAGTCTGCCGCCAAACCGGGAAAATAGCCCCTGGGCCGCAATCCATCAAATTCTTCACAGCGTGCAAAGATTTTTTAGTAGTGTTTTTCCGCACAGGTTTCCAAAGATCTGTGCTCCGTGGTCGTGTTTTGGTATCTCCGCGTTCGCCGCGACTCCGCGTGAAATTTTGGTTGCAGCGCCGCCGCGCTGGGTCCCCGGGCCAGTTGCGCCATTATCTTGCGGGTGCCCTGGTGTTAACGCTGCTGGCCGTCAGCGGATGCGGTGATCGCACCATTCAGATCAGCCTCGTACCGACTCATGCCGGCATTCATCCGCGCATGGTGCACCAAAGCCGCCATTGGTTCGTCAGCAATCGTGTGGCCATCATTAATATCAGCGGAATGCTCATAGATGGTTCAAGTGGGGGCTTATTCGGTGGCGGTCATAATCCGGTCAGTGATCTGAAACAGACTTTGGATCACATTGCGCATGATCCGCGCGTCAAGGCTGTCATTTTGCGGATGAATACGCCTGGCGGTACGGTGACTTCCAGTGCCATGATGTACCATGAAATTCTGGCCTTCAAACGGCATACGCATTTGCCGGTGATTGCCTCCATGATGGATATCTGCGCCAGCGGAGGCTATTACGTGTCCTGCGCGGCGGATTATCAGATGGCCTATCCGACCACCATTACGGGTTCCATCGGGGTCATTGTCCAGTTGTTCAATTTCCACCATGCTCTGCATTACCTGGGTATTCAGGCACCGGTTTTTGTCAGCGGCCCGAACAAAGACACCGGTTCCCCGTTCCACGCCATGACGCCGGAGAATCGAAAACTTATTCAGGGATTTGTTACACAGTTCTATGCGCGATTTCTGCGCATCGTGAAAAAAACCCACCCGCAAGTAAATCCCGCACATTGGCCCATGCTTACGGATGGTCGCCCCCTGACCGGTGAAGATGCGTTCCACGACCACCTCATTAATGGTCTGGGAGGATTGGAATCGGCGATTAAACTGGCCAAAAAGATGGCCCACATTCGGCACGCCAATGTTGTGCTGTACCGGAGGTACAGTCAATCCAGCGGTTCGATTTATGCCCGCGGCAATATGCCCCCCCCGCGCGCGCAACAGTTTAATCTGATGAACTTGAATCTTGCCGGCGCGGATATAAACACCCTGCTGCATCCGAATTTCTTTTATCTCTGGCAATAATAATAAACCATATCCGCCGCCGTTGGCGGTGTGAACCATCAGCTTAAACCGCCGCCCTCCACCCGGCCAAACAACAGATCCATCAGGGACCGGTCGGATGGCTGAAAAAACATATAGACATGATCGCCGCATTGTATGACGGTATCACCGCGCGGGGCGATGAGTTGATCATTGCGAACAATGAGCATCACGCTGGCCCCGGTGGGAAAATCCAGTTCCCGTAGCGCCGCCCCGCATACCGCCGCCGATGATTCAATAAAAAATGAAGCCAGTTCCCCGCCCAGCGGACGGGCGGAATTGATTTCCAGCACCGCTTCCGGGGATGGTTTTTCATCATGTCCCAGGCCCAGGCGCCGCGTCACCCAGCGGATCGTCGTGCCGGGAAAAAGAGTATTGACCACCACCACAAAAAAGACAATGGTAAAAACATTTTGCGCTCCTGGTAGATGGGCCATCATCGGGAATGTCGCCAGAATAATAGGTACCGCCCCGCGCAAACCGGTCCAGCCTACATACAATGTTTCCACGATGGAATATCGCAGCGGCAGCAGGCATACCGCCGCTGCTACGGGCCGGGCCACCAGCGCCAGCACAAAGGCGATCCCCAAACCCATCCCCGCGACATGCACCAGCTGTGATGGCAAAATCAGCAGCCCCAGCATTAAAAACATGCCTATCTGTCCCAGCCATGCCAACGCCGAATGCACACGATATAATCCGCTGCGAAAAGGGAGCGTGGCGGCATTCATAAATAATGCCGTCGCGTACACCGCGAGAAAGCCGCTGCCCTGGAGAATCGTGGCGGAACCATAAGACAAAATCGCCATCGCCAGCGTAAACGCCGGAAGCAAACTGCTGCTGGGTAATGGTACCCGTTCGAGAATATACCGCGCCGCAAAACCCAGCAGTGCGCCCACCACACCCCCGACAATCAGTTGTATAGGCACTTGTAAAAGCATCCATCCCAACGCCGGTTGGCGGTGCGAAAGTATTTCAATAACCATGGTCGTAAGGATTACCGCCATCGGGTCATTGATACATGATTCCACCTCCAACGTACGCGCCAATCGCGACTTAAGCCGCACGCGTCCGGCGCGCAGCACGGAAAAAACCGCCGCCGCGTCAGTGGAGGATACCACCGCTCCAATGAGCATCGCTTCCGGCCAATTCAAACCCAGAAAATGGCCGGCCAGTGCAATAATAATCGCCGTTACCGCCACCCCGACTGTCGCCAGCAGCGAAGCCGGCAATAAAACGGTCTTCACCGCGCCCAGCGGCGTGGTCAGCCCGCCTTCAAAAAGAATTAAAATCAGCGCCACTGTGCCCAAGCGAAAAGCAAAATGAAAATTTTGAAAGTGAATGCCCGCAAAACCTTGCGGCCCGGCCAACATCCCCAGCCCCAGCAACAACAGCACCGCCGGGACCCCGATTCGATCCGCCGCGCGGCTTGACAACACGGCAATGAGGCTCAGGATTCCAAAAACCGCCAGCAGCGCCGCCGTCTCCAGCGGCTCACTGCTGATGCTGGGTGATGCGAATAAACTAAGATGATGTACCGCTGGCTCCATGCGTACCATCGTATACCTATCGCAAATATCCGTATACACCGCAAGGCGTTGCCTGGGAGTGTGTCCCAGTGACGAAGAAAAGCGAAGGATAATCAGCACCGGGCATCAAGCCGTGGCCGATCAGCTACTTTGGCGCAGGGTGGGCAGTTGTATCCGGCAAATCGGGCAGCGCCGCCGCTCAATGAAGCAATGAATAGCAGGACAACGCAGCGAGCCACAGAGGCCCCAGAGCACACAGAGAATTATTAATTTAACGTGGTTTTGGCCCAACTCTGTGGCCTCGGTGATCTCTGTGGCTAATCGTCGTTGATCAGTAATATCAGTATTCAGCATTCAGTATTCAGGAGTTAGGAGTTAGAAGTCCTTTTCACTGATCAAGGAACACTGATCACGGATCGACATCAATGATCACGGATCAATGACCAATGATCAAAAATAAGGAGTTCAAAAATATTGATCAGTGATCACTGACCAATACTGATAATACTGGTAATACTGGTACTACTGATCAAGGCCACGTATTTTTTGGAAAGCTGTGCCGAAACACGCCACTAAAACATCTTTGCACGCTGCGAGGAATTGGATGGATTGTGGCGCAGATCAAGGATCAATGACGATGGGGGAAGGACCCGGAATCCAGAAGGCAGAAAGGTTTGCTTTGCGAATTTCAAGGTGTCCAAGATGCTCAAGTTCGCGGGGCAAGGTGCTCAAGTTGAGCAAGTTGATGGGAGCGTTGATTTTAGCGGTCTTTCTTCAAGATGCTCAAGATGCTCAAGATGTTTTCGTGGGGGGGGGCTGTGGCCGCCAGCATTCAGAATCTAGGATTTAGGAGTCCTTTTCACTGATCAAGGAACACTGATCACGGATCAATGACGATGGGGGAAAGGTTTGCTTTGCGAATTTCAAGTGGGCCAAGTGGGCCAAGTGGTTTTGCAGTATTGATCAGTATTATCAGTATTGATCAGTAATTGCAGTACTGGGCAATATTGGGCCCTTCGCTTTAATGAGCGACGGGATTGGTGCTGCGGTGGTGGCTGCAATGCTTCCCCGGCTCCTGTTCAGGATTCTTTTCCGCGATCACTGTGGCGGCATGTTATTTACTTTTCAAACGGCGGCAAGCCACCAATGATCAATGACCACTGATCACTGATCAATAGGTGGGCAGACGCCGTGCGGCATCGCTTTAGAACCCAGAATCCGGAATTCAGAATCCAGAACCTGGAATCCAATGATGTCGTACAACGCTATAGGCGCGGACGGGGGAGATAAGCGCGGAACGAGGACGCAGGAGCGAGGAGTTAGCAGTTAATGACGATGGTGAAAGACGATTAGCCACAGAGGACTCAGAGGCCACAGAGTTTTGGGATAACCGCAAAGCAGCGTAAGAACGCAAAGACGCGACATTACGACGACCACGACGATATTCACCACAAAGAGGCGATCAATGATCAATGACCACTGATCACTGACCAATACTGATAATACTGATAATACTGATACTACTGATCAAGGCCACGTATTTTTTGGAAAGCTGTGCCGAAACACGC
>JBMFGW010000127.1:7561-9224 GCA_049977145.1 Phycisphaerae bacterium
GAATCCGGAATTCAGAATCCAGAACCTGGAATCCAATGATGTCGTACAACGCTATAGGCGCGGACGGGGGAGATAAGTGTTCAGTGTTCAGTAGATAAGGGATTATTAGCCTTGGCGTGGCTCCGCCGGAACCAAAACGTCTTTTCCACAGATTTCGTGGTAGGAGTTAGAAGGTAGAAGTTGGAAGTTAGAAAGTTTTCAGTGTTCAGTCTGGCGTAACGACTGGGGGGAATTCACAAGGAGGCGATTTCAATGATCAACGACCAATTAGGAACAACGGAGGGAACCGCAAAGCAGCATAAGAACGCAAAGACGCGACATTACGACGACCACGACGATATTCACCACCAAGACACAACGACACGAAGGTACAACGGTAATGAGGGGATTTGAACCCACTGAACAATGACCAGTGATCGCTGACCAATACTGATAAGACTGATCAAGGCCACGGATTTTTGGGAAACAGTGTCGGAAGGCGCTATTAAGAAATCTTTGCACGCTGCGAAGAACTTGATGGATTGTGGCACAGAGGCGCAGAGAAACAAATTAACCACGAGGTAACGGAGGTGAACGGAACCCCCAAGGTGACGGATGATAGAGGACGGGTTACAGTGTATGCTACGGGTTGCGAGATTTTGCCATCCATTCCTCAACGGATGGCAAGAGTTGCTTTCTACCGAATTCGGTAGTATTATTTCTTTTATGCGCAAGCCTACCAACATGAAACAGCAGGAATCTAAAAACATTCGTTTCGATGCGTCACAGATCAGGCCACCTTCCGCGGCGGCACTGCAACGCATTGCGCGGGCCAGTTCACAACCTGTTGACACCGGCGATATAGCCGAGGTACGCCATCTTAAACGTCATGGCCCGATATGGAATGCCGTGGCCGAGGGAATGCGCCGGCAATCATTGTCCGGCCATCGGCTGTGGAAGCTGGCCCGTCCATTTTGCCCGCAGATGCCCGAGTCGGCGGTATACGAGTTTCTCGCGGACAAGCGGTCGGTACGCGTTGAGTATGCGGATGCCATGCTCCAGGCGTTGGGAGTGCGCTCGATAGCGTTGCGGCCAGTAGCGGGTGGTAAGAGGCGTGCCGGATAAAAACCGCAGCGGTCTTTCGCTGTGCTGGATATTCTTTTTTCTGTGATCCCTGTGGCAGTTCGTTGTGTCTTTGTGGTAAATGTTTCGTCGTTCTTTGCGTTCTTACGCTCCTTTGCGGTTGTCCCCGTTGTTCGTTGGTCATTGATCATTGATCGTTGTTCGTTGATCATTGCTCATTGGCCATTGCTCATTGCTCATTGATCATTGCTCGTTGAATTCTCCCCCCCCAGTCGTTACGCCAGACTGAACACTGAACACTGAACACTGAAAACTGAAAACTTTCCAGCTTCTACCTCCTACCTCCTGCGTTCTGGTTTAGCCTCCGTTGTTCATTGTTCACTGTTCCAAGCACCGAATCGCTTACCGGTAAAGCTTCCCGCGGGTTCGTCTGGATGGGCATGGGTTAGTCCCGGCTTTTGTGGACGGGTGTTGGGCTCGGGCTTGCGTATTTTCATCAGGGAACATAGGGTGTACCGCAATAAAATGGTGGAAACCCTGATTTGCTAAAGGGCCATGACTGATGGCGGATAGGCCGGTGATAATAACGCAATTGGACGGG
>JBMFGW010000128.1:0-9182 GCA_049977145.1 Phycisphaerae bacterium
AAGAACAGTGTTCAGCGGGTCTGAACTATTCGTCGGGAAGGCTATAGGATTGCAGTAAGAGGGATAATGCGCCACTGCGCTAAAAAGTTAAGGATTGGGCAGTGTGTTGACTTTGCGTGTGTCACGTTATATGCTGCTATGTATATGAGCGAAGCGGTTAAACAATCTGTTGCCGGTGGTACAACGGACCGAATGTTCCGGGCGTTTTCCGATCGTACGCGATTGCGCATTTTGCATCTGCTTTTAGATGGTGAATTGTGCGTCTGTGAGCTGGTCCGCGTGCTGGAAATGTCCCAACCCAAAGTTTCGCGCCATCTGGCCTATCTCCGGCGATCCGGACTGGTGCAGGCACGTAAAGACGGATTATGGATGCACTATCAACTTGTTCCGGCCGATAGTGATTTTCATCAGAGTTTGATCAACTGCCTTCGGCACTGCTTTGATGCCGTGCCAGAATTAAAACGCGACCGCAAACGGCTGGGGGCGGCGTGTGGAACGGAATGTTGCCGGTAGGAATTTTTTTTGGGCTAATATATATGTTGTCGCGTATGTAATGAAAGGATAAACGTGGCTCAGCAGTGGAAAATATTGTTTCTTTGTACGGGCAATTCCTGCCGCAGCCAGATGGCGGAGGGATGGGCGCGGCATCTTAAAGGCGATGTCATTACCGCGTATTCCGCGGGAGTTGAGCCCCATGGTCTGAATGCCAATGCGGTCAAAGTCATGGCCGAGGCGGGGGTGGACATCAGTGGATATAAATCCAAAAATGTCAGCGTTTTCATGGATGTTCCATTCGATGCGGTTATTACCGTGTGCGGCCACGCCCATGAAACCTGTCCGGCGTGGCTGGGAAAAAAGACGCGCATCGTGCACGTTGGTTTTGATGATCCGCCACAACTCGCCAAGATGGCGAAGACGCCAGAAGAGGCCTTGGTGCACTATCGCCGTGTGCGGGATGAAATTAGAGCGTTTGTGACGACGCTACCGGAGTCCCTGGCGGTGACAACGGAGGCAAAACCATGACCGCACGCATTGCGCGCAAACTTGGCTATCTTGATCGCTATCTGACGGTCTGGATATTGGCCGCCATGGCTGCCGGTGTGGCCCTGGGATATTTCGTTTCGGCCAGCGCGGGCTTTATCAACCGATTCCAAATTGGCACAACCAATATTCCCATTGCCGTCGGATTAATTCTCATGATGTATCCGCCACTGGCAAAGGTGCGCTATGAGCGGCTGGGCGGCGTTTTCCGCGACCTGAAAATATTGAGCCTTTCGCTGGTGTTGAACTGGATCGTCGGGCCGGTCTTGATGTTTGGTCTGGCGATTATATTTTTGCATGGCTATCCCGAACTCATGGCCGGTCTGATTCTGGTGGGCTTGGCGCGGTGTATCGCGATGGTCATTGTATGGAATGACCTGGCCGGGGGCGATGGGGAATATGCCGCGGGACTGGTGGCGTTCAACAGCATTTTTCAGATTCTGCTGTATAGCGTATACGCCTGGTTGTTTATCACGGTTCTGCCACCGCTGTTGGGGCTTAAGGGCAGTATGGTCGCGGTAACCATTGTTGAGATTGCCGAAAGTGTGGGGATATATCTGGGTATTCCGTTTGCGGCCGGTCTGTTGACACGGCTGCTATTGTTGCGTGCCGTCGGCCAGGAATGGTATGAGCACACATTTATTCCTCGCATCAGTCCGATTACGCTGGTCGCCTTGCTATTTACTATTTTGGTGATGTTCAGTCTCAAGGGGCGGTTGATTATTAAAATTCCACTTGATGTAGTGCGGGTGGCGATTCCATTGGCGATTTATTTTGTCATCATGTTTTTAATCAGTTTTTGGCTGGGGAAAAAGAACGGCGCCGATTATTCCAAAACCACCACCATTGCGTTAACCAGCGCCAGCAATAATTTTGAGCTGGCCATCGCGGTGGCGGTGGCAGTGTTTGGAATCAATTCCGGTGCGGCATTCGCGGCGGTTATTGGCCCGCTGGTGGAAGTGCCGGTGATGATCGGTCTGGTGAATGTGGCCTTGTATTTCCAGCGCCGCTATTTCAAAGATGCGGTATCCGTCGGTCCGTCCGTCGCCGCCAATGCGGCTTGCCCGCTGGTTGTCAGCATCAGCAATAATTCAGTTAAACAATTCACCCAGGAGTCGCAACATGCCGAATCCCATTCTTGATCAAGTCCGCGCCAGTTACGCGGCGGTCGCGGAATCAACCCTCTCCAACGCCGATGCCGGAATAAAAGCGGTCGCGGAATCCTTCGGCTATTTCGCGGCGGAGCTTGCCGCCGTACCCGCAGAGGCCAACATGGGCCTTTCCTGCGGCAATCCCACCGCCATGGGGTCTTTACGACCGGGGGAAACCGTGGTTGATCTGGGTTGTGGTGGGGGGCTGGATGTATTTCTGGCGGCGGCCAAGGTCGGACCAACCGGCAAGGTCATCGGTATTGATATGACGCCGAGCATGATCGAACGCGCCAGGAAGAATGCCGCGCATGGTCCGGATGGCAAGCCCTGCACCAACATTGAATTTATCCTTGCCACCATTGATAACACCACGCTGGCGTCTGGAATTGCCGATTGCGTGATTTCCAACTGTGTTATCAATCTGGCTCCGGATAAATCCGCAGTCATGCGGGAAATGTTCCGCATTCTCAAACCCGCAGGCCGCCTGGCGGTCAGTGACATTGCGTTGAAACAACCGCTGCCGGAGGAGCTTGCCGGTAATATCGGTGCGTATGTGGGCTGTATTGCCGGAGCGGTAATGATTGACGAATATCGCCGGTTGTTGGCCGATGCGGGCTTTTCCAGTATTACCGTTATTGACAGTCAAGCCGATCTCAATGCCTACGCCCAAGCCGATGGACAAGGCGGTTGTTGTTCCGCCTCTATGAATACGAGTGCTGATACGCCATATATGGAGAAAGACCACACGCGATTAAATGTTGTATCCGCCGGCTGCTGTGCGTCATCAGCGCCCGTCAATGCCGTACATGCGGATATAGTGGAAGTATTGCGACGATATGATGTCAATCAATACGCTGCAAGTGTGAAGGTATTTGCGATAAAACGCTAAATCATGGGCAAATTAGCAGTGCGTGGTTCCGCATTCTTAAGAACGTGATGAACATCCGGCAATTCCTGCTCTGGAGGATCAACAATGGCATTTTTAGGGCACGCCACCACAAAACTTCAATTATTTTTAGAAAAAAATTTGAGACTGTAGTCCTATAATAATGGCGTTTTGTGAGTTATAATGGGACATTTATTCCGTTTTACGAATATCCCATCATTTGTTGGACGATTTTACTTGTCGCGATCTTGACTTCCTTGTGGACCCGGTTTATATTATTTTCAGTTCTTGGATGATTCTCATTGTTGAGTCCAAGGCAGAAGGATTTTAGTATGGCACGGTTGAATGACAACTTGTCCCTCGTTCTGCACTGTGTTTACGTGTAGATCCGTAGCCCGCCCGGTTTGGCGGGGCAATAGCGTAACGCTCCAAAGGGAGCAGGAGTTTTATATGGTTACCAGGTATTTTTCCAAGGCCCATAGTTCTTCTTTGGTTCCGATGGCTATCGGAACGCTGGCGGTAGCAGCCATCGCGGCGGTGACCGGTACGTCCTCGGCAGCTGTCATCTATCAGGACAGCTTCAGCGGGAGCGCAAACACATCGCTCGCCGGCCAAGCACCGACCATCGACAACGGTAGCAGCGCCACTTGGAATAACCAATATAGCTGGGATAACGGTAAGGGCTATTTCTGGACGGTAAATGGAGACGTTAGCGTCAGCGGCAGCGGCGATTACAGCGCGGTCGACTCGCTTAACTTCACGCCGGTGGATGGCCATGCCTACACCATTTCCGCGAATTTGGATCCGGCGAGTGGGGGTGGGTTTATGGCGTTTGGCTTTACGAATGGCGACGGTAGTGCTAGTGGTGGTAGGCCCTTTTTTAACACCACAGGTCCGTGGATGACGTCGTACCTGCAGTCCGCTGTTCAGGGGTGGGCCGGGCCTGGTAATACCAATTCCCAGTTTAACGATGGCAATATGAGCGCACTAGGTGATGCCTCGCAAATTGTGCTGAACACCGCCGGGGCTGACTGGACAGTGCAGTGGTTGTACAACGGTACCACGTTGGGGAGTTATACCTACTCGGGAACATCGGGCAGTAACCCGAATCCAACGGGAATAACAGAGGTTGCCATCGGTGCCTTTGCTGTTAGTGGTTCCATCGGAGATTTCTCGCTTGCGAGTGTTGCAGTCCCTGAGCCGGCTACGCTGGGCTTGGCGGCGATGGGCGGATTGGGCTTACTGTTGCTGAAACGCCGGAAGACGACGGTTTGACGCGGCAGCGGGATGAGGTAATGGGCCGTGAAAATGGTTCGTTGCACCACCGGAAGAGCCGGTGGCTATTTGTGAGGGGCGTCATATGGTGCCCATGGGACGCGGGTGTCCACAACCGCAATTGATCGGTTGTGGCCGCTTCGGTTGTGCAGGTTGCGTACCAGCGATTTTCTGGCTGAAGATCGACAGGTAGCCAACATAGGATAATAAATAGGCGGGCCGATGAGATAAAAACTTTCGGCCTCTTTTTTTCACTGGCGGCCGAAAACTGTACGGTGAACTGTCGAAAAAAGGGAGTTTTCTATGAAGCGTCGAAACGATTTTATCTCTGTAGGGGCTGTTTGTCAAGGGCCGGATTTTTTTATGGCGGACGCATATAGGTTCTCCTTGTCAGAATCTTGTTTTCCGTCTGGCTCGGCGCGGTTGCGACAAGCGAATGTTTCCGGTTCGGATCGGAAACGACGGGGCCGTTCCGGCATGCCGGAATCGGCAATAGTCGCCTGTGAGGGCGGAACAAATAATGCTCTGTCGCGTCGTGAGGCGAGCATGACGCGACGGCTGAATTCATCTCTTCGCAGTCACCGGACGTCGGAGGCGCAATGCTCCGCCGTGTGTTCCGGGCTGAATAAAACCTTGTTCGCGTCCGTCGGGCCGAATTCACACGAGCGCAGTCACCGGCTCAATGAACCGGGCCGAATAAAACCAAGTCGCGGTCTCCGAGCGGACGAGACGTCATACCGAATGGTTACGGCGTGGCTTGACGTCGGAATCGTTCCGCCAAACGTCAGTCAGGTCACAGACCTGAATTGGGATCGATCATGCCGCTTTGCACTCCTTTCTTCGTTGTCGCATTCTGGCCTCGTTGGCCCTTCGTTCGTGACCGGTGGGCTGCTGCCCCTGGTAAGCGGTGCCGTCGCGCACCATGGCGAACAGGATGCCCAGGAGCCGACGAGCCATGGCCACGTTGGCCTTGGGCTTTCCGATCCGCTGGATCAGTCGCTGCCGGACCGATTCTTGGCGGGCGTCGGAACGGCACAGGGTCACGGCGGCCTTGCCCAGCGCCCAGCGCAGGGTGGCGTTACCGGCCTTGGTGATGCTGCCGGACTGACTGCGTCCGGCGGATTCTTCGTTGTTGGGTGTCAGTCCGGTCCAGAACTGCAGCGTATCGGCGTTGGGAAAACGCGAGAAGTCGCCGATCTCCGCGGCAATGATGCACCCCCATATCTCGTCAATGCCCGGCACGCTCTTGAGCAACCCCACCAGTTGGATGAAACCGCCCTGGCGATTGGCGGCGATGATGCGACGCCGCAGCGATTCGCGCTGGCGTTCCAGCAGGGAGATGATGTCCAGAAAATTACTGAACGCTTCCCGTTGCACGTCCTTGAGCAGATGGCCGTGGGCCAGGAGCCACTTTTGAGCCGACGCGGCATCAAGCTTGGGGCCGACAATATTGGCGGCCAGCAGGATCGATCGCATCGAATGCTTGGTCCGGGAAACCGTGCGCGACAGACAGTGCCAGTGCCGTCCCAGCTTGCGAAGTTGGGACAGGGGTTCATCGGCGATCCAGCCCAGCGGACAGTCTCCCCGCGCCAGGCGGGTGGCGACGTCGGCGGCATCATTCCGATCGTTCTTCCGCCGTTTGCCGCGCAGACTGGCCAAAGCTGTGGCGTCGGCGATGTCCATGCGGGCCACGCAGGGGCGGAAGCGGTCGATGAACCACTCGCAGAATCCGACGGCCTCGACGGCCAGGCGGCAGGGTTTTTGTTGTATACATATCCATTGTTCAATACGTTCGACGCATTTGGTATGGCAGGTCAGAGAACTGATTTCTTTTCCGGCCGCATCGACGGCCACCAGCGTGACGGTGGACTTATGAAGATCAACACCGATGAAAGACGAGAAAGTTTCGGACGTTTCGGGCATAATGAGGTACTCCGTGTCAGGGGTTGTAAAAAGTCATACACACTGTTGTATCAATATCCATGTTTCAATACGTTCGCCGCATTGGGTATGGCGGATTAAGGACGCGCGTTTGTTTCCGGCCGCATCGACGGCCACAAGTGTAAGGATGGACTTATGAAGATCAACACCGATGAAGGACGAGAAAGTTTTGGACGTTTCGGGCATAATGAGGTACTCCGTGTCAGGGGTTGTAAAAAGTCATATACACTGCGGAAGCTTAACCGCTTCCGCCAGCCCCTACACGGTTTTACCCTCATCGAACTACTTGTAGTTATCAGCATTATCGCGATCCTTATCGCGCTATTACTGCCAGCTCTGGCGAAGGCCAGGCAGTTGGCGGTCCGAATTCAAGGGGCATCCAATCTGCGGCAAATTGGGATCGCTCTGCATGAATACGCCAACGAATACCGCGGGGAGTATCCGTTAGCTTGCATCGCCAACTACAACTTCAACGACGCGGATATGTGGGGATGGAATAATGAAAATTTTAAACCGTTAGCGGGTTTGTCTACGCTCTTGGTGGGCTCATACGGTGTTCCGGGTGTCAACCAACCCCTCGTTAACCCGCAGTCAGGAGTGCTGCCGGACACTTTTGCTGGTGACAGCTTACTGTATTGTCCAGACACCACTACGGGCTTTACCGAGGTTCCTCTCCACGGAAATTCAGACTCCTGGATTTGGAATCAACAAGGGAGGATGATTGCCTTTGGCGTTGCCATAGGCCTTAGTTATTGGGCTGATTACGGTCTTAATTATAGCCCAGCTTATGATCTGGCCGCAGTAACCTTCGAGTCACTCGGTGATGGCGATTGGGTGCCCGGTATGGTCGCGGACATGCAGAACCCGGACGGGGGGGGATCGTACCAACGGTTTAACTTTGATCCAAGACACCAGCCAGCGTTGAATCCCCAGTCCGGCAGCGGCACGTTGCTGGTCACTGATAACTGTATCTTCACAGACCAGACAGGGACGCAGGGGCAACTGCTAAGCTTCTGGGGATCCGGCGGTGCGGTCCCCGCGAGCAACTACGCTGACGAAGGAACGGGCGATAACTTGCCCGCCGGTGAACACGAGATGTACAATGATGGGTCGGTGAGGTGGGTATCGATCTCCAACATTAAGGTGCGGTTCGGTGAGTTTGGTAACACCTTCTTTGGCTGGTAGCTGTGGCGTGGGTGAGGGTGGCAGTTTTGCTCCGATCCGCGGCGGGCGGCCAGGAATCAGGGAACGCATTTTTTGTTTTCGGCGGACGGTGTTTTTTTTCAAAAACGGGGCCTCGCGACCCGGGACTCGGCCTCGAACCGGGGCGATTTTACAACGGAGCAGCCCGATGAGAGTTTCCGTACTTGTGGTGTGTTTTACAACGACTTTGCTTATTGGCTCAACCGTATGCAGCTTGGGCCAGGCGGAGCCCTCTTGGAGCGAAGGAAGCCCGGCTAAGTGTGCCTGTCGGCTTCCCACGAAGAAGCGAACCTTAGTGTTTAGCCTGGACCAATGTTTCTCTAACGGTCCGATCTACTCGGGAGATTGGCTTGGATTGCAACGAATGATCGCTTCTTTGAAAGCGTTTCGGACGCGGTACAAGGTTTATGCCCTGGTTTCCGGCATGTTGCCCCCTGAAAAACTACATCACGCCGTTGGCCTCTTAGCGCGAAATGGGATTGCGTTTGTCTTAGACGTCTGGTCATCGGACGTGCAGACGGTATACCGGCCATGGATGCGGAATGTCAAACCTTATGATGTGGCCCACGGCAGAGCGCTCTCGGTTGCGGAGCTGCGAAAATATAAGGCCAAATACCCGAAGGCGTTCGCCGGGATTCGTATTTTCGAGGTATTTGGCCAAGATTACGTGGATAATAAATGGACGCCGGCGCTCCGTGGGAGCCCTACGTGGCCCTTTCGCAAGCGGCTTCCCACAGGTGGCTTCTTTCACGAACGATACCTCCAGCAATACGTTCAATTTGCGCACAAAAACGGCATGTTTGCTCTCTTTGGCGACTGGTGTTGGTTGGGGTTGGTCCACTTTGAGGGTACCCGCATGCGCCGCCTGGAGAAAAACGAAGCCGACCTGATCTCGGTAATTGACGAGTATCCTGGAACAGTTATCGTCATGTTTGATAACAATGGGGATATAAAGAGGAATGATTGGATGTCAGCCTTCGCCAGATTCCGTGAAGCCAAAATCCGGGGTATTGCCCTGTCAGATCAAGCGTGGATAGCGCCCAACCCGATGAAGGCCTCTCCCCGCAGACTTGCCCGGTGGGCGCTCGCAGCTTTTGCTGGAGGATGTGTGCTTGTCCAGGCCGAACCCGTATGGTACTGGTGGCGACTCCCCACAGGGTCCCTTAATCGGGTACCTAATTATACGCACAGTCCCGCGTGGACCGATCGGGGTTTACCCCGAAAGAACTTGCGTATTTTCGCCGATATGCTTGGTGTTAGTTTGCCAAAATAGCCGTGCGTTGTTGTAGTCGGGGGTGTGGATCGAGACAAGGTGCACTGCCCTTTGTGATGCGGTGCTCATTGTTTTCTGATAATGGATCTTTAATGACAATGGACAACCGAGTATCCGATACACCAGAACATTGGGGACGCACGCCATGACTTTCGCCAGCACAAAGCTTTCGTGGCCACGGATGATTACAAGAAAAAGGAACATATTTATGCAACGACGTGAATTTATCGCTACCCTCGGAGCTGCTTCTCTGGCGGCCGGCCATTTGGATTCGCTGGCCGCCAACATCTCGGCGGCGGTGCCGCCATCACCGCGGGCCGCAGGCAAGGCGGTACTTCCATCGGCGGATGAATTGGCCGGTCAATGGATGAGTTTTGGCGATTTACACACGCTGCCGACGGTCAACAATACG
>JBMFGW010000129.1:0-9159 GCA_049977145.1 Phycisphaerae bacterium
TTCAATGCCCGCCGCCACGACCGCTTTGGTGGCCGCAACATGGTGCTCATAACCCTCGCGGCAGATAAATTGCAGCAGCGCCTGTAGTCGGCGAGCCTTAAATAACGTCAATACGGGATAAGGCAGCCAACAAATAGCCGGTAAACCCCGATGCCCACCACGAAGACAACGTAGATAACGATAATGGCAATATCCACCGGCGAAACCAGCACCAAAGGTTTTTCGGGTAACGCGGCCAGCAGGGGGAGTAATGCATTCATATATACACACAATTATTATATATACATATCATTATTGCTTCGCCTGCACGGACGGCCCGGATGACGGCGAAGACGCCGGATTGATTGCAAATCGTTCGACGTTAAGCAAAACCCCTTTGCCGGTACCGGAAAATCTAAAAAATACTGTATGCCTGCCGGTTAGACCACGCAAGAGAGCGGCTACATTAATCCAATTTTGCCAGCCACCCGTCGGAGGAACTTTCAGGGTAGCGGCCAGAGGGCCGTTAAGACGATCGAGACGCACCTCTATTGAACCGCCTTGAGCGGCACTGGCGACCCTAATGACAATTCCCTTCTTGCCGGTAAAATTATGCGGTTTGAACTGAAGCCAAGATCCGTTGGAAATATAACAGGCGTCTGTGCCCCCCTCGCTGGAGGGCTGGGTCCTGATCTTGTAACTTCCACCGCCGGCCCGCACATAGCTGCCCGCCGATATTGTTTTGGAGGGGTAAACCGCCACTTTCATATCCCGCAACAAATGTTTAAGCAAACCAAGCGCCGCACCGTTGCCGGAGGTCAGCTTAATCGTGGAAACATATAACCGTCCGGTCCCCCGTCGGTATTCCACCAGAGCTGTGCCGGCAGGCTTTTTCTGGCGTTGTGACCGGAGAATTGCGGCCGTTTTTATGTTTTCCGGGTCATCACAAAAGCGGGTCCAATCCGTCGGGCACGCCCACACCAGCACGCGACCATGTTGGACCAGCGGACCGGTTAGCCCGTGTGTCATGATATGAAAATTGTTTTGCACGAAGTATAAATCCGCCAGAGGAATCGAGGCCGTCAGGGGATTGCGACGGCTGGCTAAAAGGGAGTCCGCCCAACGCGGCGTCAACATGATCGTTTCCGGCAGAACGCGGTTGATGATGCCGGTTTCGTGTTTTGTGGCATCCAGCACCGCCACATCGCCGCCAAGGTGCAGCACCGCTTTGATGTCGCGCCGGGCCTTGAGAACCTGACCTTCCGACAGGGTTGCGCCGTCAATAATCAGCAGTTTCGGAACCCGATGCGCGCGGCGCGCCCGAACTGGAATGTTCATCGCCCGTAACCACGCATAAAGATTGCCTCCCGTATTGCCTATAAAACCAACCTGACGAATCGAAGCCGACGGTGGCAGCGGCAATGGCTTGCTAATCGGGGATTTGTCCCAAAGACACGGTGCGGGGCCGCCGGGCGCGTTAGCCGCCTGTACCGCCAGAAAATATGGCCACGGTTCAAACAGTGGAAGTTTCGGATCATACCCAGGATTAAGTGTGGTGCAGTACGGCCCCAGCCGCTCCGGCTGCATACCCGGTCGGCCAGGAACATAAGGCTCAAAAAATATGCCATCTTTATGAGTGGGCGGTCTTGACAAATCCGGCATCCCCAGCGGCAGCGGCTTTAATCCGTACCAAACCAGGTTAAACACGCAACCATAGGCGCAAAGCTGTCTTTCCGCCATTGCATCACGATAAGCCTGGATGGCGAGTCCTTCCATCCGTCCCTCCATGCTTTCATAAGCCCGATCACCATTGTATCTGGCAACTCGCGGGGGCATTCCATAATACGCCGCCGTGGCTTCGCCAACCTCGAAGGGCCTATGGATCGGAGCATTGTGTCGCCATTGCCGGGGATTTCCATAATGCTCCGAGTAGACCGGTAAACGTCCGTTCATATCACCATCACCGTTGCTTTCCACCCATGGCCGGGTGGAATCCAGCGCCGCAACCATGTGCGCCAGCTTGACGATATTGCCGGTCGCCAGCTTCCAGTACGCTGAAGTCGGCGAAGCCCCCACCGCGTCCAAGGCTGGTATTATTTCATTCGCGATGCTCCAGCCGTAAATGCAGGCATGATTGCGATCCCTCATAACCTGTGCCCGAAGTTCCGCTTTGAAACGCCGCCAAGTTGCTGGTTGATCATAATTGAATCCGCATTGGCTTGCCCAAATCCCGCTTTCATCAAGTACCGCTATACCCATCTGGTCGGCCATGTTCAGGAAAAATGTCGGATATGGTTCGGCGTGCAGCCGCACCGCGTTGCAATGTGCATCATGTAACATTGTAAACCATGCCCAGGTGTAGCGTGGTGTCATCTCCGGAACGCCCATGAAATGCCACGCGTCGCCGCGAAGCTGTACGGGGCGGCCATTGAGTAAGAGACTTCTTCCCTTGATGGACCACTGCCGCCAGCCAAACCGCTGATACCTGCAATCCACCGTCCGGCCACCTTGGTGAACCACAGTCAGCACCCCGTAAAGTCGCGGTGATTCGAGTGTCCACATCGCCAAACGACCGTCAACTGCGGTTTTCAGCGTGAAGGTCCCGGTTTGCCCGGCAGCGAGGTGACAGCGTGGGCCCGTGACATGCAGGACCGTCTTGCCCAGCGTCCACTTTGACTCCGGCGCGGTAAGCTCGTTTTTACCGTCCAGCCATTTCCAAGGCCGCACCTGCGCGCCCAGCGTAAAGGTTTGGGGGTTGACCGTCCGGTTCGTCACAGTGACGGACATATCGAGTGTATTGCGGTCCACCAGCGGCTGGATGAATACATTCCGCACATGCAGCGCCGGCCGGGCCTGCAGAAACACATCCTGCCAGATGCCCGCAATATGCATGCCCCAAAATGATCCAGTTGGATTGGTGAAACGACTGCGGAAAGGACCGGTGATATTGAACAGGTCCGCGCGGCGGACACCGACCATCAATTCGTTGTTCCCCTTGGACCGGACAACATGCGTAATATCCACCTCAAAGGGGAGGAAGTTATCGAAATGGCGGGCTAAGTTCCGGCCATTGACAATAATTTGCGCATCGCCCGCAACGGCCTGAAAGCGCAGATAAATTTTCTTGCTTTTCCAAGAAGCTGGGATTTTGAACCTGCACTTGAGCCACCCCATTTGCGCCGCGTTCCAGCTTTTGGGATAACTGGGGAAACAGTCAAAATCACCGCCGTCGCCCGCGGAAAATGAATCGACATTCCAAGGGGAAGGGATTCGAATCAACGTTTTGGACCATCCCCCCGGCGTCGCGGGCGGCAGCTTTGGCGGGCCGGAACCGATTTTATACCCCTTGGGCAAAGCCACCGGTTCAAATTGCCACAGGCCATTGAGGCATACATCCTCCCGATAGGGCCGCTCATAGGGCGTGACCCGCCCTGGCAATGGCGCAAAGACATGTGTGAACTTGATCGACGGGCTGCCTGGCTGGTCGGCCCCCGGTATGATTCCTCCCCGCAACGGCGACGGTATGTGCCGTGCGGACTTCCACGCCGGACTGCCGGGCAACGCGGCAGCAGCCGGGGAATATCGGCCTACGATGCCGGCGGCCAGCAACAACACCATAGCAACGTTTCTTCTCATAATCTGGACTCCATTGCGGGAATGACTACGGCGGTTTTCCTGTTGTACGCCATTACGTCGGGACCGGATTTCAACGACCACACCCCGAAGAATTGTTACTTGAATATAACCGATTTTACTGCAATATTATTGAGCGTTTCCGGGCCGCCGAGCGTATCATCGGTACAGGCCTGGAGGTCCACGTCTACGGTCAAATGAATATCCGCCGAGGAACTGCCGATCATCAGCTTCAGCGTGCCGGGTTGCAGCACGAACTTCCTTTGGCTTTCATGCCAATACCACAAGGCCTGTGCATTATACGGCAACGTAAAAGTAACACGGCGGCTTTCACCGGGCTTTAGTTCCACACGCTGAAAGCCCACCAGTTCCTTGATGGGTCGCTTCACCGGCGACTTGGGCGCGGTAACATAAAACTGCGCGACTTCCGCACCGGAATATAGACCGATGTTGGTAATCCGGGCGGAAATCATGATGGATTCGCCGACGGCCAAGGTGGCTTTGGCAATAGTGAGATCACTAAACTTAAAGCGTGTGTAGCTCAAGCCATAACCAAAGGGATACAGCGGATCGCCTTCAAAGTACATGTACGTGCGGCCTTTCATAATGTCGTAGTTATGGAAAGGCGGTAATTGATCCACCGATTTGTACCAGGTGCAGCAGGTTTTTCCGCCGGGGTTGTAGTTACCGAATAGCACATCGGCAATCGCGGTTCCCTGCGCCTGACCGGCAAAAATCGCGGCCACAATGGCCGGAAGGTTTTTCTGTTCCCAGTTCACCGCCACCGTGTTATTGGTGTTAAGCACCAGCACGGTTTTGGGATTGGCTTTGAAGCAGGCCTGAACCAGTTCATGCTGCACGCCAGGAAGATTGGTATTCTTGCGGTCATGTACCTCGGCATCCACGCTCTGATTAACGCCGCAAACCAGGATGACCATATCGGCGTGTTCGGCAGCGTCCACCGCCTCGGAAAACATTCTCTCGTCCTTCGGCCCCTCAATGCTACATCCTTGCGCAAAGGTTACAACGGGCCGACCGGCACGGGATGGCCGAGCAGATGTCGGTTTGACCGGCTGGAGTTGGAACCATTCCATGTTGCATATAGCGCTACCCTTGCCACTGAACGTGAAGAACAGCTTATGCTTGCCTCTTACGGTACCGATTGGTGCGGAAACGCCAGTCCACTTTTGCCAGCCACCCGTATCAGGAACCCTGAGCGTCGCAATGATGGGACCGTCGAGTGAATCAATATGCGCGTGAATCAACGCCCCGGAGATGATGCTGGCCACGCGAGCAACAATGTGTGTTTTTCCAGTCAAGTCCTGTGGCCTGTATTCAATCCATGATCCGTTGCCGATCCAACCGATATTCGTGCCGCCCTCGCTGGAGGATTGCGTCTGCACCCCGGCGCTGGTTTGTGCCAATTGGTCGGGCCAGACATATTGGTCGGTATCGTAAACGCCCAGTGCCGTGGCGATACCGTCCAGGGGGGAAATTTGGATGGAAGGCGAGCCGCTGTAGCCACCGAGGTGGAACCCCGCCAAAGGGCCAATGACCGCAACCTTTCTTAGCGACGATTTGTCGAGCGGCAGAAAGCTATTCTCATTCTTCAGCAGCACCATTGATTGCCGCGCCGCCTCCAGCGCCAATGCCTGATGCGCCGGTGAATTCACCACATCGAAACCGATGCGGTTATACGGAACTTGCTCCGGCGGGTCGAACTCTCCCAGCAAGAACCGGACGGTCAACAGGCGCGTTACCGCACGGCTGATGTCGGCCTCGCTGACAAGTTCCAAGTTCACCGCCCGTCCGAGGTACTTCGTCAAAGTATTGCCGCAGTTAAGCTCGCAGCCGGCTTGCATGGCCAGAGCTGCCGCTTGCGGGACGGTTGCGACGTAATGGTGCGTGCTGTAGATACAGGCCACGGCATCGCAATCTGACACGACATAGCCGCGGAATCCCCACCGCTCGCGTAACAAACTGGTCAACAGAAACCGATCCGCCGCACAAGGCACGCCATTGATCGCGTTATAGGCCACCATGAAGGTGACGACGTCCCCTTGCCGCGCGCACGCCTGGTAGGCACGTGTGTAATATTCCCAGAAGTTCCGGGGATTGACCGAAGCGGAAACGCTGTAGCGGTCATCGTCCGTATTATTACAGATAAAATGCTTGGCACAGGCGGTAGTCTTGAGATAATTTGGGTCATCACCCTGCATTCCCCTCACGACATTGACCGCCCAAGTTCCCGCCAGGCAGGGATCCTCACCCGGTGCTTCCTCACACCGGCCCCAGCGCGGATCGCGGTGCAGGTTTAATGTTTGCGGCGAAAAATAGCTCAATCCAACGTTGTCCTTCTTGTTGTACGCGCGGGCTTCGTCAGACACTGCGGTGTAGACTCGTAACGCCAATTCCGGATTCCAAGAGCAGACCATCCCCAGCGGCAAAGGAAAACTGGTCACCGGCGCTGGGCGTTGCAGGCCGTGCAAGGCCTCGCCCGAATAATAATTATAGGCTCGCAGGCCCAACCGCTTGATGGCCGATACGGATACCCATTTGTTGGCCGGTACGCCCGGCCCCAACGCGTGGTGGCCACCCGTTTGCGCAATTTTTTCCACCAGCGTCATTTTCGAAACCAGGGTCGCCGCACGTTTCCATGCCTTTTGGTATGCCGTATTTGAGATTCCTGTCCGCGAGGCACCAACGCCACCCGCGGCCACCCTTGGCTGCATTATGGCCTCGGACACATTTCTGAGTAACGCGGTACTGGCTCCCAGTGCGGCCGCAGTGGCCACAAATTCACGTCGATTCGTTTGCCCATTTCCGAAACTTCGCTTAGCCATACGCTACTCCTGAAAATAATGACGGTTGGGAGAATAAAGCTCAATTGCATCCGCCTCAAGTGTCAATTTTGGAAAAACTGTTTACAGGGATTAACGCTCGAAAATGGAGTAAAAACGACCGCCTTATCGTATCCATCCACAACATTTAATAGTAGCTCGTCTGGTAGTTTTCTGCTAACGCTGCTTGCCCACACCGGCACACCAGCACAGCCCGATCCCCGGTTCTGGACAACCGCCCATTACCACCCTTGGTAGGCGATATTAACCCAACTGAATCGTACCTTGATGTTTGACATAGGTACCCAGCGGACTGAGCCGTCGTTGTACATCTCATGTTCTCCGGCGGGCAGGGCATTACCCAAGCCCTCATCGGCATAATTGGAATCAGCCCCGGTAAGCCAAAAATTCGCCAAGCCCTGCGTCGGTGTGACGCCAATAAATGGCCCAGTAAAAAGTGCATTATCCGTAACCAACAATGTCCCACTGCCGGATTGCGGGTTCAACGCCGGCACATGCAGAGGATCAAAATTGTATCGTCCCACCGGGCCGCCGCCATATTGGAGAGTCATGTCCGGCGCCCATGACACAGTTTCACCGAACCCAGTTTCACCATTGTAAATGGCGGTCAGGTCGTAACTTGCACTGTAATCCTGGCCTTCATCAACCCAATAACTCAGACCCGTTACAAACCCAAATGCGATGCATTTTCCCTGAGCGTTGTAATTCCCAGGTCCCATGGTTACATTTGGCTGGAAACCACTGGCAGTATCGGGTGAAAACAGCAAGCTGATGCCGGCGGCAGTGTCCGACAGTTCTCCAGATTTTGGATTGATGAGCGTCTGATTGGCGAGATATCCATACGAAGATACAAACAGCGACTCGAGCCCCGCGAGGGGTTCGAAATTCTGATTGGCGCCAGAGCCGAGATTAGCATCGCCAAAATTGAAGTTGGCGGTACAGGCCAGCGGATATTGCCCGCGGTAGTCATTGACATATTCGTGCAGGGCGATGCCAATCTGCCGCATATTCGACGCTCCCTGTATCCGCACCGCTAATTGCCGGGCCTTCGCCAGCGCCGGCAACAGCAACGCAATGAGTACAGCGATGATGCTGATGACCACCAGCAATTCGATGAGCGTAAAGCCGTTTTTCCGTTTCATGTTGAAACTCCTTACAAAGTCTTCTCTGGGGAAAAAGTGTTCCATTTTTAACGGCCAGTTAGAAAAGGGAGGGCCGGGATATTTCACTTCCGCAGCCCTCCCTTGGCAAATCAAATGAAGCGTTGTGCCGTTAGACCGCTTTTCGGCGTTTCAGCAGCAGCAAGCCCAGAACGCCAATGCCAAACAAGCCCAGTGTGGCTGGTTCAGGAACGGGCATCGCCGAAACGGCGTACATCCCGGTAGATCCAGGGCTGGTGGTTTGGGTGTACGTCACGGTGAGGATTTGAGAACTGGACGAGGTGTTCTGTATCGAAATACCGTAGACGCCATTTTGGTGGTAAGCATCCACCACGAAAGGCATGTTACTGGAATTGCTAACTGCCGGGTCGCTTCCAAGTTGGGCAGTAAGGCTGACCGGCAATACGTTACCAGTGCCATTGTCGTAGGCCAAAACGTACACGTTAACCAATTCGCTGGAATTTCCGGCAACATTCTGGGTAAATTGTAGGCCTGCGCCGGCGACGTTACCGTTGTTATCGGTCGCATATTCGTCCGAGTCCGCAGCCGTAGCTGTGGGGGTTCCATCGCTCCACGAAAACGTTGAGGGTGATGTTGCCGCATACCCTGTTGTCACAGTTGGGGAGGAGGATCCCCCCACGTTGACGACATTGGAGAACGCGGTATTAACCGCACTATTAAACGTGGGTGTTATGGAACCTCCTGGTTCGAAATTCGGACCACCAAAGTCCGCCCAATCAGTGGTGCCAGCAGACAAATTTACCGTTGCTGGAATCACAACCGGATTTGCGATGATAACAACGTCGGCCCGTGCCCGATTCGCTCCTGTCAAGCCCGCTACCGCCATCGCAGCCGCCAGCGTTGTACCGGCAATGGCGGCCTTGGCCATTAGGGAAGAAAATTGACAACCACGACACGTTGATAAACTTTTAGTACTCATTTGAGTCTCCTTTTTAAGGCGTTCCTTTTAGGAACTGCCTTGAACTACCCTCCAACCGGGCGGGTTACGGGTCCACGCGCCAACATGGCCATGGACATTGTGTATTACTGCGGAGCCAGCCCATACGGGCGACTCCATGCAACCGACTCTTCTATCCCAACCACCTCCCCGCCGACCTGCAATTTGATGCAGGCCGATCAGAATTCTTAATTGTTCTCAACCGTACCATCACGATCATCCTCCCGGCGCTTGGATTCCCTACTTCGTCCATGGACAAAACGCCAAATTGTTCTGAACGACTATCCGGAAACATTTCCGAACTAATTGTTACTAATTCAAGCATAGACCGTATTTACAGGCACCGCAAGAGTCAAACTTGGAAAGATGACTTCCGTTTTAGGATCAAAATTGCCCCATATCGCGCCATCCCGCTTGTCAGCATGGCGTTCCAAATGGTAAAAGCTGCTTTCTTGCGGAATTCCCGGAACTCTGGAGTTTGTTATGATCGGCATGAAGCGAATTATGTTTTTAGGTAATCTGGCGGCCGCGTATAACCGCTATGTTCTCAAGGGCGTGGTCGCCTATA
>JBMFGW010000130.1:0-9059 GCA_049977145.1 Phycisphaerae bacterium
GTGTAAGTGTGCCATTCTTCCGGAATAAGGCGGAGGTTCCCAAAGCGGTGAATTTGGATTTGTTGGCCGGAAACCACGCGTAGCGCTGCACATACGGCAGACGATTCATGGCTGGAAGTACTGCTCTCATAAATCGGGCGATGACTTGGGGAGTGTATTTATTTGGGTGCGTTTTATTGGCATGCCAATCGCCGACGGCAAATTCAGTAATCCAAAGCGGGCGATGATACAAGTGATGAATGTTACGTAACATGCCGATAAAGCCATTTGGGTTTGGGCCGCCATACCAGTGAATGCAGATAAAATTTACCCGGTATTGATGCTGTTGTACGCCGCGCATAAACGCCTTCATCCATTTGCCGTCCGGATGCACACACGCCGGGCTGCCCAGCGGAATGCCTGCGGCTTCCAGTTGTGGCCATGCTTTCAGGGCAACGTTTACTTTAATATTGGATTGTGTTTTTCCATCCGGCTCATTAAATCCCAGCATTGCCCGAATGAGACCCGACTGATGATAGTGAATAATCTCTTTCATGGCGGCCGGCAGACTTTTCTGATAATAACCCCAGATCATGGGTACAAATTGGATATTGTCTGGTGTGGCGGCCGGCCGTTGTGAACCCCAGGTATAAAACCAATGAACATGAAGCGCTTGCAACCGTTGTTTCCAAAGCTTGGTGTTGTGGCCTGGCCCCATCCCCACACCTTTTTTGATACTATGCGCGAAGGTATCTCCTTGAGATACCATGATCGCGCATGCGAGAAGTACAATGACCATGATTAATTTTCTGATGGACATAAAATGTTTATCCTTTCATTAACGAGAACAACACGATACCGCTAAAAGCCAATTAGTATATAGTCACATGATACAATGACACCAATTATTTTGATCCGGCTGCTCGTCGCTTGGCCTTACGGAGCACGAGCATCAGTCCGCCTAAAAACAGCAACGCTGATACTGGTGGCTCGGGTACCGCCGTCACATTCAAGTCAATGATTCCGACCGGATCACTTAATGTATACCTGTATCCGGTTGGGCCGTTAACCACCCAAGAGTTCAAATCAGCAAGATTATTTATTGCGTCCGAAAAGCTTATTAAGTGATATATGCCGACTCCAAATTGTGAACCCGCATTGATATTAAGAATAATGCCGGATCCAAGCGTGGTATCTGTTGTGGCAATAAGACTGTTGCCCCCGACGCCGGCGGCCGAGTCAGGCGTATTGAGAATAAAATTCAGACTGCTGGCATTGCCCAAGGTCAGCGATGTAATGGTCAACGTTCCAGCGTTTCCCACATCGCCGGGGCTTATGGTGCCCGCGTTATTAACGGTAGCATTGATCCGGCCATTGCCGCCTAGCACGGCTCCCGTCATGATGGTTGTTGCGCTGGTTATGCTGCCATCCACGAGCAGTGTGCCGGAAGATACAGTGGTTGTACCGGTATACGTATTGGCTCCGGTGAGATCCCATGTACCCGTACCCTGTTTCCAGATGTTGAGTTGTCCAGCCGCAAAAACGGGATTATCGGAGATCGCACCGGTAACCACTCCATTGCCGGTACCCTGCAAAAAGAGATTGCTGGCCGTGGTTGTATTGGTAGTGACCGGGCCGCTCAAAGTCAGGAGTCCGGAATCGGACTGCACGCGAACCAGATCGCCGCCGGAAGTAATGGTTAACGGGCCACTTAGAGTGTTTGTTCCGCTGACATTTCTAATGCTCGCGGGCTGGGTCAGATTGGTTCCCTGCGCAAGGGTAATGGCATTGGCTACGGAGATATTTCCCGAAAGCTCGAGTTGGGCGGTTGAGCCGCTTGTTCCACCATTGCCGGAAATTAGAATCGAGCCGATGCCGGTCGTAGGAGCGGCGATATCAAGCACGCCTTGGGCAACGTTAATGGTGCCATCGTTTGTGATCGTACCGCCGCCAAGCGTAATGGTATTGCTGCCAAACTTAACGAGTACCGCACCGGGTTGGACGCATACCCAGTTGGTCGAAGAGGACGGATCGAGGCCCCAGTTGATGGTGCCGGAAATATAGCTGGTATTAGTCAATGCATCGATGTATTTTACGGTTCCAGCACCGGTAGTCATGGTAAGCGTGCCGCCGGTGAGATATGCGACATGCTCCCCCAGGTTTTCACCACTGATATCGGCGGTGGTGCCGATGCCAACCGCGCCGTCATACGCGTATCCCAATGGGGTCGGAACATCCGGATTGCCATTGGTGCCGGTTTGCGTGGAAAAGAGAGGCAGGCCGCTGAACCAATTATAGTAAGAATATCCCGCGACATAACTCAGCGAATTGAGTTGGGGTATAACAATATTGAGAAACTGCTGTTCCCCGGTCTGCATCTGCGCGGTGGTGTAACCACCACCCCAATCATAGACTGCAAATTCTGTTATCAACACCGGCAACTTAAACGTGTTATGGTACCAGGCTACCGAATTCAGGAAATTGGTGGCGTCCTGCTGCGGGGTCAACGGATCGCTATCATCGTACCAGTGAAATGCAACGGCATTGACCTTGAGATTGTCAGCTTTTGCCTGGCTCATGAAGTTTTCAATCCATTGATGGCCAGTGGAAGTGTCTTCAACTGCAGGGCTTACAAGCTGGGTTGATGTATTGGCGAAGCTGGCAGAAATCATCTTCCATGATGAAATCGCCTGTGCGACCGTCATGTTTGATTGGGTCGGATTATCCGGCTCGTTGAAGCCCAGCACGTAAAGAGGATTGGTTGCCACGACCTGATTGATGGTGGCTTGGCTGGGACCGTCCCAGAACATTGGATAAAAGTTGGCGTTGAAATTGCCTGGATTCGCCGAGCCAGGACCCCATGTATAGTACCAACTGGCACCGGATGCCTGGAGATCATTGTAATTAGCACCCGTATCGGCAAAGCCTCGTTTTGACTCAAGGATGTCGGCGTGAACGAGACTTGGCGCTATTCCAACTAGCAATGTTGCAATCACAAGCGCCGCTGATTTGCGTTTTTTGGATGCGCGTGTTAACGCCCCATCGGCAAAGGTGGCATAACAGGTATCCAACCAATTTTGGCAGAAATACGATTCATTCAATGACATTGAGTGTAATCTTGTTAACGGTGAGCCGCGCACAACACGCTCGGGCGCATTTTGGTTAAACCGGTTAGTTTTTCTTAAACCCATCGTTTTCTCCATCTGGAAATTGTCAAATTACCTGCAGTCCGAGCCAATTCAAAAGACGACATACCGGAGGAATGTGCGAAATTCACAACCATTCCACCATTCTTGCCCTTTATTGGGCTGGCGCATCGCTAATCGCCGTACCATCACTATGAGTCTAGCACGGTTGCGAGAATAAAAACAGGTCAATTCTTCAAAATAAACTTTTGGTTTTGTATCACGTTGTCGAGGTGGACTTGTGCCGGTTTAAACAGACAGTTTTTGCCTTGTTTTCAAGGTATTGACGCCAACTGTGTCGCTTGCTTGCAGAACCTTCTGATCCCCATGTATCCTGATTAAAGAAATCGTTGCAATCCGGCATTTCTTATACCAACGGATGCTACTGCCTATTGACGTACACGCTGAAAGCTGGAGGCAGTTACGTGAAGAATATTGCGATCCGAGTACAGGCGACTGGCGGATTCCGGTGGTTTTTCTTATGGTATTGAAGTTGGTAAACACGCTGGTATGGCATCAGTGAGAACGTACATGCGAAAAGACAAACGGGTGCTGTTTCTTGGTAATCTGATGATTGCTTATAATCGCAACGTGCTGCGTGGCGTGGCGGAATACGTCGCGCGGCAGCCGGAGATACGGGTTTTTTTCCCTGATAATTTTGAACCGGCCGATATTCCCAATCTCTTACGTGTTGACATTCACGGCGTAATCGTGGCGGGTTGCCCACCGGCATGGAATCTGCCGACACAAATTAAGCAGCGTGGCGTACCGGCGATAGATGTTGGCGCGGAACTTGAAAAATCCAGTCTGCCAAGAGTGGTGACGGATAACGCTATGGTGGGGCGTATGGCTGCGGACTATTTTATTGATCGTGGCTTCAAGCGACTGGTTTATTACGGCCTGTCCCGGCGTTACTGGTCCGATGCCCGCCGCGATGGATTTTGCGCACAAGCCACCCAGCGCTTGGCTACCGTACAATGTTTTCAGAAAGAGGAGGCGGAAGCCGAGGATCGCGCGGGGCTGTTTCCCAGCACCGTGGCCCATTGGCTCAAACGGCTGACGAAGCCCACGGCAATTTTTGCCGGCAATGATATGCTTGGTACCTATCTGGTGGAGGCCTGCCAGCACATGAAAATCAGAGTGCCGGAGGACATTGCGATTTTGGGGGTGGATAATGATGACCTCTATGGGCAGCTGCGCACACCGCATCTATCGAGTATTCTGCACAACAGTCAGGAAATAGGCGTACGAGCGATGGCCTTACTTTACCAACTCATGTACCGCAGGACAATAAAAGATGCCATCACCTTAATTCCGCCAGTCCGGATTATTACAAGGTTATCCTCCGATATATTTGGCGTGGAAGATGAATTAGTACGCAAAGCGCTGAGCGTTATCCAAAAGCAATTACGCGGCGGTGTCTGCGTAAAAGGGGTACTAAGCGAACTGGTGGTTTCCAGGCCCACACTGGAACGGCGCTTTATCGCGGCTTTGGGCCGTACCCCATCTAAGGAAATCCAGCGCATTCAACTGGAAACCGCCCGCCAACTGGTGCTTGATTCCGATATGCCCCTCGCCAAGGTGGCCGAGCAAACCGGTTATCGCTCGCCCCGGCAGTTCAGCACGGCCTTTCATCATTACTTTAAGCAGACGCCCCGCGACCTGCGCAAGACGCATCGCTACACGCCGGCACCGCAAGGCCGCAAATAGGCCTTAAACCAGCGTGATTTTTAGCAATCGAACTGATTTTTGTTGAAAATGAACCGAAACGCTCTATTTTACATAATAATATAATATTGTAGGCGGTGCCACGTGTTTTATGCAACGTCCGTATGCTCAAGCTACATATTCCTTATTTTGAAAGCGATCATGTTCATAGCCTGGCGTATAACATTCTGGCCGATGGAAGTTGTATCGAAGACATGGAATTACTACGCAAGAAACTTGATGTCGATGTATGGATTGTGGCACAGTACGCGTCTGTACCGTGCTTCATAAACATGAAAACTAACCCTAAAATCCCGCTTGTTTAAGGGCCAGACATCTTCCCGTTTTACTTTTGTTAACGTCCGCAGCCAGACAACACACGCCTAAACATGGTGAAAGCCGAGCCTATACCCAATAATCTGGAGTTACTCATGCTTAAAGCAGGCAAAATATCAATATTCCGATAAAATCATCGCGGTATGCGGCGTGCATGGAAAATCCATGCCACCTGTATGGTCAGGTGGATTTTTCGCATTCGTTTCGGGAGTTGCGGCATGAAAGTTATGGTAATCGGGAGTACCGGCCAACTGGGTTCGGATCTTATTGCGGCGTTGCCGCAGGCTGGTTGTACGACAATTGCGATCAGCGGACGCCAAGAACTGGACATCACCGACACCCCGGCCTTGGCATCATTTCTTGATGCGCATCGGCCCGACGCAGTTATTAATACTGCCGCATTTCATAATGTGGACCTCTGCGAACGTGAGACGCAAGCCGCTTACCGTGTCAACACGGTGGCGGTGCGCGGATTGGCCGTGGAATGTGAAAAGCGAAACGTGTTATTTTTCCAGATTGGCACCGATTATGTCATGGAAGGCTATCCGGAATGTAAAGCACTTCCCGAAACCGCAGCGGTATTACCGCAAAGTATTTATGCCCTCACCCGCTTCGGCGGGGATTGCATGACCCGCACGCACGCTCCCACCATGGGGTATGTGGTGCGAACCTGCGGATTATTCGGCATCGCCGGATGCAAGGTCAAAGGTGGTCTAAATTTTGTCGACACGATGATCGCCGCAGCACGGGCGGGCAAACCGCTGCGTGTGGTAGCGGACCAGATTGTCGCGCCCACACCAACGGATGATCTGGCTAGACAATTAATCCTCATGTTGCAACACCTGCCGGAGCCGGGCCTGTACCATGCGGTATCCCATGGGCAGTGCTCCTGGCATGAATTTGCCTGTGCGGCCTTGGCGTGCGCCGGCATTGACCACCCCATCGCGCCCGTGCGCAGCACTGAATTTGCCGCCCCGGCCCACCGTCCGCGTTATTCCGTTCTGGACAATGCGCGGTTGCGGTCCGCAGGCCTGGACATTATGACAGACTGGCAAAGCAGCCTGCAACGCTACATTGAGAAAAAATACGCCGTCGGCGGTTCGCGGAAGATGTAGCCCAGAAAGGATACAAACCGTTCACCGCCACACTGATCAGTATTTGGCAATCTTAACAGTACATTGCATAATGACAGTATTATCAATTTTCATCAGTCATGGCAGTAGATTCAGTAATGTCACAGGCCTGATTGACAGGCCACTTTTCTGGGGTTACTCTTTTCAACTTGGCTTGTTTTGTTGATTTTCAAAGGGTGCGGCAATGTTCAAGATCGGGCGGATGTTATCGGCGGTGGCCGTGGTAACCGTGGGGGCCGCGCTGGCGGTAGCAGGTGGCGTGCGGGCCGGCACGGTGGTATTGAAAAATGGAGATCGAATCACCGGCACCATTACCCGCGTGGGAGCCGCGCATGTAACGGTGAAAACCGCGTATGCCGGCATTGTGTCCATCGCCATTTCCGATATTAAGACGTTATCGAGCAATACCCCTGTGGTGTTGGCTCCGGCCAAGGCATCGGTGTAAATGATAACACCGCCGGGGAACTGGGGCGCAAGCGCAACGACACGCTGATCATCGGTTCCGTGTTTTTCAAGTTCTAACACAGCACCGCACCGATGGCGGTGGTTCCAAAAGTGCGGAGGATGGGGCTGTACCGCACAAGACTCCTTCCACTTTGGCCTTTGTTAAAATCACCTTTCGTGTGCTCTGGTGCTGCAATGGTAGAATATAGGGTATGGAAGACCTTGGAATAAATGAAATGGAAACGCGGAGAATCAGTGCCGCAACGGACGCGGATGAAGGTCTGGAGATAGTACAATTTAATATCCGGCATGACCTGCAAAAGCGACTGGATATTTATTTACACGAGCGCCTCTTTACGCATTCACGCTCCATGTTGCAGAAGCTCATTAAAACGGGAACTGTTTTGGTCAATGGCCGCCCGGCGAAGGCCAGTACGCTGCTGCGCAGCGGAGATTGTGTGGAATTGCAGGCGCCCCCGCCGATACAGCGCGCCATATTGCCGGAGAATATCCCGTTAAATATTTTGTATGAGGATGCGGATTTCATCGCCATTAACAAGCAGACGGACTTGCTGGTGCATCCGGCACGCGGCCATTGGAGCGGCACGATGACGAATGGTCTGGTGTATCATAGTCAACAAACTGCCGGAACTCTTTCCACCGGCAGTGATCCATGGCGACCGGGGATTATTCACCGGCTGGATCGCAACACCACCGGTATTATCCTGGTGGCGAAGACGGATGAAGCGCATTGGCGACTGGCCGGGCAGTTTGAGCGGCGCACCATCCGCAAAACGTATCTGGCGGTGGTACACGGACATCCGGCGCTGGACAGTGATTTAATTGATGCGCCGTTGGGCGTGCATCCGACGATGCGGCAAAAATATGCCGTGCGGAAGGATGGCGGTCGCACCGCCCAAACAGTGTATCAGGTCAAGGAACGATTTAAGCATTTTACGTTGGTGGAACTGTCTCCCAAAACCGGTCGCACGCATCAGCTGCGAGTGCATTTGAGCCATATCGGTCTGCCGATTGTTGGCGATGTCACGTATGGCGGACGCCCCGTGGCGCTGCGGGATATAACCGGTATCCCGACGGATTCCGCCACGGCATTAATATCACGTCAGGCGCTGCATGCATGGAAACTGCAGTTTGTCCATCCCAGTAAGTACAACCGCATGACACTGGAGGCCCCCATGCCGGCGGATATGTCCGAATTTTTGACGATTTTACAGCAGTTTGACCGATAAACAATGCGGCGACGCCAACCGCCCGTTCTGTCGTACTCGACGGTATGGGCGCTTCGCGTCCGGCAGGTAGTTGAATGGCAAGCCCGATGGATCAGGCGGTCCGAACTGGGAACGCAACGTTAGAACATTGTGTGCAGTCGGAGTTTCAACACATGGTGACATTGGAAGTATTGCAGCAAGGCGAGCGAATTGTGGAGTACCATTTCCAGAATCCGCAGTTGCTCAATGAGGCGTTGACCCATTCCTCCTGCTCCTCCAACCGCCGCGATTCCAATGAGCGTCTGGAATTTTTAGGTGATGCGGTACTGGGTTTAATTATCTGCGAACGTGGCTATCAGCAGTTCCCGGATTGGCTGGAAGGGCAATTGACAATTTTAAAATCCGCCGTGGTCAGCCGGAAAACCTGCGCTGCGGTCAGCGATAAAATCGGTTTGACGGATTTGATTCGCGTGGGGCCGGGAATGGACCGGCCGGGACGATTGCCGAGCAGTCTGGCGGCGGGCGTGTTTGAATCCGTGGTGGGGGCTATTTATCTGGACGGCGGTTTTGCGGCGGCGCGAACATTTATACTCCGGCACATGCAGCCGTGGATTGATCATTATGCCGACGTCGACCACCAGTTAAATTTCAAATCCATGCTGCAGCAATATGCGCAGCGGGAATATAACAGCACCCCGACTTATGAACTGTTGGCAGAAGAGGGGCCGGACCATAAAAAAACTTTTCGGATACGCGTGAACATGCAGGGGCAGTTTTATGAAGCCACGCTGGGCCGAACCAAAAAGGAAACCGAACAGGAGGCGGCACGATTGGCGTTGATATCGTTGGGGCTTTTGGATGTCACTGGAGACGAGATAAACCGGGAAAGTCATGATAGCAGTCCCATCGTATAGCCACAGTAACATCAATAAGGGCCTGTGACAGATTCTGCCAGATCTGTCGGGGCCAAATCCTTAACTTTTTAGCACAGTGGCGCATTATCCCTCTTACTGCAATCCTATAGCCTTCCCGACGAATAGTTCAGA
>JBMFGW010000131.1:0-8617 GCA_049977145.1 Phycisphaerae bacterium
AATCGGACCGCTGCCAAGGGGGTTGGTGACGTAGACAGGAGAGAACGCGCCAGCCCCTGTGTCGGTGATGGTCACATAGGCGGCATTGGCGGGCATTGTTGGCGAGCCTGCGCCGTTGTTTGGCTTGGCGTTATACATCGTTCCCATCAGCCCAATGAGCATGTTTTGTGTGCCGGTAATAACGCTGCCGCCGGTGATCGCCACATCCTGATTGGAAATATCCGCTTCGCTGAAGGGGCCGGGGTAGGCATTAAACGTGGCTTCGTAGCTTAGGCAGGCGGAGCTGATGGCGGACAATTCTTCCTGCGTGGCGGTGCCGTGGGCTTCGGCGATGATTTTGGACATAGCCGGCAGCAGAATGGCCATGAGAATGACGATGATGGAAATCACCACCAGCAGTTCGATGAGCGTAAATCCCGCCTTGCGGGATTTACAGAAGTTAGGAGTTAGGAGGTAGGAGTTAGAATAATAAGGAGCCGCGGCGCTGGCGCAATTTGTGGGGCGGGCATCTTGCCTGCAGGGACCGCCGACATCCTGTCGGCACGGCAGGCGGGACGCCTGCGGTCCGTGGCGCGGCTGATGCCGCTCAATGATCAATGACCACTGATCACTGAGCAATATTTTTGGAACTTCCTTATTATTGATCCGTGATCCGTGATCCGTGATCCGTGTTTTTTGTTCATTGGGCAACATTTTTGGACCTTCCTTATTTTTGATCATTGGTCATTGATCATTGATCATTGATCAGTGATCATTGATGTCGATCCGTGATCCGTGGTTTCAGATTCCGCATCCCGGATTCTGCATTCTGAATTCTGAATTCTTAAACGTACTCATACATCACCAAATCCCCCGGCACATTCAATGTGCCGGCTAACATACCCTCGCGGCGGCACTATGCCGCCGGCTAACTTGCGCCCCACGACCACCGGGTTATCACCGCAACCACCGGGTTATCACCGCAACCACCGGGTTATCACCACGGTGCTCTATCCCCGCCCAACCACCGGGTTATCACCACGGTGCTCTAACTCCCCGCCCGACCACCGGGTTATCACCACGGTGCTCTAACTCCCCGCCCGACCACCGGGTTATCACCACGGTGCTCTAACTTCTAACTCCTCGTCAAACCACCGGGTTATCACCACGGTGCTCTAACTCCTCGTCAACCACCGGGTTATCACCACAACCACCGGGTTATCACCACGGTGCTCTATCCCCGCCCGACCACCGGGTTATCACCACGGTGCTCTAACTCCTCGTCCAACCCACCGGGTTATCACCACGGTGCTCTAACTCCCCGTCCAACCACCGGGTTATCACCACGGTGCTCTAACTTCTAACTCCTCGTCAAACTCCTTTTTACTGATCATTGATCTTTGGTCATTGATCATCGAATCGCCGCGTTTACCCCGCCGCACGGCGTGCGCCGCTGCTGCTGCCGCCGCTGGCGGCATGCGTGCGGTTGGCCGGCGTCGATTCATCCTTCTCGGTATCGGGCCGGTTCAAGCGAGCGCCCATGCGCTCAGCCAACTCGGCGGGATGGCGGGCGCGGTCCACGGCATCTTCCGCGGAAACCTTCCCGTCGCGGTAAAGTTGCAGCAGGTGATCATCAAGCAGTTGCATGCCGAATTTTTTACCAATCTGAATCGACGAGTCGATACGAAACGATTTATTTTCACGAATTAAATTGGCGATCGCGGGGGTAATAACCAAAAACTCATAAGCGGCCACCACGCCGGCGGTATCACAGCGCGGCAAGAGCGCCTGGCTTAGAATGGCCAGCAAGGTGGTGGACAACTGCACGCGAATCTGCTCCTGCTGGCTGACGGGAAACGCATCAACCACACGGTTGATGGTGCTGGCCGCACCGGAGGTGTGCAACGTGGCGAAGACCAAGTGGCCGGTTTCCGCGGCGGTAATGGCGGAACTGATGGTTTCCAGATCGCGCATTTCGCCGACCAGAATCACATCCGGGTCCTGACGCAGCACGCGCCGCAGGGATTCAGAAAATGACGTAACGTCATTACCGTGCCCAACTTCACGCTGGGTGATCATGCTTTTTTTATGTTCATGGTAATATTCCACCGGGTCTTCCACGGTCTGGATATGGCGCTCAAAATTTTCGTTAACGTAATTGACCATCGTGGCCAGCGACGTGGTTTTACCGGAACCGGTGGGGCCGGTTACCAGAAATAAGCCGCGTGGGCGGCGGCAAAGTTCCGCGCAAATCGGCGGCAAACCGATTTCCTCAAAGGTCAGTAATTTGTACGGAATTTTCCGCATGACAATGGAGATAACTCCCTTTTGCCGGAACACCGCCACACGAAAGCGGGATCGGGCGGCGCCGTCGGAAGAGGCAAATGCAAAACCAAAGTCGGTGCTGCCGCACTCCTGGAGTTCCTGTTGATTGCGGTCGGGAGTGATGGATTTCATCAGGGACATGGTGTCTTCGGGTTCGAGAGTTTTCGTGGCCAAATCCCGCAGATGACCATCAAGGCGCAACACGGGGGCCCGGCCGACGTGCAGGTGCAGATCCGAGGCACCTTTTTTAATGGTGGTTTCCAGCAGACGATCAATGAGAAGTTGCGACATCGAATTTCAATCCCAAAAAATTTACAGCCACCGGCATACCCTTGCCGCTAAAACTACTACATCATTATATCCGTTTGTGGATACGATTCCCACGCCGTGGCCGCCGCCACCGGCGCCGCAATGCCTTACGCGCTTGCTTCTTCCGCTATCAGGCCCTCCACCTGAGTGACGCGGGCAATTTCCTTGGGTGTGGTGATGCCGTTGAGCACCTTAATTTTGCCATCATCCAGCAGTGTTTTCATGCCGTTGGCAATGGCCACCTTCCGGATCATCGACGAGCTGGCGCGCTTAAACGCCAGCTCCCGTACTTCCGTATTCATCATCATCATTTCAAATATGCCGATGCGCCCGCGATAGCCGGTGTTGTTGCAGGCGTTGCAGCCGACGGCTTTATAAATTTTCTTATTTCCCAAATCCTTGGGGGTCATGCCCAGCAGGGCCAGAAGTTTACGATCAGGATCGGGATCGGGCTGTTTACATTGCTCACAAAGCGTGCGAATCAGCCGCTGCGCCATGATGGCCTGAATGGAGGACGCCACCAGGAAGGGCTTGACGCCCATATCAATTAAGCGCGTGATGGCGGACGGAGCGTCATTGGTGTGCAGCGTGCTGAACACCAAGTGCCCGGTGAGAGCGGCCTGCACAGCCACATCGGCGACTTCCCGGTCGCGGATTTCACCGATCAGAATAATGTTGGGGGCCTGTCGCAGCATGGAACGGAGAATTTTGGCGAAAGTCAGGCCGATATTCTCGCGCACCTGACATTGATTAATGCCAGTAAAATTGTATTCCACCGGATCTTCCGCGGTAATGATTTTACGATCAGGCGTATTGAGTTCCGCCAACGCGCCATACAAGGTGGTGGTTTTACCGGAACCCGTGGGGCCGGTAACCAGAAAAATCCCGTTGGGCCGCGCAATGATCCGTTTGAAGCGGTTGTAATCATCTTCTTCAAAGCCCATGCGCTGAATACCGATTTTCACACTGTCGGGGCGCAAAATACGCAGCACCACGGATTCGCCGTGGTAGGCCGGCAGCGTGCTGACGCGGAAATCAATATCAGAACCCTCCACCGCCATTTTGATGCGTCCGTCCTGCGGCAGCCGCCGTTCGGCGATATCCATGCCGGACATGATTTTAATGCGTGCGATGATGGAGTTCTGCATTCGTTTGCGCAGGTTGTCGCGCTGCACGCATACGCCGTCAATGCGGTAGCGCACACGGATGCGGTCTTTCATGGGTTCAATGTGAATATCGCTGGCGCGGCCTTTAACCGCTTCGGAGATAATCGCGGAAACCAGACGGATAATGGGAGCCTCATCGCCGTCCTTGGTCTCTTCCTTGGTGGACATATCAATGGACGTGCCGCGGTCCATGCTGATCTTGCGGATCATTTCATCAATGGATTTCTGTTCTTCGGAAAACAGCCGCTCAATATGCTTTTTGATTTTACTTTTCACCGCCAGGCAGGTTTCGATCGGGCGGTTGAGCCGGAAGCGCAGAGCTTCGAGCGTTTCGAGATCATTGGGGTCGCCGATGACGATCCGCAATTTTCCGCCCTCTTCTCCCAATGGCAGCACCTGATGGCGTTTGATCAGGTCGGCCGGCAGGAGCCGGAAATCACTGACGGCCATGGTATTTTTATCGAGGTCAATGTATTCCATATCATTCTGGATGGCCATGGCTTTGGTGACATCTTCTTCGGTGGCAAGTTTGGCTTCCACAAGAAAATCTTCAATGGGCTTGAAGGCTTTACGCGCCTCTTCCAGCGCCTTGGCCGCGGCGGGGGGTTTCAGTACGCCCATCTCCACGAGTATTTCCGTTATCTCTTTACGTTTACGAGCCATTATGCTACCTGCGCAAAAATCGTTCCGCATTGTATGGTAGTTTTAATACGCAAAGAGTCAAGCTGCGCCGGATCCTTGTGCCACAATCCATCAAATTCTTCCCAGCGTGCAAAGATTTTTCAGTAGCGTTTTTCGGCACTGTTTCCCAAACAACACGAAACAGTGACATCCATCGTTTATTAATCACCCGCAATCAAAACCAGATTTCCATAGCCGCAATTACCGTCCAATAATGCGAACACAAGATTGACGGCTTGGCACAGTGCGGATAATCTCGGCTCGTGTCCGATACGCGGACTGTGACGCGTTGGCCTCAATTTTTGGAGCGGTGCCCATCATGATTTTAAGAAAAGCTTCTCCGGTGATATTTCTGGCGGCAATGTTTCTCTTTTCACTGGTTGGCCCGCGGGCCATGGCCAAAGCTCCAGTACGAATTGCCTGTGTCGGCGACAGTATCACTTGGGGCGTGGGCCTGCCCAACCGTCATACCCAGGTTTACCCCGCGTTGCTGCAAAAGAAACTGGGTAAAGCCTATCATGTGCTGAACTGCGGCCATCCCGGCGCTACCGCCCTGAAACATATTGCCACCCACCATCCCAGTTGGATGGTTTCCTATTGGCAGGTTTCGCAGTTTAAGCGGGCTACCGCGTTCAAGCCCAACATTGTCATTATCATGCTGGGTACCAACGATTCCAATGCGTGCAATCGCCGGCTGGTACGGAAAGACTTTACCCGGGACTATTCAGATCTGGTGCGACATTTTCAGAGACTTTCCACCCACCCGCGTATTTTTATCTGCCTGCCCCCGTCGCTGGAGAATGGAACGGTAAAAGGACCACACCCGGCTATACCTGCCCATGGCGTGGTTCCACGCATTGTGCGAATCGCACGCGCCATGCACCTCAAAAGTATCAATATTTTCCACGCCCTGGCGGGTCGTTGGAAGCTTTTCATCCGCGACCGTGTCCATCCAAATGTCCACGGACAGGCCATCATGGCCGGGATCATCTATCACGCCCTGCGCAAAGCCGGTGCGGTACACCCGTAAATACGCCGCATTAGCCCCATCCTCCTGACGGGCGGGCAATCCTGTAATGTTGTGGGGGGCGGGCATCCTGCCCGCCATCGCGCGCTATAGTGTTAGACCGAGACTTTCCACTGCGGCACCCCGACCGCCTTTGATCCCGTAATATTGTTGTGGGGGGGGGGGCGGGCATCCTGCCCGCCATCGTAGGGCGCGGCGAGAACCTAGCGCAGCCGTTACGCCACGGATTGTGTATCCCAAAGGCCAATAGAAAATGCGCGAAACTCAGAGATTTTCAGGGCCAAAGCGGGCCACCGCAGTCACGGCCCGGCCAATGTCGCGCTGTAGTGTTACACCGAGACTTTCCACTGCGGCGCGCCGACCGCCTTGATCGGGCGGCTGTAAATTCTGGATCCGGTGCTTACGTAAAGGGTTTTGAAATCTTTATCTCCGAAACATATACCTTCGATCTGCTTTTCATCCACCGGCAAAATCGCATACACCAGCCCGCCTTCGCCGCCGCTGTTGGTGAACACCTGCACGCCCATTCGCGTCGCGGCATAACCCCATCCACCAACATCCCAGCAAACCTGACCGATTCCACTATTATTGGCGGCATCCGGCACATGGAACCAATAGAATGGTTCGCCATATTGTAACGTACCATCGGCCTTAACCTGATAACTCCAGGCGTGGTGTCCATTATGTTCCGCCGCACAAAGCCACAGGCCATCAGGTGTCAGGCCGATGCCGGATGGTTCATTAAGGCCCTCCGCCACCACCTGTTTGGCACCATCAGGGCCAACCAGCCAGATTTTACCGCTATAGGCGGGAGTCGTTCGTGCTTCCGTGACATACATATTGCCCTCGCGTGTTACAGTCAGGCATCGGCCCGCAATGCCTTCGGCTATAACCTTGGTCTGCCCTGAAGGCTTGCAGCTCAACAACCGCCCGGTAGCGGTTTCAGCGACATACAACAGGCCATCCGGTCCAAACGCCAGACCATTATTGCCGGGTTGAACCTTGGCAAACACGCTTGCGGTTTCCCTGCCCGTGAGTCGGCAGATATTGCCGGTGGATGGATTCTGAAAGAAGATTTGGCCGCGCCCGTCACTTGCCAACTGTCCGACTGTGGAATTGGCATCCACCACCGCCGGGGCGACATAGACAGACCGGGGATACTTGGGCTTGCCGGAAGGACTATCACTGAAAACTTTTTGCCATGGTTTGCCGGGCTGTACCAGCCGCCGAATCACGGCATTGCCGGGCACTCCGGCCTCTACCGGTTTATGCCAGTCTTTCCATAGAAAACGCACCGCCTGCGGAAAGAATGTAACCGCAGGGCCCGCGCAATGCCCCCAGATACCCCAAAGGTGGTCCACCTTGTAGCCGGCGTAAAACAAAGCGCGGTCCAATTCCACGTTGGACAGCCACCAGTCTCCCAATTCCGGCCCACCCCACCATTCATCATGGCTTCCATCAAGCATAAATACGCGCAGCGGTTTAGGTTCCGTTTTACGCACCAGCACAGGGTAGCGGTCGCCTCCGCGCATACCTACCAGTGTGGCGCTCCAGGTAAACACCCGGCGGAACGCGTCGGGGCGATTCCAAGCCACCGTAAAGGCGGCAATGGCCCCGGTACTCCCGCCGGTAATGGCGCGATCACTGGGATCATCAGAGAGCACAATGGCCCGGCCATCCGGGGTTTTTTGTTTCTGCACTTCCGGCAGCAATTCGTTGATTATAAATTCCGCCAGAACATTGGTCAGAGAATCAAATTCAAAACTGCGGTTCATTCGTGGGTCTGCCGGCGCACGCCGGGATGGCGTAACGCCGGACACCAGGCCGATACCGATGGTAATCGGCATAACACCCTGATGGATGAAATTATCGAACAGCACCGGTGGCACCATCAGATTGTCCTGCATCACCATGACACAGGCCGGCTTATCGGCTTTATATTGCGCCGGCACATAGACATAAATGGTACGCTGGGCACCGGGGAAATATTGCGAATTATTCATTTGGAAGGTAAATACCGTGCCCCGCGGTACACCGGGCTGATATTTCATATCCGGCGGCATGTTGTAGGGGCCGCGAACGAGCTTGATGGGCCGGTTAAATTCCGCAACTTGTTCCGGGCTGGCACCAACCCGGGCAAATGTGGGATACCAGGCCGACGCCGTGGGGGCGACCGCCAAAGCTCCGGTGGCCGAGACCGCCGCGGTTTGTAGAAATTTTCGACGATTCATAGTTGTTTTCCCTTATAAAAAAAGACCTATCCAAGTATAACTCCGCCGCATTCACACCCACACGGCGGAACCCCGCAGTCGTTGGGCTGGTGTGGCAGTGGAAAACTCCGAAGTTAATCATCGCAGGACCCAAGACGAAATACCGGTGTCGTGAAGCAGTATCAACGGAATCACATCAACTACGTATTATATATTTCACCGCAAGGCAAAAAGCAAGAAGATTCTTAACATTTTTTTATACTGTTGGCTTTGGAATATCATTGAATTGGACACGCTTCCACGATCGGTTTACCAGCATCTAAAAAAAGTTGCCGCAGCGTTTTAACACGTTCCAGACCTTCCTGATACAATTGCTCAAAGAGCCTTTTCACCTGCGGATTTGCTGTTACCGTCGCATACTGGTGATAGAAACTCATGGCTCTTTTTTCACTGGCCACAATCAGCCGCATCGCTTCATCAAACCGGGCATCATCGCGCGCGTCCACGAGCCGCGGGCCGATACAGACAAGACGTTTATCTTCCGCGGTAAGAAAAAAACAGGCGGCGGGAAATAGCCGCGTCAAAAGACCTTGAATCATTTCGCGCTGCGCATTTTCCCGCCGCACCATATCCTGAAAGGATTGACGCAGCGACGCGGGGTGCGATTTTTCCGTCAGCACAATATAGCGATAAGTGGAGACGGATTCTCCATAGGCGGCAATAGCCAAAGCCTTGTCATCGCCCATTCGCGCCACATCAAGATGGGGAATTTTTTTCACCATGCCACATATTGTAACAGAATGGCGCTAGAAACTTATGTCGGGGCCTGGCGGGATACATTAATACTACAGCGCGACTTCGGCTTTTGAGGGCCAAAAACGCCCTTCCGAATTCTGCTTGTCCGCGATTAACGCAGGGGG
>JBMFGW010000132.1:0-8508 GCA_049977145.1 Phycisphaerae bacterium
ACACCACGCTGGATGTGAAAACACGAGTCGGCCAGCAATATCCCACAAGAAGACCGGGAAAGCCGCCCTACGAAATCGTCCTTGAGGAATCGGCCATGCGCGGTGACGGCACGGTATTCGCGGACCACGACGTTCATCGCCGGCTTCGCCAACAGGGCGTGCGGAATCCTGAAGGCGAATGGTTCGAATGTGAAGTAAAGCGCGTCAAGGCGGCGGTGATCGCTCTGCGGACCGGTGAATTCAATGAGGAAAATCGGACACTGGATTTTACCATGCGCCCGGAGCAATCCGCCGCAGTCGAAAAAACGGCAGCCTATTTCAGCAGTTTCCGCAGAGAAAATCAGGGTCAGCCGCCGCACTTTCTGTGGAATGCCAAAATGCGCTTCGGCAAAACCTTTGCCGCGTACCAACTGGCCAGAAAATTGAAATGGCGGCGGGTGCTGGTGTTGACCTTCAAACCCGCAGTGCAAAGCGCCTGGGAATCGGACCTTACGCAGCATATGGATTTCAAGGGATGGCAGTTTATCAAGCCCGGCGGCCTGACCTACGAAGCCGCGGATAAATCCAAACCGCTGGTCTGTTTCGGGTCCTTTCAAGATTATCTGGGGCATAATCCGAGCACCGGTGGCATCAAGACGAAAAACCGGTGGGTTCATGACACACATTGGGACTGCGTAATCCTGGATGAATACCACTATGGCGCATGGCGGGAAGGCGCCAAGGAACTCTTTGCGGCTGAGGGTACACGGGAGCTTGAGCTTGGCGAGGGGCAGGGCATCGAAGATTTTGATGAAGCAATCATGCCGATCACAACTGGCGCGTATTTGTATCTCTCGGGTACTCCGTTCCGCGCAATTGCGTCCGGCGAGTTCATCGAAGAACAGGTCTATAACTGGACCTATTCTGATGAGCAACGGGCCAAGCAGGCATGGAAAGGCGGTTATAACCCATACGCCTGCCTGCCCCGTATGGTGCTGATGACCTACCAACTGCCGGACGCGATCCGGGAGATCGCCAAGCAGGGGGAATTCAATGAATTTGATTTGAACGTATTTTTCCTGGCCGAGGGCATGGGCGAGGATGCGGTATTCAAATATCAGGATGAGGTTCAAAAATGGCTGGATCTGATCCGCGGAGCCTTTCAAGGAACCAATGTTGATAACCTGAAACTGGGGGCCAAGAAACCGCCGATGCCCTTTTCCGATGTGCGGCTCCTGAACATCCTGTCGCACACGTTCTGGTTTCTGCCCAGCGTATCGTCCTGCCACGCCATGCAGAACCTGCTGGCGCAGAAGCAGAATCGCTTCTACCATGATTACAAAATCGTGTTAGCCGCAGGAAGCGGCGCCGGGTTGGGCGTTAAGGCGCTGCCGCCCGTGCTCAAGGCCATGGGCGACCCGCTGAACACCAAAACCATTACCCTTTCCTGCGGCAAGCTGACCACCGGGGTGACGGTGCGACCATGGACCGGCATATTCATGTTGCGAAATTCTTCCAGCCCGGAAACCTATTTTCAGGCAGCCTTCCGCGTGCAGTCGCCCTGGACCGTGCGGAACCCGGACGGCAATTCCCCCAACGCCGAACTGATTGTCAAACAGGAATGTTACGTATTTGACTTTGCACCGGAACGGGCGTTGCGGCAAATCGCCGATTACAGTTGCCGCTTGAACATTGATGAAAGCAATCCTGAAAAGAAGGTGGCAGAGTTCATCAGCTTCTTGCCCGTCCTGGCGTATGACGGCAGTTCGATGAAACAAATTGACGCTGCGGGGATTCTTGACATTGCCATGAGCGGTACCTCGGCCACACTGCTGGCACGGCGGTGGGAAAGCGCGTTGCTGGTGAATGTGGATAACGCGACCTTACAGCGGCTCATGGCCAGCGAAGCCGCCATGGAGGCCCTTAGTAATATTGAGGGCTTCCGCAATCTAAATCAGGAAATTGAAACCATCATCAATAAATCAGAGGCCATCAACAAGGCCCGCAAGGAAAAGAATGACCAAGAAATGACGGACGCGGAAAAGCGAACGCTTTCAGCCGAGGAAAAGGAATATAAGAGCAAGCGTAAATTGATCCAGGAAAAGCTTATCAAGTTCGCCACGCGTGTGCCGATTTTCATGTATCTCACGGACAACCGCGAACGCTGCCTCAAGGACGTTATCACGCACCTGGAGCCGGCACTTTTCAAGAAAGTGACAGGCCTATCCGTAAAGGATTTTGAGCTTCTGGTAAGTCTGGGCGTATTCAATAGCGCCCTGATGAATGACGCCGTATACAAATTCAAGCGCTACGAGGACGCCAGCCTCCAGTACATCGGCATCAACAGGCACGAAGGCGATGATGTCGGTCTTTATGACACCGTGCTGCGTGCCAAGGAATATCAGGATACATTCGAGAATGTGGTGAAGAAAGTGTAGCAGCGCCGCGCGGCCGCTTTCCGCAGTCGGCAACCAAATGTTGTAACACTCGTCAGAAGCCAGAACTATCAGTCACCCACCACACTGGCCACAAAACGACAACTTAAATCGTTGGCACACCGCCGATAGGTTGGTAGAATATTTGGCAATGAAAGCTACTGAAGCCAAACTCCTTGAATTTCTCAAAAAATCGCCTCAATTTGTCATTCCCATATACCAACGCACGTATAGCTGGAACGAACGCGAGTGCCGCCAGCTTTGGGACGACATTTTGCGGACAGGCCGCGACGACAACGTGTCGGCGCACTTTATTGGCTCGATTGTGTATGTTGAGAAAGGCCTGTATTCAGTGTCGAGCCAATCGCCACTTCTCGTGATTGATGGTCAGCAGCGGCTGACGACCGTAACCCTTTTGATTGAAGCTCTTGCCCGCAGTTTAGGCGAAAGCGAACCACTGGACGGATTCTCGCCAATAAAGCTCCGCAGTTATTATCTTCTGAACCCTCTGGAAGAAGCTGAGCGGAAATACAAATTGATCCTCTCCCAGACCGACAAATCCTCGCTCATCGCATTACTGAACCAGGAACCAAAGCCAAGCAGGCATTCGTTGCGAGTGGAGGAGAATTTTAAGTTCTTCCTTGCTCGCGTGACTGAGGCGAAGGATGACTTAGTGGCGCTTTGCAAAGGGCTGGCCAAACTTGTTATTGTGGACATTTCGCTCAATCGAGACCAGGACAACCCCCAACTCATTTTTGAGAGCATGAACTCAACAGGTCGTGAACTGACGCAGGCCGACCTTATCCGCAATTTCATTTTGATGAGACTTGAGCCACCGCTTCAAACAAAACTTTATGAAAAGTATTGGCGTCCGATGGAAGTGGATTTTGGCCAAGAGGCCTACGCCACGCATTTTGATGCTTTCATGCGACATTATCTGACTTTCAAAACTGGCGATATCCCCAATGTTCACGAAGTCTATGATGCGTTCAAGCAATATGCGCGCTCACCCAAGGTTTCGGGCGTCGAGGGGCTGGTGGCCGACGTTCGTGCATTCGCTGGCTACTATTGCGCAATGGCCCTTGGGGCGGAGAAGGATGCCGAGATCAAAACCGCCTTCCATGACTTGCGAGAACTCAAGGTGGATGTAGCCTATCCGTTCCTGCTGGAACTTTACCACGACCATGTCAATGGAATTCTGGGCCGGGACGAATTGCTCCAAGTGGTGCGCTTGGTGGAGAGTTACGTGTTTCGGCGGGCGGTGTGTGCGATTCCAACAAACTCACTCAACAAAACCTTTGCATTGTTTGGTCGCTCGCTAAAGAAAGATCGCTACGTCGAAAGTATCCTCGCCAGCTTCCTCCTCCTCCCATCGTACCGCCGGTTTCCCGATGACAAGGAGTTCAAACGTGAGCTTCCGCTCAGGGATCTCTACAACTTTCCTCGCCGGAGTTACTGGCTCCGCCGACTGGAAAATCACGACCGCAAGGAGCATGTACCAGTAGACGAATATACCATCGAGCATATCATGCCACAGAAGGATCAACTGACTGCTGAATGGAAAAAGGAGCTTGGTGAGGAATGGGAACGAATTCATCAGACATATCTCCACACCCTCGGAAATCTGACGCTCACCGGTTATAATTCGCAATATGGCTACAAACCTTTCGCTGAAAAGCGTGACATGAAAGGCGGCTTCAAGGAAAGTCCGTTACGCATGAATCAAGGTCTCGGTCAACTTGACCATTGGAACGAAGACACCATTCGCGCCCGCGCGGAGAAACTCGCTGGGCAGGCAGTCAAAGTGTGGCCCACGCCCATGCTCGATGCAACCGTGCTTGATGCGTATAAACCGCAGCCGACCTCCAGCGGATTTAATATCGAAGACCACCCACACTTGGCATCGACCTCCCTCCGACCAGTCTTTGAAGCGTTCCACAAGGAAGTGCTGGCACTTGATCCCTGTGTGAAGGAGGAGTTCCTGAAACTTTACGTTGCCTACAAGGCGGAAACCAACTTTGTGGATGTGGTGCCCCAAACCAAGAGGCTGCGGCTCGCACTCAATCTCGCCTTTCACGAAATCGATGACCCAAAAGGAATCTGCAAGGACGTAACCAACATTGGCCGCTGGGGAAACGGCGATGTGGAAGTCGGATTGTCTTCTATTGAAGAATTGCCATACGTCATGGGGTTGGTTCGTCAGTCATTTGAGAAGCAGATGGGGGCCGAGACAAATCCTTGAAGCCACCCTTCGTTTCTATCGCCAGCGGGCGCGAAAATTCAAAGTGCAACCGTCAGAAATAACGTCTCGGAGCAGGTGCGGATGCCTTTGCGCAAAAACGTGTAAAGCTGTTGCAAGTCGACGGCAATCGGCTATGATCGTTCGTGCTAAGTTAGGTAGGCGATCTAATACAGAGAGTGATTAAATGAGCCTGAGAATTCAAAATACTCCGCAAGCGTTCCCCTACCAAGGCAGCAAACGCAAGCTTGCGCCCGCAATCATCAAATTCATTCCGGAATCAGCACACCGACTGGTCGAACCCTTTGCCGGTTCTGCCGCAATCTCCGTTGCCGCCGCATTCGCAGGAAGCGTAAACGAATTTTGGCTCAACGATGCCCACGCGGCGCTGATGTGCCTCTGGCACCGGATTATCCATGATCCGGATGGGTTGGCCCTCGATTATATGACCCTGTGGCAGTCCCAGATCGGCCGGGAAAGAGATTTCTACAATCAAGTGAGGTCGGACTTCAACGCTTCACAGAAGCCGGAACTATTGCTATTTCTACTTGCCCGATGTGTGAAGGCTGCGATTCGGTACAATCGCCGGGGCGAGTTCAACAATAGTCCCGACCATCGGCGCAAAGGAATGAAGCCCGGTACGATGCGGGAGACCCTTCGAATCGTCTCCGAGGCATTAGGGCGCGGCACAAAGTTGACATCATCTGACTACAAGCAGGTTCTGGCCAAGACAACTGGGAGTGACTTTGTTTTCATGGACCCTCCATACCAGGGCGTCGCCAAGCAGCGGGACAACCGCTATATATCGGGTGTTGATTTTGATGAGTTCGTCTGTGAGCTGGAATCTTTGAACAAGCGGGAGATTCCCTTTGCCGTGAGCTATGATGGTCGCACCGGCGATAAGATTCACGGCCAAAAACTGCCGGATCATTTGCAGTTGTATCATGTGGAAATGCTGGTTGGGCGTTCCACGCAGGCTACACTTCTTGGACGTTCAGAAGATACCTTCGAATCGGTCTATATTTCCCATTACGCGCAAGTGGCGCAACGAGCACGAGCGAGGCCGGTCAAGTCCAGATCCACGGAATTGTTGTTTGCCTAATGTCTGATTTTGCCCCGCAGAGTCTCCTTGATGAATAGCGGAAGACTTTTTTTATAATTCCGGGCCAGTTCTAACAGCGCTTCGTAATCACTTATCTCGTCGCCGACCCAGATGGCCTCGATCCGACGTTTCTTTTCCATGGCAATGTGATCATAATTTTCCGGTGAGGCCCAGAAGCATCGCCGACAGAGTGCCGGATTCTTCGTTTTCATCCAATTCTCGCAATGCTCACAGGACCAGTTTTTTTGCCGCTGAACCGGCAACGATATCAACATAAAATCGCCGGGGTTGTCCGCAGGGGCACCGGTATCCCCGGAAATTTGATACGGAACCCGGTGGTCGACCGAAAGGTAGCGTGGCTCAAAACGCTCGCCGGTGATTGCACAACAACTGTTTTGCGCACCGATCATTTTTAGCTTGAAGGCCTTTGAAAATACCCTTCTCCCTCCATTCTTGTGCTCTTCAACATCGTCAGGATTCCCGAATCGATAAAGGGCCACACTCCGCCCGTCCGGCCCCTTATGCGGTCGGTCACCAAGGGGATGCCTTACTCCCTCACATCACGAGCCGCCCGCGGTGGATGGTTATAACCATACTGATCCTTAAGTTCCTGGCTCGTTACAAACCCGTGCTTAATAATATGATTGACCACCGCCAATGGGCGCTTTCCGCGAACCTTGTTCAGTTGCTCCAGAATCCTCGGGGCGATCTTCATGCTAAGAGACTAACATGTGCTGATCCATCCGGCCAGTTGTGCACGCCCCCGCTTTGGCCAAGGCGGATGAGAAAAATCGGAATCGCCGTTGGTTCACATCAGTTTCCTACCGGGAAAATAGCTGCTGGATCGCACCACTATCCATTGCTCGTCCACAAAATCTGGGCACACCGCGCCGCCATCAGCCAAACCTTCCTGCAAAGATTCCCCGCCGCAACGCTCCTCCATCCATTAGCTCTACTGCTCAACGCACTCCTGATCAACTGCTCTGCGGCAACAGCCGCCGCACCGCGTCTTATTACCCATTGAGCGTAGCGCCTCCCCCGTGGTTTCGTGTCTGTGGTGAACCCTCTCCGTCGTATCCACGTCACCAGTGCCATCCGTGGTTAATAGAGCCTCGGTGACCTCTGAGTTCTCTGTGGCTAACCGTCGTAGCTATTCGTCGTAAAATCTGTGCCAATCTGTGGAAATCTGTGGATAAAACAACTCTGTGCCACAATCCATCCAATTCTTCGCAGCGTGCAAAGATTTTTTAGTAGCGCCTTTCGGCACAGTTTTCCAAAAATCTGTGCTCCGTGGTCGCGTTTTGGTATCTCCGCGACTCCGCGTGACATTTTGGTTGCGGCGCAGCCGCGCCAAGGCCAATAATCTCTTGTCTCCTGAAAACCGAAAACCGAAAACTAAAAACCTATCTTCGTGTCGTTGTGGTGAATATTCGTCGTGGTCGTCGTAACGTCCCGTCTTTGCGTTCTTGTGTTCCTTTGCGGTTCCCCCCGTTGTTCCTCGTTGGTCGTTAGTCGTTGGTCGTTGATCATTGACGCTCCCTGTGGATAAGACATTTTGGTTGCGGCGCAGCCGCGCCAAGGCTAATAATCCCTTGCCTCCTGAAAACTGAAAACTAAAAACCTATCTTCGTGTCGTTGTGTCGTTGTGGTGAATATTCGTCGTGGTCGTCGTAACGTCCCGTCTTTGCGTTCTCATGCTGCTTTGCGGTCCCCCCCAGTCGTTACACCAGACCGAACACTGAAAACTTATCTCCCCCGTCCGCGCCTATAGCGTTGTATTGCATCGAGACCACCCCGATTGTCCCGATGCCGCACGGCGCCTGCCCGCCTATTGATCAGTGATCAGTGGTCATTGATCATTGGTGGTTTGCCGCCGTTTGACAAGTGAATAACATGCCGCCACAGTGATCGCGGAAAAGAATCCTGAACGGGAACCAGCACACACTGCTGCCACGCAACCCTGTTGTTCGTTGTTCGTTGACCGTTGCATTGAAACCCCCGCGCCCAATCCGCGCGCTGATGCACTTGAGAGTAGATAGTAGTCAGTAGACCGCAGTGGGGATTGACTTCTTTGCGGCAGCAGTTCTATTAGACCGAGCCTTTTTTGCTCTACTATCAACTTTCTCCTGTTCCACTGCCCTCGGCGGCAGCCGCCGCCGCAGCCGCCCAAAACAACTTGGCAATCTTGGCACACTTGAACTAAATCCGCTGCCATCAAGCCTTTTCTCAACTTCCTGAACCTGGCACGCTTGCCTCCCGAACTTGGCAATCTTGGCATCCTTGAACTTCGCAAAGCAAACCTTTCTGCCTTCTGGATTCCGGGTCCTGTCCCCCATCGTCATTGATCCTTGATCCGTGTTCCTTGATCATTGGTCGCGTCTTTGTGGTGAATATCGTCGTGGTCGTCGTTACGTCGCGTCTTTGCGTTCTTGCGTTTCTTTGCGGTTATCCCAAAACTCTGTGCCACAATCCGTCAATTTCTCCGCAGCATACAAAGATTTCTTAGTAGCGTTTTTCGGCACAGCTTTCCAAAAATCCGTGGCCTTGGTCAGTATTATCAGTATTGGCCAGTATTGGTCAGTGATCAGTGGTCATTGATCATTGATCATTGGTCGTGTCTTTGTGGTGAATATCGTCGTGGTTGTCGTAACATTGTGTCTTTGATCAGTATTGGTCAATGTTATCAGTATTATACTCCGCTCGCCTTCCAATGCGACCAATGGATGACGTGGCCCGCTGTACCGCAGGCATCT
>JBMFGW010000133.1:0-8470 GCA_049977145.1 Phycisphaerae bacterium
TGCCGGGTCTCCAAGATTATTGAAGTGCCCATTGTGTTCCGCAATCGGCTGCATGGGGAGAGTAAACTGACACTCCGGGAGCAGTGGAAATACCTCGAACACCTCTCCCGCCTGTATGACTACCAATTTCCGATCGCCGCAGCGCAAATTAAATTTCTCTTCGCCGCGCTGGGCAGTGCGGTGGTAGGCCTCATCTTCTTTGTGCTAGGCCATACTTTGGCAGGATTGCCGTTTCTTCCCGCTTTGGCTGCGAGCCTGCTGGGAATGATCGCGGTAGCGCTGCTATTTTTCATTCATGATATCCGCACCCGAAAATCCGATTTTATCATCCGACATTCCTACGCCAAATTCACCATCACCTGCATGTTGGAATTGGCCGCCGGTGGGGTTGGCGGAGTGCTGGCGGCTCCCCGCACCGGAAGTTATCGCGCGGCGCTGATCGCCATTGTCATCATGTTGGTGAGCCGTTATCTGATGCAAAAAATCATGAACTACAATCCGCACGCCCCGCGCCGCCAACCGCCTCAGCCATCACCCAAGTGATAAATTGTCATCTGGCCGCCAATGGTAAACAGCTACTGGGCAATGGACCCACCGATTCCATTGTTATGGAAGGGCCTAATGATGATGGGCAACAACTTTACTCAGGTGCGTCGACCGGCGCCGATGAAGACCGTAATCACTATGCGGTTCACAATCTTTACGCGTCGAGCATGGATTCAAGAAGCTCTTCACGGGACCGATCACGCAGCGCCCGGAGTAGTTCAAACATATCGCCGGCGATAATTTTTTCCAGCGGAAAGTTACGGTTCAAACGATGATCCGTCAGGCGATTCTGCGGAAAATTATAAGTGCGGATGCGCTCATTACGGTCTCCGCTTCCAATCATTTCGCGCCGTGCATCGGAGCGGGCGGCGCGGCGCTGCTGGTCGTAGAATTCAAAAACGCGGGCGCGCAGAATCCGCCAGGCTTTATCGCGATTTTTATGCTGACTGCGCTCTTCCCGCATACGCACCACCAAGCCCGTTGGTAAATGGGTAAGTTGTACCGCCGATTCCACTTTATTAACGTTTTGTCCGCCCGGCCCACCGGCACGCGAAACATCTTCGCGCACATCGGCGGGGTTGATTTCAATGGCGGATTGATCCGGCTCTGGCAGGACGGCAACCGTAGCGGCGCTGGTATGAATGCGACCTTGGGTTTCCGTTTGTGGGACTCTTTGCACACGGTGTCCGCCACTCTCCATGGCCAGCATTTCCACGGCACCGGCGCCACGAACATTGACGATTATTTCCCGAAACCCACCCTGTTCGGTGGGAGAAAAATCCAGCACATCAAACCGCCAGTTATTTTTTTCACTGAAACGTCGATACATCTCCGCCAAATCCCGGGCGAATAGAGCGGCTTCATCACCACCGGTACCGGCACGAATTTCCAGCATCATGGAATCGGAGGTTCCACGCTGACCGGCGAGAAAATCCTCGAGCATCTGCTCGAGTAATTGCTCCATGCGGCCATTTAATTCGATCCATTGGGACTCCGCCAGATTGCGAAATTCCACATCTTCGGAGGGATCCTGGGCGATCATTCGGGCTTCGGTGGCTTCCTGCTCCAGTTTGCGATAGTCGTGATAAAGCGCCAGCGATTTTTCCAGCCGACCATTCTCGCGTGATAATTCGACGATGCGTGCAGGATTGCCCGTCGCGCCGACTTCTTCCAATTCACGCTGAATGGCGCCCTGTCGCTCCTGCATGGCGTGGAGTTTTCTTAGCACCAGCGCATGGCCTTTGTTCGTTACATTGTCGGACATAAACTGCACTTCCACCAAGTAATAAGGCCCGCTGCCGCCTGCGGAAACTCAAACCCAGTAATGATGCGGGAACCGTTTACCATGCGCCGAGCAAACAGACTAAGCCCGCATCACAACATCGGGATCCCTGCCATGGTCCACTTTTGCACACGCTGGTACTACAGCGTAACTCCGCAATATTCCGTTAAGTTAGTCGCGGAAAATCGGGGTTTTGGAAGGGCGTTGTTTACCATTAAAGGCTAACGTCTCGCTGTAATACTAGCGCCAGTCCGCCAATCCTCACCTCCAGGCGGCATTGCAAGGATAATTCCCGTGTTTGGCGGTTAGAGCAAAACAACGTGGTACGGGCAAGATACCCATGCCACTACAAAACCCAAAGCTATTAATGCATTGGCCCTAAAACAAAAACGCCGCACCCTACCTGCCGACGGGGACGGCGTTCCATATAATTACACAAGCCATACTACTTATTGGACTGCATCGCTTTTTTTGCATCAAAATTGGCATATTTTTTCTGAAAGCGCTCCACCCGCCCGGCCGTATCCACGAATTTCTGTTTACCGGTGTAAAAGGGATGGCATACGCCGCAAATATCCACTTCAATGCGTTTGGCGGAAGAACCAGTTTCAAAGGTGTTGCCACACGCACAATGAACTTTGACAAAATTGTAGTTAGGATGAACTTTTTCTTTCATGGCTAAACCTTTCGTTTTAGTAACCCGCAATCAATTCCATACAGGCCGCAATCCATATACGCGGCGTTACAACTAGCGGCGTCCGGACTCGAACCGGAGACCTTGGGCTTATGAATCCCGCGCTCTACCAACTGAGCTACGCCGCCGGATTATCAAGACCTTTATTATAGCCGAAGATGGAGGACTGTGGCAAATGCGGCGGAAATCCGAAAAATCAAGGGGCGGTCATTGTTTTCCGGGAGTTGCGTTTTAATCAGGTCCGCACGGGGGCCGCCTTTCACCGCCAGTAGTTAACAACCACAGATGAAACGGCGGCGGATTGGAAAAAAATCGGTTCTATCGGTATAAAAGTAGGATAGTTGCCGCAAGGCCGGAGTTTGGCGCGGCAAATTTTGGAGAATTCATTGACTTCAGCAACGGAAGATAATGGTTCAGGCGCGATTGGGTACGTCGCGTTGGTGGCGGGTTGGTTTATTCCCGGCTTGGGTCATTGGCTGATAGGCCGGAAAAAGCACGCAAAGATATTTGCTTTGGGAATTCACGGTCTATTTTTTATGGGGTTGCTGCTTGGGGGCTTACCGGCACTAAATCGCCCGCGCCAGCGTTTATGGGACTATGCCCAATACTTGGCTGGCTGGCCTGCCGTAGTGGGAGATATGGCAAAAACGCACTATTACCCTCCTAAGTCGCACCATCCGCCGGGTTTCGCCCCGCTGATTCAGGAAGTGGCCACCGCCTATTGTGGTTTGGCCGGCATGTTAAATCTGCTGGTGCTGGTGGATTTATTTATGCATATCAGTGATCCAGTCCCTGATGTTTCCCCACCACGTTCTGTTGCACCGGGAGAAACGTGAATATGATAATGCCCTTCTCCATCGCCTGGATTCCATTTATTAATCCGCTTTATTCCGCAGTGCCGCATCTCACCGCGATTTGGCTGCTGTTTATTTTTCCGCTGGTGCTGATTATTTCACTGGTTTACCAGACGGTGCGGCGGAATAATCTTTCCGGTCTGACGGGAGGAACGCTGTGGATGTCCGCGAAGGTCCTTTTTTTTATGGCGCTAATTACCATCGTTATTCAGGTTGTTTTCTTTTTTAGCATTCATTACCTTGCCGGGCCGCTGAACTAAAAGGCTCGCATTAGAAAGGATCGGCCCACCCATGCCCATCAACATCTTGTGCTTGGGTGACATCATTGGCCGACCGGGGCGGCAGGCGGTTATAGAACTGCTTCCGGAGTTCATTACCTCCCGCCAGGTGGACTTGGTGGTGGCCAATGCGGAAAATTCCGCCGGCGGTTCCGGGATCACTCCGGCAATTTTTGAAAAATTACTCGCCGCCGGTGTGAATGTCTGTACCATGGGTGATCACACCTATCGTCGGCGCGAAGCCATTAAGTTATTGGAAACCTCCGGACAGATTATTCGTCCCGGAAATTTCCCCAAGGAAAGCATCGGCAAAGGCTGGACACTGGTCAAAACCGCCGGCGGCGTAAGTATCGCGGTGTTGCAGGTGATGGGCCGGGTTTATATGGACCCCATTGACAGCCCCTATCCGGTGATTGATCACATGTTGGCGGAAGTACCACGCGACGTATTGGTGCGCGTTGTAGATTTTCATGCCGAGGCCAGCAGTGAAAAAATTGGTATGGGCTGGTATCTCGATGGCCGGGTATCAGTCTGTTTCGGCACCCATACTCATACGCCAACGGCCGATGCGCGGATACTGCCCGGCGGAACGGCGTTTATTTCCGATGTCGGCATGACCGGACCGTATGCCAGCGTTTTGGGCCGACGGACCGAGCGCGTCTTGAAATTTTTCACCACGGGCATGCCGCAGATGTTCGACGTGGCCACGGGTGACCCACGTATGTGCGGTATTCTGGCTTGCATTGACGAAAAAACCGGTAAAGCGGTTGCGATTCAACGTGTGGAAGTACATGGCACCGAGCAAGCCACAGCGTATGATGCCGACGATAGTCGCCCCGGCTACCGCAAGGCGAATTATTAACTTGGCGGCAATGATAGGCGTGGCAATTTTTCCCGGCGGGTAGTCGGTTTTGTCCCTGGGGGTCCATCCAATAGATACCACGGGCGTGATGTGAGCTGTGCTTAATTAATGAATGATCTGGATCAAGTTTTTATGCGGGCCGCCATCGCCGAGGCACAGGCCGCCGCCACGCGGGACGAAATTCCGGTTGGGGCTGTGGTGGTGCGGAACAGCGACGGCGAACAACGTATCGTCGGCAGTGGGGGCAATCAGCGGGAAGCAGATCATGATCCTACCGCGCATGCGGAGATTATTGCCATAAGGCGGGCCGGGGCGGCATTGCAACGCTGGCAACTTACGGATTGCGATCTCTATGCGACCTTGGAACCATGCCCCATGTGCGCCGGCGCCCTGATCAATGCACGCATTCGACGGGTAATTTTTGGCTGCCGTGACCCGAAAGCTGGCGCCGTTACCACACTGTTTCGGATTGCGGACGATCCGCGGTTAAATCACCGCCTGGAAATTGTGTCGGATGTTCTATCGGCGCAATGTGCGGATTTGCTGCAAACCTTCTTCAAAAAGCGACGCTAAAACCCAGTGCAATAATAACTTCGATGGGTATCCGCAAAAAGTGAATCAATGTGGTGTTGCGGTTGTCGTCGGAGCGGCAGGAGGGCTATGCGACCAGATTTCCCGGTCGGCGACGCAGGGACGCGGTAATATTGGCGATGACCTCGGCCAAGGCCTGATGGTGCGAACCGTCGGCATTGGCCCACGCGATAACATGCCCTTCGGCCAATTGGGTTTCCACACGCTGACAGGCGCCGATGACGGTGGAATGATTGCGCCCGCCAAAGGCACGACCCACATCCGGAAAACTCAGGTGCGAATGCCGCCGTGCCAGATACATGGCAATGGACCGGGCGGTAGCGGCGACGCGGTGTTTGGAAGAACTGGTTATGACCTCCGGAGTAATGGAAAAATAATCGGCGCTGGCCTGAATAATCTCGGCTATGCCGGGCGGCGTGGAAAAACTGACGCGATCACGGATACCGTGTAGCGCGGTCCGCATGAGCGCCGCGGAATCGCCGGGATGCTCAGCGCGGCCCATTTCCACGATGGTGACGGCCTGCAACAGCAGACCTTCCAGTTCGCGGACGCTGGCCACCGGTTGCTGGGCCAATTGCAACAGTAGCATTTCCTCCACCCGCCATTGGCGTCGGGCCGCAAGCCGACGGAGGATATCCAGCCGCATCGGCAAATCCGGCGAATCAATACGCGCTACCATGCCGCTGCAAAAGCGTGTCGACAACGCCTCGGTTAACGCCGCGATATTACGCGGGGCGCAGTCGCTGGACAGCACCACCTGCCGACCTGCGGCATCCATGGCATTGAAGGTGTGCAAAAATTCTTCCTGCGTATGCTTTTTATTCATGAAGAAATGTACATCATCAACGACCAGCAAATCCACCTGCCGAATGCGCCGCCGAAAAGCCTCGGTGTGGTGCAGTCGAATGCTCTCCAGATAATCGTTGGTAAATTGTTCGCCGGTCAGATAAAGCCATTTTTTTTGCGGATGCAGGTTTTGAAATCGTCGGCAAATTCCCTGCAGCAGATGGGTCTTGCCCAGACCGCAATTGCCATGAATAAATAGCGGATTGAACTGTTTGCGGGGGTCTTCCGCCACCGCGTTGGCGCAGCGGTACGCCAGTTGATTCGACGGCCCGCATACAAACTCCTCCAGCGTGTAACGCGCATTGAGGCCGGTGGTGGCACTGGCCGTCGGTAGCGGCGCCGCCTCCACGACTTTGAGCTCTGGGACTATAGAAGCTGCTGGCGGCTCGGCGGTCTCAATGACCATGGCAGCTGGAAAGCCCAGCGCCGCCTGGGTGGCCCCGCGCAGATCATCCGTGAACTTGGTACGAATCCAATTGGCGGAAAAAGCGTTGGCCGCGCGAATGGTCAATGTGGAGTCCACGAAACCCCACCGCGTGGGTGGTTCAAACCACTGGTCAAAACGCGGCGCTCCAATGCGACCACGAAGCTGTTCCTGAATTAGTTGGCAGGCGTTGGCAAGCGACTTGGTTTCTTCACACATAAGTACCGACACAAGCGACTCCTTTCCGGACATTCGGTGATAAAATCATCCACGGCCGTTAAACAATAACAACAAACCGTCCTGGTTTTTCACAACGTCCGGCGGTCCCTCGCCGGTTCTTCCGGATACCGCTCTTGGCGCATCCGAACAAGCACAACTCAACGCGACTATTAGACCCTCTTTGGCCAAAGATGCAATAGGGTTTTCTCCATTTTCTTTTGCACAATTATCGAAGCGTAAGCCCGATCAGCACTTGCGAATCTGAAAAAATCTTTATGCACGTATTATGCACATCTGATGCGGGGACAGGTGGATAAGTGCCGCAAAAATGGGATAACTGCTGTCCGTATATTGATTTATGCGCTATTTCTCCGCCATTGGTGGAGCCCGGTGGGAGATATTGGCGCCGGGAATGGATGAATCAACACCTGCCGCTCCGCAGTTTGTTCGAAACGCTGACTCCGATACAGATGCACTGCCGGTGTATTGGCGCGATCCACCGCCAGCGTCATGCCGGCGGCACGCATACGCACGACCGTCTGTAAAGCCAGCTTTACCAGCTGCGTGCCAAGTCCAATTCCCCGGCAATGCGGAACCAATCCCAGGTAGACCAACTCTAATACCGCATTTTCCGGGCGCTGCGCCAGTAGCAACACGCCAGCATTGCGGCCATTACGTTTTAATAGAAACCACAGCGCCGGATCAAACGCATTACCCTGATGGCTGACCATAACATCATCCATGTTGCGCAGATTACTTAGACGCGGACAATCAAGTGTCTGCGCATAGCTGGCTTGAATAGTCTGCGCAAATTCAATCCGGGAATCGGGAGTGTAAGTGATCACTTGACACTCGGGCGGTAGTGTTAATGACGGCTGGAACAAGGGGCGATGACGATGCATGTACAGCAGTGTGGCCAAATCAGAAAAATCAGCCCGCCGATACAATGCGGCGGTCGCTTGGGCTTCGGGTGGCAGAATGACCTGTCCCAGCGCCATGCCCGCAGCAGCGGCGTCTTGGGCCGCCTGTATGATGCACTGTACCTGTGCCACCGATGCCGGTAGTTCAGACGTTACGGTTTGGGGTATATAAAACAGCGCGGTACGCCCGGGGGTGGCTACCCACAGGCAGACGCCAATAATTTGTTGACCGCGCAAGGCCAGAACTTGCCGCGACGTATCCAACTCATATAAAGCACAATAGGCGTCAAATGCTTGGCGGCGCTCCGCTAAATCCGCAGGGACCGCACGACCGGCGTTTTCGGCTTCGGAGAGAATGCAATCAAGGCCACGGCTGATCAAGGAGCGGTCGGTCGGGCGGATAATTTCATACTCCTCAAGCATACTTGACCATCATTTTCAAAAAAACTAAAAATAAATTAATCCAATAGCAACAGTTCGATATTAGTTATTTTACTCCCAGTTACTACGGGTGGAAAACCTTTTCACACCCATACGTGCCAGCGCGAAAGTGGCCATATTTTCCGGCAAATGGCAGTACTCCGCGTAACACCGGTGTTGCAATCGTCTTAACGTCGGCATTTAGGCCGTCCACCTTGGTGTTTCCGCCAAATAATATGGCCATGCCACGCCTGCACCCAACCGGCGCGGCATACGGCACTAATGGCGGGGGGGTAGTGTTTTTCATCATCGCACCGGTTTTGAAGCTGGTACTGTGGTCGAAAACAAAATGATATTTTCCATTTGCAACTTCAGTTTAACCTCTTGGCCACGCCGCCGCCATCACACCGGTAATCGCCGCGCCAATACATGGTATCCACCATGGCCATAGTCGCGGCATAAGTATGTTTTGTCCCAGTACCACATGCTGATACATAATCGGGGCGTGAAACCAGATAAACCAGTTGAAATGCA
>JBMFGW010000134.1:0-8381 GCA_049977145.1 Phycisphaerae bacterium
GCCGGGATCCAAACGGCAGGCATTGCCATGCTGGTATTTCCGCCTCATAGACAATGGCCGGGAAAAGTGGTTCAAGGGCTACACCGACAAGGGTGCGAGCCTTACTCTCATGCAGGACACCATCAAGCGGCTTGCTCGCAATGAGCAAGGCCTTGTCGATCAATTCAAGCAACACAACGGCAGACCACTGTCGGAGCACGTTGCGGATTATCTGCGTGAACTGGAAGCCACCGGGCATGACACCGAAAACAATCACGTCGTGAAACTGCGGTTAAATAAGATGATCACCGCGTGCGGATGGAACCGCCTGCCGGATATTACCACGGTGTCGTTTCAACGCTTCCGGGATACCGGCGATATGCTCAAGTCCGCACCAAAGACACGCAACGATTATCAGCAGATCATCCGGCAATTCTGCCGCTGGTGTGTTCGCAATGGTCGTATGCCGATGGATCCATTTCAGAATCTGGCCACCATTAAAATCAATGGGGATATTCGCCGGCAACGCAGAGCGCTTACTGATGTGGAAGTCCAACGGTTGTTGGAAGTGTCGCCAGAACCAAGGCGTACTGTTTACATGACCGCGCTACTTACCGGCCTAAGGCGTAATGAACTCCGGCAGATACTCCGGTCTGACGTTCACCTTGATGCGCCCAAGCCGTTCCTTACCGCCAGAGCCAGCACCACCAAGAACCGCAAGGAATCGGTTATCTTCCTGCGTGATGACCTCGTGGCCGCATTGCGGGCATTGGATCAATCTGGAGGCGACGATGGCCACCTGTTGTGTGTTCCAAAGCGGGTAACGTTCTATAAAGACTTGGCGGCGGCTGGCATTGATCGCAAGGATAAGCAGGGCCGCACTGTGGATTTTCATTGCTTGCGGCACACACTGGCCACCAACCTTGGCCGGGCCGGTGTGTCCGTCCGTACCGCCATGGAAGTTATGCGTCATTCAGATATTCGCCTGACCACCAAAACCTATACCGATGCCAGCCTGTTACCAACGGCTGAAGCGCTTGAAATGCTCCCGCGTTGGGAAGTCCAGCAGGAAACAAGGGCCGCTGGGGTTGCCACTGGAACCCACGATACCCACGGTTCTGGTGCTACGGTCTGTGCTACGGTTTGTGCTACGGTTCAACCTTCTTTTGGTGTCTTTTCACGTCCCATAGTGTCACTATCGCATGATAATGGGGACACCAAGCAAACCCGCATGGATAGCGAGGAAACACGCGATTTACAAGGGGTTTCTGTGGGCACGGAAAAAATGAGGCCGCTGGGGATCGAACCCAGGACCCACAGATTAAAAGTCTGTTGCTCTACCAGCTGAGCTACGGCCTCATAAAGGGAGAAACTCCCTCGCACCCGCATCAGATGCGGAAACCTCTATTTTACGATATGCTAGAATTCTGGCAAGCTCTTTGATAGATATTCACAGCCCGCAGGGCCTGTGACAGTTTATGCAGTTTTTTTTGTGGCGGTGGCTAAAACATACGCGGGGCGGTTGGCCCAGATACGCTCCCAGCGGCCATCCTGGCTTTTCCACGCCCGCGTAAAGCGCCAATAGCCTCCGTCGCCCGGCAGCCGCCAGCGTTGTTCCGTGCCCTTGACACGCTTGTTGAATGTTTTCACACCCGCCTCCGTATTACCCGAGCCAATCGGCCAGCCTTTCTTTTGGTACACATCGTACCGCATGTGTTCCTTGTGCTTTTCAAAATACCCTTGGTTCTGTCGCGCTCAACGCCGCACGCTCTTCCAACATTGTCGGAATCACCGATTCCTTGATTTGTCGGGCCTGTAATTCAAAATTCCGGAACGTCTGCTCCTTCAATGGAAATGCGCCCCCAGCGTGCCGGCATCTCGCGTTGGCGATGGTGAGCCTTTGAGTAAGCGGTCCGTCAAGAACATTCATCAACATTCATTAGTCTCAGCCCAGTCCTCCAAGTTCAGCACCCCGATCCGCGCGAACTCACTAACATTGTGCGTGACGAGGGTTAATTGGTTGGACCCGGCCAGAGCAGCTATCACTAAATCGCGCTCGCCGATGGGATTGCTCCGCAGAGCATATCTAAACTCGGCATTTTTACAAGCCGCCGCGCTATCAAAGGGCAGTACCGTCAAAGGTTCCAGAAAAGCATCGACCTGAGTCATTGCCTTTTCGGCATGATTACTCTTCATAGCCCCGAAGCGTAACTCGGCCTGTGTCATGGCGCTGACGGCCACGTCGTCGGGGCTTTCCTGGAGAAGCCGCCGCAATACCCCCATGCGTTGCTTGAGCGCGAAAATGCAGGTGTCTGTGTCCAGAATATATTTCAAAATGGCTCCCGCTCGACCGACGTCGGCAGAGCCTTGGGGCGCTTAAAGTCAGTTGGCATGTGCGCGAAGCTGGCGGCATATCCCTTCGGCCATTTGCGTCTGGGCACAGGCTCCAGAATCAGCGTATTGCCAACCTTCTTCACGATGATCTCCGTTGTGTTAAGCCGGAACGCCTTGGGAAGGCGCACAGTCTGGCTGGGACCACTCCAAAACACCTTCGCTTTGCCCTGCAGCATAATAGCACCTCTTTGAAGATATATACTATATACATTAAAGCGTTGCAATTGCTACTCGCGGGTTACTCCAAGGTGTCTCCACGGGCACGGCTCACGGATGGTGCCCGTACCGCCGCAAGCCAGCCTCGCCCACCGAGATGCAATGTAACCGTTCGGATTACCGAAAGGCATCGCCATACGTCCCGGATGGCTCTATCGCCACCCGCAGATTCCGTGCGGCAGCCAACCTCTGGAGAAAGTCTCTACTGAATAAGACGTTTTGGTATCTCCGCGACTTCGCGTGAAATTTTGGTTGTGGCGCAGCCGCCCTGGGGCTATATATGATTTCGCCCTGCGTCTACTGCCAGGGCACCGGAGGATGTGTTGGCAGAAATAAATTTTCTTTCTATAATCATTACTCCGATGTTTTGACTCCGTTCAAGTGGACGGAAAGTCGGAAGTTTAATTTCAGGAGGTGGCGAATATGCCACATGTAATTGCGGAACCCTGTATTGGCACAAAAGATACGGCTTGCGTTGCGGTATGCCCGGTGGATTGCATTCACCCGCGCAAGGATGAATCGGAATTTTCCGCGGCGACACAACTGTATATTGATCCCGATACCTGCATTGATTGCGGATTGTGTGTTGATGAATGTCCGGTGAAGGCGATTTTCCCTGTGGATGATGTTCCCGATGAATGGAAGAAATACATCGGCATTAACGCGGAACACTTTAAGAAATAACCGCGCCATGGTTCGAGTTGAACGGGCAAAATGTTTTGGACCGGTGCTCGAACCGTAAGCGGTATCAGCCCGACCGATGTCGGCGAACGCTCTTATGGATACGCCGTGGTGATGGTCGCTACGGTAAGGTTGGTCCTGTCAGCGGATTTGAAAATTACGATTTATATTGAGGATTGAAGTATGGCCACCACGACTCGTAAACCACGTTTCCAAAGTTTTAGCCGTCCGAAAATCCGGATCGGAAAGGTTGCCAGCACGGGCAAGGTATATGTGGATTACAAAGATACCGAGACCTTGAAAAAACTGCTTACCATGAACGGCAAGATCCAACCGCGCACACGTACGGGCGCCGCCGCATTCGAACAGCGAATGGTAACCGATGCCATCAAACGGGCTCGTTTCCTCGGCCTGTTACCATATATCGGTTCCCCGCAGTAAGGACCGACAGCGAGATAACGTTCCGATTCGCCTTGGAATCAAATACGCCCCTACCACCGGCCGAGTCGGTGGTTATTGGACGAATGGTGCTCTGGAGTCCGCGCACCAAGGCCGGGGTGTATTTGGCTTTTTGGAAGAGTTATGTCGGATCCGTTCCGAAGGAGTCACGCTCTTACATTCCCTTGCGTTTATTGATTGCCGCTTGAATTTGCTGATGGACGCGGTGGGAATAGGGGATCCATTCCCACAAGCTTACTGGATCAATAGCCACACCGGCGGCAAAACCGATGGTACCCAGCCCCAGCAGGTTCTGAACCCCGGACTGAATTAACCGCGCCTCGGAAATATGGGCCAGTCCCGCTTCAAAAATAGTTGGGTGCCTAGCACCTTTAATGGTAACAATCCGGCAAGTCGTCAGCAAATACAAATGACTGGTCCATTCGATCAGGGAGTAGGTTACCCGCACTCCCACCAACCCCGCAGTAATAATTGCGATAGTTTTAGGCTGTAACAAGTCCCCGAATACGCCCGTGTGCGTCGCTAAAATGCCCAGAAGTATCACGATACCGCAAAAGCGGAAACTGCCGGCGGCGATGTACCATAAGGAAGGACGAATCATCAAGATAACCAGTTCATTACCGCGTAAAAGAGATTCCGCCGTGATCTTGCCAGTTAGCGCTTCCACGCGGGCGGACTCACCAACCGCCTGATGCGGACGGACCAGAGGCTGTCCGTGGCCGCTATCGGTATTGCGATATCTCGGCATAAACATCCGCCATTTGGTGGTGTTATTCGGCATCATGGCCGTAGTGTACCAGATTTAATTCCAGCTGGTAATTCAGCTGTAACACCGCCCCCAAACACCGCAACGCCTGGTGGTGGCCAAGGTCCGCTTGCAAAACAGGTATTCGCGCAGCGGAGATTTGTCCACATTCATGGCGTGCTGGACGTGTAGGAGATTTTATATCTGTAATGGGGTAAAATAAAAGGATGTTTACAGGAATTGTACAAGCGTTGGGAACGATTGTGGCGGCAACCGATACCACTGCCGGGCGACGGTTTGTCGTTGATATTGGTGAACTAGGCCCGGGTATTTACCAGATCGGCGAAAGCATGGCGGTGTCGGGTGTTTGTCTCACGGTCGTACGTGTGGAGCCACGTGGACAACTGGAATTTGACGCGGTGCGCGAAACGCTCATGGTCACCACCCTTGGTGAAAAGAGGGCCGGCGACCGGGTAAATCTGGAGCGGTCTCTGCGGGCTGGCGATGCGATGGGCGGGCACTTTGTACAGGGACACATTGATGCCGTAGCAAAAGTTACTCGCGTGCAGGACGATCCGGCGGACTGGCGAATTTATTTTGCGCTGCCCGCAGCCTGCCGTGATTTGATTGTGCCCAAAGGTAGCGTCGCACTGGATGGAGTCAGTATGACTGTGGCCACGGTGGATCCAACCACATTTAGTGTGGCCGTAATCCCTCTGACGCGGGAAAAGACGACCTTGGGCCGTTTGAAAAACGGGGATCGGGTCAATATTGAAACCGATATTTTAAATCGTACGATCGTAACCTATCTGCAAAATCTGGAAGCCGCGGCACTGCGGCCGGTGCGCAACGACACTGCGGAGCGCAGCAGCGGGATGGTGCCATGAGTGCCTATTTGCCCACGATCGGTATTACTATGGGAGATCCCGCAGGCGTTGGTGCCGAAGTGACCGTCAAAGCGCTGGCGGATCCGGAAATACGAAAATTGGGGCGTTTCGTCATTTTTGGATTTAACGAACTCATGGCCTACTGTGCCGATCTGGCGGAAATTGAACCCTTCTGGTGGCGCGATCAACACGAACGCCTTCGCCCCTACGATCATGACGTGGTAGTACTGGATTACGATGAATTTTCCTTCTTGGGCATGGACGTCCGGGCGGCCTCCAAGCAGGGCGGTCTGGCCTCGATGAAATTCGTCATCGACGCCATTGAAGCGACGCAAAAGCAACAGATCGACGCTATGGTCACCGGACCTATCTGCAAAGAAAGCTGGAAACTTGCCGGTTACAAACGCTGGCCAGGCCATACCGAGCTGCTGGCGGAAAAAACCAATGTCCGACGCTATGCCATGATGTTTGCGGCCAATCCACCGCTGATCTCCGCCGCGGGTTTGTCGGCGGATGTAAACGCCGCACCATTGCACCGAGGCTTGCGAGTAGTGCTTTGTACCATCCATGAAGCTCTCTTTGAACTGCGGCATAGTTTCAAAATCGGTACGGTTTTTGATCCCATTGATCTGGCGCATCAAGCGCTGCGAGATTGGTTTGGCATCGCGCATCCGCGTCTTGCGGTTTGCGGTTTAAATCCACACGCTGGTGAGAACGGACAATTTGGTGATGAAGAAAAACGGATTATTGAGCCGGCCATTCTCATGGCCCGACAGCATGGTATCGACGCGCAGGGACCGTTCAGCGCGGATACCGTTTTTTATAAAGCCGCCCAGGGTGCCTATGATTTAGTAGTGGCGATGTATCACGATCAAGGCTTAATACCCATTAAGCTGCTGGATTTTAACAACAGTGTGAATCTCACGCTGGGTCTGCCGATCATCCGCACCAGTGTGGATCACGGAACCGCGTTTGATATTGTTGGCAAGAATAAAGCTGATCCCGGCAGTATGAAGGCCGCGCTGACGATGGCCTGCCGGATTGCCGTGCAAACGCATAAAAAGAAGGTTGAAAGCCGCACTTCGGGGCCGCAATAACAAGGCCGGTAATGCCTTCGGCCTTGCCGGTAAGGCACGGCAATGGTGGTCGGCGCAGTTGCCGCAGCATCGGCTGATAAATGGCGCCACACCATGGTAATTTAGGAGTTAGCAACACGTGTCGAAAGATCATCGTACTGAATTATCCGTCCACCGTGAAAAAGCGATTCTCGTGGGAGTCTTATTGCCGGATTCAAAGGCTGATCCACGCGATCCGCTGGCGGAACTGACAAGTCTGGCGACCACCGCCGGCGCGGAGGTGGTGGAACGCATCATTCAGCAGCGTCACAGTATCGACCCCGGCACCTATATCGGCCGCGGCAAAGCGGAGGAAATTGGCCGTCTGGTCCAAGCCCATGCTGCCGATGTGGTGATTTTTGACAACGATATGTCGCCTAATCAGCTGCGGAATCTGGAAAAACTCTGCGCCTGTAAAATTCTGGATCGCAGTGAATTGATCCTCGATATCTTTGGCACACGCGCCAGAACCCGGGAGGCCCAATTACAGGTGGCGCTGGCACAAATGGAATATACCTATCCGCGTCTGCGGCACATGTGGGCGCATCTTGAACGTATCGGTTCTGGCGCCGGCGCGGGTGTCGGGGCGCGTGGACCGGGAGAAATGCAGTTGGAAATTGACCGCCGCCTGGTAAGGGACAAAATATCGGATTTAAAAAAACGCATCGCCGACGTGCAGGAGCGCAAGACTCGGGAAGTTTCAACGCGCAAAGAACAGCATTTCACGGTCAGCCTGGTGGGTTATACCAATGCCGGCAAAAGCACCCTGTTCAACACGCTTACCGGCGCGGGGACATTAGTGGAAGATAAGCTCTTTGCCACGCTGGATACCAAAACACGGCAATGGCGACTGGCTGGCGGCCATAGCGGGCTGTTGTCCGATACCGTGGGATTTGTGCGCGATCTGCCCCACCATCTCGTGGCTTCTTTCAAAGCCACGCTGGAAGAGGCGACACATGCGGATTTACTGCTCCTGGTGCTGGATATTTCACACCCCCACGCCACGGAGCAACTTAGCGGCGTGCAAAAAGTCCTTATGGATATTGGCTGTGGCAATCAGAAAGCGCAACTGCTCTTAAATAAGACCGATGCGGTTGCTTCGCCGGACGATTTGGCCTTCTGGCGGATTAAATTTCCTGCGGCATTGCCGGTCAGCGCCAAAACCGGGGAAGGCGTAGCCAGGCTGACGGACTTGGTCCTGCGTACCATGCTGGGCGATTTAATTCATGCGGTGATTTCTCTGTCGCTTACAGACAGCAAGGGCATTACGTTTCTGGAAAAGTACGCCACGGTATTGACACGGGATTACCAAACCGTTCCGCAACGGGTTTTGCTGGAAGTCCAAATCAGCACGCGTATTATGGAACAGATGTACAACCATGCCCATAATCCGGCAATTGTGCGACAGAAGTTAATCAATCAGTCCGGCCCCGCCGGGCCGACACCAATGCTGGTGTCACAATTACTCCCGGCTCAGTTCGGTGCAGACCGCGTGGCGGCGCCAGGCGATTGCCGCACTGGTCCGGAAAAACAATCATCACCGCCAACGCGCCCTTCGTGAACCAGCGTTATGAAGCATGTGGTTGGCAGTTTATCAAGGCACTGGGTAAATGGTTTGCCGAAACTCCCGAAACAAAACGCGCCGACATGACGCAGCCGGAATTAGATCCACGTAATGTTGCCGTTTTCATCAGACCATAATTGATGGTCGTCGAACCGGTAACAGGAATGCTTTCCGATAAAAACGGGAACACCGTGCTGAGAAAGCTATGTATTTTACCGGTAGCGTTCCCACTTGACAAGGCTCGGCTCATAGAAGATGTTGTACGGGCCTGTGACAGTTTATGCAGCTTTTTTTGTGGCGGTGGCCAAAACATAAGCTGGGCGGTTGGCCCAGAGGCGCTC
>JBMFGW010000135.1:0-8269 GCA_049977145.1 Phycisphaerae bacterium
TATGCCGGAAACCATCAGCGCCTACCTGCGGCCATTTTTGTGATATTATGTCCCTTTAATTATACGCTTCTGTATATCACGCCAGAATCACCTGTTTTTAATTCATGCGCCGATCATGTCAGCCGCCGATCGGGATTAACTGGTAGTGGTGCCGGTGGGGCTGATTGGCCTGGTATTCTCGTGCCACAATGACATTGCCGAGTTTATTCATGGCTTTGACCACCCCGGCCACCGCACGGGCCGCCGCCGGATCATTTTCAGTGGTAACCGGCATATTGGGCGTATTCCAATTATAATTCTCCATCATGGTTTGCACGCCATGCCAGGCCACAAAATGGGCTTGTATCTGTTCCCAGACGATATTATTGACGTGGTACGCCTGCCACAACATCGGCGTGAAATAACGCGATAAATTGACCCCCGCAGAAAGCTGCCGGGCCGTGAATTGTCCAACGGGTTTGCCGTCAATGAGCAATTTATATTGCGCTGCGGACAAACCCTTTACTGTCAGCATTTCACGGTCAAGCTGATGCGTGAAGCCGGAGAGCTTGTCGATCAGTGCCGTTGCGGGGTTGGTGTATTTTGGATTAGGCTGCGGCGGCAGGAACAAATTCCACGATGGGAACTGTGGCCAGTGTTCATGCAGGGCAATAATCGGCATGGGAAGCGAACCGTCGAGTTGGGTCCAGGCCAGCGCACCGTCCGTGGATTTTAACCCGCTGATTTTCGTATTGACCGCCCGGCTAACGTTGACCGAGGCGGCGTTGATGGTCACATTGGTTACCGTGGCCGGGGCACCCCAGGCTTTCAGCAGGGCCTGAGCCATCATCATTTCCGCAGCCGCACTGGGATGAACGCGACCCGGGATAATTTTCTTGGCCAGTGACGGATTAATCTTTTCCGCCTTTTTCAGCACGTTAACCATGGGTGTATTGAAATCCACATACAAAAGGTGATTTTTGGCTGCCAGACGCTGCACAAAGGCATTGTAGCGAATCAGCACGGCATTGTAGCCGCCGGGGAACCCCACCTTTTGCGTTACATCGTCATAGGGGCTTGTGCCCAGCAGCACAATGCGCACTGTCGGCAAATGCCGCTTCAAGGCCCGGATAATATGTTCATAACCCTTGGTAAAAATGTGGTAAAGATTTTTATTGAACGGCTGATATCCCGCATCATTCATAGCCAGCATGATGGTGACCACATTGGGCTTGAACGGGTACACATCGCGTTTAAGGCGGACATTTATCGGCCCCGCCCATCCGCCAATAACTCGATCACCGCCCACGCCGGCATCCACAAACCGGACGTGCAGATTGGGGAATCGCGTTAAGACGTACGTTTGCACATCGGCGGGATAAAATCGTTGTTCGGTGATACTGTCGCCATAAAAGCAGACACGATCACCATTCTTGAGAAAGAATTTCTGTTGAGCGGCCATCGCCGGAGACGTTAAAGCCACCAGGAGCAGTGCCACCGAGAGTAGATAATGCAAGGGTTTCATCGTTTTCTCCAGAAAGCCTATCACCAATAAATGAATGCAATGTCCGTGTTATCACGCACTGGTGACATTGCAAGCCAAGCGATTTTTATACGCCCCGGGCATAACTGTCAACTCCGGTGGATGTCGTTTGCAAAACACGCCGCATGATACTGCGGCCAATAATGCTCAACCTTGACTGCGGCATCAAAATATTCGCCGAAAGAGCAGTGTCCAACCTCACAACAAAATGGCCACCTCCCGATGGGGATGGAAAAATTGCACCATCCGCACCACACAGCACACATTTGTCATCATGGCGTTTGGGCGAAGGTTCGCAGATTAAGTGTCGTAGGCGGCAAGCCTTTACAAGTTGCGGTAACAGCAATGGTTCCAGGATTCTTGCCGGCCCGTACCAGTACCATACAGCGGCCATAAAAGGCTCTACTGTAATGGGCATCGTTCGGAATATGGCTGGCCGGATCGCCATTTCCAGTGCCGACAATTTCGCCGGGGCCGGAAATTTTGAATCGCACCTGATTCATGGCATGATCCACTACATCGCCCCTGGCATCCACAATCCGCACCGCAATGGGGGCGATACTCTGGCCATCGGCAACAATATCCGGCCATTCATTGGTCATTTTGAGACGCGCGGCCGGCCCAGGCGTTTGGACGCTGTAACTGGCGACCAGCCTGTTGTTATTGTATCCGCGAACCAACAGCGTGCCGGGCTGCCAAGGCAGATGCCAATCAACATAGCCGAAACGCGGCATGGCTTTGCGCCCCAGACTTTTGCCGTTCAAAAATAATTCCACCTTCTGACAATTGGAGAAACTGCGAACCAGGATGGGCGTACCGATGGCCTTATGTGGAAAATCCCATTGCGGCTGAAAGTAGATCATCGGCTTACGGGTCCAGGCCGCCTTGTAGTAATAGGCGTCAGGCTTGGCAAAACCACAAATATCCAGGAGGCCAAAATGAGAATTGATATCCGGCCATTGATAGGGTGTTGGTTCCCCGCGGTAGTCAAATCCGGTCCAGACAAAACCACCGGCCACAAACTTCTGCGTGCCAACAGGCTTCCAGGCGTTCCACGGCAACTGCGACCAGGCACTATGCACGGTATACTGGCTGACCAATCCTTTCGCCGGGTTATTTTTTAACACACCGCGATCACTTTCAGAACTGCCCATTTCACTGGCAAAAATGGGCATGTGTGGAAAGTGCCGGTGCATGATGATGTAGTCGGCCGGCGCGTAATTAATGCCCAGCAGGTCTTCAACCTTTGCAAAACCATTCGGATAGCCCCCGTTCATAGCGCAGGTGATTGGCCGTGACGGGTCAAGTTGCCGCACTATTTTCATCATTCGGCGGAATAGTTTTTGGCCAAAAGTGTTGCCCTCTATTCTCACTTCTTCATTGCACAGCGACCACATGATCACACAGGGGTAGTTACGATCCCGCAACACCATTGCCTTGAGATTATGGGCATTGCCGTACGGAACACCGGGGTAAGACTTGGCCCGCATGTAATCGCCGCCCAAACGGGTATCACCTAATTCCCGGTTTTCATCCATCACCAGCATGCCCAGATGATCGCAGGCGTTGTACAGTGCCGTTCCCATGGGATTATGTGAGCAGCGGTAGGCATTGCAGCCGATTTCCTTGAGTTTCATAACGCGCCACCACCACAAATCCGCAGGTGCCGCAACACCGACCGCCGGAAAATCCTGATGGTTACATGTACCCTTGAGTTCGACATGCCGACCATTGAGATAAAAGCCGTTGTTGGGACTGTAGTAAATAGAGCGGATGCCGAAAGTTATTGATTTCGCATCCACAACCGTACCGCCGGAAACAAGTTCTGTATGCAGTGAATACAAATTGCAATGATGCAGTGACCACAGCGCCGCATGAAAAACCGGCAGCGTTTGATTAAAAGTGTATGTAGCTCCCGCCGCCAGTGCCTCAACGGTTGTCCTCGTGCCGATTTTGACACCCTGTGCGGAAATAACACTGGAGACAATGGTAAAGATTTTGCGTTCGCTGGTTTGATTATGAACCGTGGTTTGAATAATCAAATTGGCATCCGCCCAGTCGCCGGTCTTCGGATTATGACGAATTAATCCTGGAATCTGGGACATCACAAATGTGCCCCAGCGGGCGATATGCAGTGGGTTCAGAACCATGAAAGAAACATGGCGGTATATACCACCACCTTCATACCACCAGCCTTCACGAATTCGAGGGTCAACATAGACCGTCAGCACATTCACGCCACCATAATTGATAAAGCGTGACACGTTAAAGCGAAATGGAGCGTATCCATCCGCATGTTCCCCCACATAATGGCCGTTCAAATATACCACCGCGCCGCTCATAACCGCGCCAAAGCACAGCTCACATACGTTGCCCCTCGCCGTCGCGGCAACCGAAAATGTTTTTCGATACCAAACCGGATGAACATGAAGATATCCGTGCGCAACGTTGGCCTTAGAATCAAAGGTGCCCTGAACCACAAAATCATTGGGGACCAGCACAGACTTCCACCCACGGCTGCTGCTTGTTGATATCTCTTCAGTCGGCGGAAATAGAGCCGGGGCGTATGCGCCGAACGTGACAGGCTGAAGGGTCGCGATTTTATCGCCCACGCCATGGGCCAGAATGGTCAGTCTGTTGGGGTGATCGTTGCGCCAATAGGCGTAAACCGGAACTTCAAAGGCCATGTCACCGCCACGATGCTCCGTGAGCATTTTCCCATTTAAATATACCACCGCCCGTGTATCGACACCGGCAAATTCCAGCATTCGCGAACGGTGCGACATTGGCGGCAGAACCGTCTGAAACCAAACATAGCCGGGTTTGTTGCCCAGCACGTTGCTTCCGGATTTATATGACTTCCAGCCGGCACGTTGGCGCAAATCCACCGGCACCGTCTGCGGAGGCGAATTCAAACCAAGCCCGGCGCGTTGCCATTTCCAGTTCGAGAGAGTTACGGCATGTTGTAATATCGTCGGCGTCGCGGTCTTAATACCCCAAAGACCATTTAAGGATGTTATGTTCCGCGAATTGGCACAAACCACTCCAGGAGACGCTATTGAAGCTATGGTGATCAGGAGTGTAACAAAAATAAGCCTTAGTCGCACAATAAACTCCACTAATCTTCTCGCTATCCAAAAAGGTTAATCGCTCCCATGCCGTTTGTCGAGGCGCATTTGACAGGCGCAGTTAATATATAGTTTCGTCACAAAATTCCAACTCCTAACTCCTCAATGCTAACACCCCGTTCTGGCGCCCATCGCTCGTTGTTAGTTCAACCTCTGCTGTGGCTCATATCCTGTCGTTCTGTCGTCGTGGGATCTCTGTGGCTAACCGTCGTCGCCTCCTCCGGTTACCTTTGCTTCCGCGCGGTCCAAATTTCCTCGTCGTCTTATCGTCGTGTCGTAGTGGTAATGAACCCTCTCCGTCGTATCCGTGCCCCGGGGAATCAAACGGGGACGTAACGAGTATTGACAGGGGATGGCGTTGGGTGTAGAATGCTCCAATGGCTAGAAAACCACGATATTGTCCCGGTGGGTATGTATACCACGTCTTGAATCGATCGGTGGGGCGTATCGCCTTATTTCGCCGGGATGAAGACTACGCCGCGTTCGAGCGGGTGATGCGAGAGGCTTTTGAGCGTGTGCCACTGCGTATCTTGGGTTGGTGTCTGATGAAGAACCACTGGCATTTTGTGGTATGGCCACGCACGGATGATGAGGTAACGGGGTATTTCCGGGCCTTGGCCCATACCCATGCCATGCGCTGGCGTGTGGCACACCGGTCAGTGGGATGGGGTCCCTTGTATCAGGGGCGGTTCAAGGCGTTTCCCGTTGAGTCCGGGTCGCATGTATTAACCGTGTGTCGGTATGTGGAACGCAACGCGTTATCCGCCGGGGTGGTAAAGCGGGCGGAGGATTGGCGTTGGGGGAGTTTGTGGCTGCGGCATCATACCACCCAAGATGACCATACGCGGGCCTTAAGGCGGATGTTGTCGGCAGGGCCGGCGGGCCGCTGGCCGGAGCTTAAGCAGTGGACCGCATCGGTGAACGCTGCCCAGACGAAGCGGGAATTAAGCCAGTTGAACGTAAGCGAAAACCGAAGCCGCCCTTATGGCGGGGAGCCGTGGATGGACAAGGTGGTGAAAGAATTAGGATTAGAACACACAGTACGCGGCGAAGGGCGACCAAAGCGGGGCTGACATGGAGGCCAGGAATGGTAAAACTAGTCACGTCCCCGTTTCACTTTCCCCGATGGTCTGCGCCAGAAACGCGTGCTGATAAAAATCATCGGTGAATAGCAGACCCGTGCGCCCATATTGTTTGGCGATTCTTCATCGCCGCCAATAATTGTCGCGGAATTGTCATGGCTGGGTTCCGCTTGACGCCCATGCGGTCTAAGCCGAAGATATGATACGAGGTGTTGTACGTGCCGGATATCGACAGACTAGTGACGGATATGGAGTCGTTCCGCATCGAACGTACCGAGTCATTAAATGACACGGACAAATTCTGTAAGGCCATCTGCTCATTTTCCAACGATATGCCAGGATCAAGTTTGCCCGGATATCTGTTTGTCGGGGTGGATAAAAAGGGTTGTCCAACTGGAGCGGAAATTGATGAGCGCCTGCTGGAAAGTCTTGCCAGCCATCGAAACAACGGGCAGATATTACCCGTTCCTTCAATGCATGTTTCCAAAGAAAGTTGCCGGGGCAAAGATATAGCTGTCGTCGAAGTTTTGCCGTCCGATATGCCGCCGGTTCGCTACAAACAGGTGGTGTATATTCGGACCGGGCCTTCAACCGGCGTAGCAACCGCGGAACAGGAACGGCGATTGGAAGAAAGGCGGGTTGATCGGGCCAGAACATGGGACACCCGAGCGTGTATTGACGCGTCATTGGCTGATTTGGCATTGGACATATTTCAATCAACCTATCTTCCCAGTGGAGTCTCCCGCGCTGTTCTGGAGGAAAATGGAAGATCGGTGGAGGAGCAACTTGGATCGCTTCGCTTTTATCATAAAAAGCTCAAAGCGCCGACCAATGCGGCGGTGCTGCTGTTTGGCAAAGACCCATTATCCTTTTTCCCTGGTGCGTATGTTCAATACGTCAAGTATGATGGCCCGTCGCAGTCGGATGCCCCTCTTAAGGAAATGAAAATTTCCGGGGATTTTGTTAATGTGATGCGCGATACTGACCGCCTTGCGAAAGATATTGCAAATTATCGCCCGATTCGCCGGAGCGATCTATCCGAGGAATTGGTCGCCGACTACCCGGACATTGCCCTGCATGAACTATTTATCAATGCGTTAATTCATCGAAATTATGACGGTTCAACAACACCCGTATCGATCAACCATTTTTCCGACCGCTTGGAAATACAAAATCCCGGTTCACTTTATGGGGACCTTACGCGGGATCAATTTCCCGGTGGAACCGCGTATCGCAACCCGGTGCTGGCGGAGGCGGCAAAAACACTTGGCTTTGCGAATCAGTTTGGGCGTGGAATTGCGCTTGCGGAAAGTTGTTTGCGGAAAAACGGCAGTCCCATGCTGGAGTATGCCGTTGGTGACAACCATCTTGTTATGATCGTGAGGAAGCGATCATGAAAACCATAGCCTTTTTCAACAACAAAGGCGGCGTGGGTAAAACCTCAATGGTTTACCACCTGGCGTGGATGCTGCGCGATCTGGGCCATCGTGTGCTGGCCGTTGATCTCGATCCCCAATCCAATCTCACAAGCATATTTCTGGAAGAATCCGAGCTTGAAAAACTCTGGCCGGAGGATAAGCACCCCGATACCATCCTCGGCTCGGTTGCCCCGTTGATCGAAAGCCTCGGGGATATGCAAGCCCCGCACACCATCGCCATTGATGAAGGCCTTTCCATTGTTGCCGGTGATTTGGGACTCAGTGCGTTTGAAGACCGCCTGTCTGAGGCCTGGGGCAAGTGTCTGGACGATAAACCCGCCATTGCGGGCGATGGCTTTCGAGTCGTTACCGCGTTTTACCGGGTGATGAAGTCAGCGTCGGAACAGTGCGGCAGCGAAGTTGTGCTGATTGATGTTGGTCCGAATATCGGCGCTATGAATCGTGCGGCATTGATTGCCGCTGATTTTATTGTGATCCCTCTTGGGGCCGATCTATTTTCCCTGCAGGGGCTGCGTAACCTGGGGCCTACGCTGCGGGATTGGAGAAAAGGCTGGGAGACACGAAAGGGCGGGCGCGTTCCACCGGAGTTGCCCATGCCGTCTGGCCGAATGCAGCCGCTGGGCTATGTTCTGCTGAATGCATCCGTGCGGGAAAATCGTCCGGTGAAGTCCTATTTGAAATGGGCTAACCGCATCCCTGCCACATACTGCAAAGAGATACTCGATGAGGACCTCTACGCCTCGACCGCTACGGACGATCCCAACCAGCTTGCCATGCTCAAACATTTCAAAAGTCTGATGCCCATGGCGCAGGATGCCAGAAAACCCATGTTTCATCTGACCGCCGCTGATGGAGCTATCGGCGGACATGCCGGTGCCGTGCAGGACTGCCGCCTTCAATTCGAGACGCTGGCCAATCGGATTCTGGAACGGGCAACGGTATCTTAGTTTGACTTCCCCCTATGCCGGGCGATAGTCCTTGATTTACGGCCTTGCGGCCGTAATGCACTTGCTACATTTTAACGGGCGTGGCAATTTTTCCGGGCGGTGGCGAAATCGGCTCAAAACAAGCCATTTGCAGCATGGCCCGGGGCTTTCG
>JBMFGW010000136.1:0-8254 GCA_049977145.1 Phycisphaerae bacterium
CCCTCGAAAATCAAGGAAATTTGCAGTATTTACATGAGAACACTTTACCGTCGAAAAACCACACCCAATACCCCTCAAACGCAATACTATCAAGGGGTTTTTCTTACGGAAATGAAATTTGTTAGGCTAAACTCCGGATTAATCCGGCCAATTAATCGTGAACCCAAGTAATGGCCGGGATTGCTATGAATCTGAAATATCCCGTAGACGCTGCGGAAGCGACTTGGGTTACGGGTTACAGCCGCATCGGCGCGGATCATTCAGAACCACAAAGTAGCTCGTGGGGCCTTTCAAGCCCACAGCGGCATAGCGGCGTGGAAAGAGAAGACGTAACCGTTCACGCACGATGTGTTTTGCGTACCTACCACGCGCGCGGCGGCAGGCCGATCCGCAACCGTAAGGGAGCGTTATTGCCGTGAACGGATACGAGAAGACAGAACGCTGAAGACCGAAGGAATAGCGCGGGAGCGGGCGATGGTAATTTATTCCGCTGGCTCTACGGTATTGTTTGCTTGCCCGCACCTTTTCCACTATAAGACGTATGATAACTGGAACTTCATGGCTTACTGAGCCGGAAGAATAGTTGGTTGTGGTCAACAGGATTTTATTATGTCGCTACTGGGACGCGCCTTAGGAGTGAATCAGGACCCGGACCGACAGCGGCATCAGGCCGAGCAGCAGGCGCGTAACCAGGCATGGGAAACGGCGTTAACCAATCAAACACTGCCGGATTTTGTTAAACAGCGCTTGGCGAACACAAAATCCGGCCAATTGCCTTGGATCTCCACGGGTTCGGTTGGCGCGTTGCTGGCGCAGAGATCGCATGGCATACATCCGCTGGGTATGGTGTCTGGAAACTGCTGGTATCACTATGGCTATTCCTGGACGCGCGGCCACTACGATGGTTGGCATACAGCCATTGATCGCATGCGGCAGGAAGCGGTGCTGCTGGGAGCCAACGCGGTGGTGGATGTGCAAATGAGCGCTACCCGCATGGAAGGCACCGGTGAGGATCAGATGGATTATGCAGTCTTGGGCACCGCAGTGCGAATTGCGGGATTGGCTGCTCCGCGCGTTCCGGTGGTCGCAACGGTTTCCGCGCTGGAATTTGCCCGCTTGATGGAAGCGGGGATTCTCCCCACGGGACTGGCCATCGGGGCACACTACAATTGGCACTATTCTTACAACAATATCGCGGGGCAGGGAAATTGGTGGAATCAGGAATTATCGTCATTGTCGGAGTTCATGACTGATGTGCGCCGCGCGGCGTTAAGCCAACTGGCGACGGACGCCGCCCGCTTGGGCACGGGTGTGTTGGCGCGGGTGCAATTTTCGGAATTGTTGCGCGGTGAGCCGATGGAAAATGATCCACGGCAACGTTTTCTCGGAAGGCATATCGCCTTCGGCACCGCGGTGCTGCATGAACCAAGGCACCATGTTCCGTTGGGCTTACGCGCGGTATATAGTGTTAGTGATGGCAAAATGACCCCGGTTGTGCCTACAGAAAAGGAGATTATCTAATGGCGGACGAAACCAGTAATGCTAATGCCGCGAATCCAGCCTTGGCCGGCCTTCCCAAGCACGCGCTCGAACGGCTGCAAGGCTTACGTGAGGCGGGCCAGAGCGGCGGCATATTTACTTCCGATTTATCCGTCAACGAGTTCCTGATGGTGCGCGAGGCGGGCTTTGAACCGCTGGGGCTGGTGGTCGGCTCGTGCATTTATCATGTCGGTATTCAATATGGTTCCTGGGGTCAGAATCAGGAAATGAATGTGATCTCCCAAGCCATGTATCAGGCGCGTGAACTGGCCATGACCCGCATGGAGCAGGAGGCCTTGACACTGATGGCCGATGGCGTGGTGGGAGTCCGATTGGAAGTGAAACGATTGGGCTGGGACAGCGATATTTTAGAGTTCATGGCCATTGGTACCGCCATTGCCCATAGCGCGGGCCATCCGGGTTTCAAAGGTCCAAAAGGCATGCCCTTTACTTCGGATCTTTCCGGGCAGGATTTTTGGATGCTCCTGCGGGCGGGCCATCGGCCATTGGCGATGGTGATGGGCTCGTGTGTGTACCATGTGGCACATCAGGGAGTCTTGAAGTCCATGGGAAATGTCGGCCGGAATGTGGAAATTACGCAATTTACGCAGGCCATGTATGATGCCCGTGAACTGGCGATGGAACGCATGCAAAACGAGGCCAAAGAGGCCGGGGCGGATGGCGTGGTGGGCGTGCAGCTGCATGAAGGCTCGCACAATTGGCAGCCGCACGTCATTGAGTTTTTTGCTGTGGGCACGGCGGTGAAGCCCATTGAGGACAAATCATTAATTCCGGCGCCGGCATCGCCACAAATTGTAATTCCGGTAAATGATTAATTATGTCTCGACGTTACTGAAAAGGAGTTTGCATTATGACCAGTATGTTTCACCGCGCGGCCGAAATTGTTGAAGCGAAAGTGAATAGGTTTCTTAACTCCGCTGAAAACCCAAACGAAACGCTCGATCTTTCCTATACCAAGATGTTAACTATTTTACAGGAAACCAAACGTCACCTTGCCGATGTGGTCACGGAGCAAAAGACGCTGGAACGCCAAATGCTCGGCGCGCAGGGCGATTCGGACCATGCGGAGAATGACGCCCGCATGGCCCTGCAGGCTGGCCGTGAAGATTTGGCGCGTGCGGCCTTGGCGGAAAAGCAGGCTGCCGATCAGAAGGCCGCTTCTCTCAAAGAGGCCAGTACGCATGTCGCGGCGCAATCGCAGAAACTTATTACCTATGAAAAGCAATTGGAAGAACGCATCGCGCAGTTCCGCACGCAAAAAGAGGTGATGAAGAGCCAATATGACGCTGCGCAGGCGGAGGTAAAAGTTAGTTCAAGTATGTCCGGTATTGGCAACGAATTAGGCAATGTGGGTGAGGCGTTGCAGCGCGCAAAAGATAAAACGGATCAAATGCAGTCACGGGCGGATGCCATGGAATCGCTGACCGACTCTGGCGCTCTGGATGATGGCGTTGATGGCCGCACTAAAACGGAACGTGATCTTGATGCCTTGCGGGCCAATTCCGGTGTAGACGCGGAGCTGGCGCGGCTGAAGGGTGAAATCGGTCAAACCAAGCAATTGTCGCCCGGACAAGGTTCCTGACCGGCATTGACGACCAAAGAACCGCACCTCATTTAACTGTTGATTCTGACAAAGCCGGCGCGGGGACTCGAACCTTTGACCTCCTATGCTTTACGTAAGTATCACCCATACGGATCCTCAGGGGTCGATGACGTGCGTTCGGGCACGCAGCAAGGTCATAAATTTTTCCACTGGCCCGCTCCAATGCCGGGTTTTGAGCCACAGAATATGCAACGGTCGCTCAATGTCGCCATCGGCCAATGGTAACGTCACGAGACCCTTGGAACCGCTGGTAGCGCCGGTATCTCCCACCGCCAACGCGGAAATAACTGCCACCCCGGCTCCGGCTGCCACGAGTCCCTTGATAGCCTCAGTACTGGCAAGCTCCAAAATAGGTTCGAGCTTTACCCCGCGTTTGGCGGCGGCTTGTTCAAGAATGCTGCGGGTACCGGAGCCGGGTTCCCGGATAATCAGCGGCTCGTGTGCCACCATAGCCAAGGTCACGCGTTTGCGCCTGGTTAAGGGATGATCGGTTGGGACAATGGGCACCAATTGATCTTTCCAGAATACCCGGCTGGCCAGTTCGGGATGTTCCGTGGAGCCTTCGGTAAATCCCACATGCAAAATACCATCCACCAATGCCTGCTGCACTTCCGCAGTGTTGGCGATCCGCACGCCCAGCGTCACACCCGGATAGGCCTGCCGATAGGTCGCCAGCAAACCGGGCAACAAATAGGCGCCAATGGTGGTGCTGGACCCGATGGTCAGGCGTCCTTGTTTGACATCGCGTATATCGGTCATGGCATGCTGCGTCTGCGCATATAAATCCGCCAGCCGACGGGTATATTGCAGCAAGGTCTCGCCCGCTTCGGTCAGGGCAATGCCCCTTGGTTGTCGGTCCATGAGGCGCAAGCCCAGAGATTTTTCCAGCAACGCCATCTGCATGGAGACCGCCGGCTGGCTGATGCCGAGGCTTTGCGCCCCCGCGCTGAATCCCCCGGTATCCGCCACCGCCAGGAAAGTCATTAATTGATCGTACGTCATACCATAATTGTACATGATATTGGATTGGATCGCAATTGGTTCAATTGATATGTCGCGATTCAACAAAAAACTTCATCACGCATCACGGAGATTGGGTGGGGCGCCCCTGGGAATGACGCATCACAATACGGGCCGACTCCCGAAACGTAAAGTGTCACGCCCTGCCGCGCGTCTGTAATTTCCATGCCGATCATGTTAAACTCGCGGTATGAAGAAAAAGACGCCAGCCGTGAATCATTACGCTAAATCCGGGGCTTTGTTTGCTAAGGCGATTGAGCTCATGCCTGGAGGCGTTTCCTCGCCCGTACGATCATTCCAAAACGTCGGTCGCAATGCACTGTTTATCCAGTCTGGTGCCGGGGCCTATGTTGTTGATGCCGATGGCAATTCCTACTTGGACTATGTGATGAGTTTCGGTCCGCTGATTCTGGGCCATTCCCATCCGGCGGTGCGGGCGGCGGTAGGCAAGCAGATTAGTCACGGCGCCAGTTTTGGCTGTTGTAGTGCCTCGGAAGTGGAATTGGCGGCCATGATTCGTGAGGCTATGCCGTCCGTTGAAATGCTACGCTTTGTCAATAGCGGTACCGAAGCGGTGATGAGTACGGTGCGGCTGGCGCGGGGATTTACGGGCCGCCAACTTATCGTCAAAATGGCGGGTGGCTATCATGGCCATGTTGATACGTTATTGGTACAGGCGGGCAGCGGGGCCACGACGCATGGTCACCCCAGCAGTCCCGGTATTCCGGAAAATGTTACCGCCAATACCATTGTCATTCCTTTTAATGATCTACCCGCGGTACAGGCGGTTTTTGCGTTACACGGGCCGGAGATTGCCGCACTGATCACCGAACCGGTTATGGGCAACATCGGCGTGGTTCTGCCCGCGCCGGGCTATCTGGAAGGGTTGCGGAAACTCTGCGACGCGGCGGGCGCGTTGCTGATTTTTGATGAAGTGATGACCGGTTTTCGCGTTCATCCCTCCGGGGCACAGGGACTACTTGGCGTAAAGCCGGATTTGACGTGCCTGGGTAAAATCATTGGCGGCGGCTTGCCGGTGGGAGCTTACGGCGGGCGACGGGATATTATGAAACTGGTATCACCGGAGGGGCCGGTATATCAGGCGGGGACGCTTTCGGGCAACCCTCTGACCATGCAGGCCGGCATCACGACGCTACGGTTGCTGCGGAATGCGGAAACATATCAGCATCTGGAGGCATTGGGGAAACAACTGGAAGACGGCCTGCGGCAAAGTGCTAAAGCGGCGGGATGCGCAATGTTTGTCCAGCGCTGCGGCAGTATGATTACACCATTTTTTTCCCCCGACGGCGCGGCGGTGCGGAATTATGCCGATGCGTTACGCTGTGATCGGATCGCGTTCACAAAATTTTTTCAAGTCATGTTGGATGGCGGCGTGTTAATTCCGCCATCCCAATTGGAGGCTTGGTTTATTAGTTCTGCGCATAATCAAGAAGATATTACAACCACCATCGCGTTGGCGGACCAGGCCCTGCGGGCAGTTGTCGGCGCATCAACCTCCACTGGCGTGGTGGGTTAGTACGACAGCGCGACTTGCCAATCTCCCGTTGCGTATAGTCGCGGAAAATCAGGATTCTGGATGGACGTTTTTGGCCCCATAGACCGAACTCGCGTTGTATTGTTCGGCGAGGCCACGTATATTCGCAAACGGGTATTTTAGTATAATTTGAATATTTATTGGACAAAAATACTCCAATTGCACGAATAATATATAGTAGGACGGAACATTACCGGGCCTCGCGTCAGGAATGTAGATAGGTACACATTCCAATTGGGCGTATGCCCTGAGGCTTAATTTGGCGTAGTCGCAATGGAGTGCGGATAAACTATGATCATTGAATCCCAACGGTTCGGTGCTATTGAACTGATTGCAACAGAAGTCTTTACGCTTCTTAATGGTTTGCCGGAACATCCGGCATGTCGTCATTTTGCATGGCTGCAAAACCCCGCGGATCAATTCGGCGCCTGGTTGCAAAGTACTGACAATCCCGCGCTGGCGATTCGCTTAATGAATCCGCTGGCATGTGTTCCCGGTTATCACCTCACTATTCGGCGGGAAGTCCTGCGCATTTTGACGGCGGATCATCCCCGACACATTGCGGTCTACGTGCCTTTGGAAAGCAGTGGCGGGAGTCTGACCGCACAGTTTGACGTTCCGCTGCTGGTGCATCCGGCGAAAAGGCGAGGCTTTCACGTCAGTCTGCCGGCAATGTCGGAAATTGAAGATTTGATGAATATTGGGTCAACCCGGACTGGTCAATGCTTCCAGCCGGTGCCGCCGACTCGGTGGTCCGCCGTGCCGGAATTTGCGGGCACACAAACGGAGGCAGTGGGCGCCGTAAAGTTGGTATAATAATGCTGCGTAGACACGGATAATCAGAAGTCAGTATGGCCGGGAAGGTGTAAAGTGGAGCCGGAAATAAATGGATTTATGCTGACAGGTCAAGGAGTTGAAATATGCTGGTACTCTCACGTCAGCGCGATGAAAGCATCATGATCGGTGATAACATTGAAATCACCATTGTGGATGTGCGGGGAGACAAAGTGCGTCTGGGAATTACTGCGCCCAATACCGTACCGGTACATCGCAAGGAGGTCTATGAAACGCTGCAGCACGTCCACTCCGGATCCGCGGTAGCCGCGGAGAGTTATACCGTTCCATCCGGCGCGGCCAAGGCCAAACCACCAGAGGTTCCACCGGGCGCGGCGGCGTCAACGCCCGCTACCTGAGTAGCGGTAAACCGGCGGCAAACAAATAGGACCGTGTCAGGCTCGCATTCGCAGGGGAATATCAATTCGTCAAACTTTTCGGGGCGGTTATCATAATTGTGATGAATGAAGTAAAGACCTCCATCTTGGATTTATCGCCCGGAGATATTCAGGCGCAGCTTGTCCGGTTGGGCATGCCCGCATATTGCGCCGCCCAGATCCAGCAATGGATTTTTAAGAAAAGGGCGGTTTCATTTGCGCAAATGACTAATGTTTCCCTTCAACATCGCACCCTTTTGGCTGAAAAATATACAATTTTCACCGGGGAGGTGCTCCGGGAGGTCCGCGCTGCGGATGCAGCGCAAAAAATTCTGATCCGCTGGCCTGATGGCGGCCTGACCGAAAGCGTTATGATTCCAGCGGATGATGACCGCGATGACGATGACGGCAACGTTACGGTCGCCCATCGTCGTACCGCGTGCCTCTCCACACAGGTCGGTTGCCCGGTAGGATGCGCTTTTTGCGCCAGTGGGTTGCAAGGCTTCAAAAACAATCTCAGCCCGGGACAGATTGTCGAACAGGCGTTACGATTAACGGCGTTGCTGCCGGAAAAATTGCGCCTGACCAATGTTGTGTTCATGGGTATGGGGGAGCCATTAGCTAATTTTGATTCCACGCTGGCGGCCATTCGGATTTTGATGGCGGACTGGGGTTTAAAAATCGGCGGCAGGAAAATCACCGTCAGTACGGTGGGGCTGCCGCCGCAAATCAGGCGGTTGGCCGATGCCGGACTGCCGGTGACCCTGGCGGTAAGTCTGCACGCGCCCAATGATGAAATGCGGCAGCGTATTATTCCTTGGGCGCGCGGCATTCCCATCAAGGCGCTCATTGCGGCGGGACAGTATTATTTTCAAAATACCGGTCGCGAAATAACCCTTGAATACATCATGTTGGATGGCGTAAATACGTTGCCGCAACATGCCGAAGAGTTGGCTACAGTGGCCCGCCAACTGCGTGCCAACATCAATTTGATCTATTACAATGAAGTTCCGGATTTACCATTTCGCCGCCCTTCCGGCAAAACCATGCTGGAGTTTCAAATCGCTCTGCGCAGGGCCGGGGTAAATGTCCATGTACGCCGCAGCCGTGGCCGTGACATTGCCGCCGCCTGCGGCCAACTGGCAAGGCAGGATCGGGAACAATCCGCCATCCCATAGTCCCCACGCCTGGTCTGATGAAAACCTCAGTACCACGTTGCTCCAATTGCCCTTCTAGCATGACTTTACAAGTTATTTTCATCGGAATACGCGCATAGCACTGCGGGGCAAGGGTTGGGAGCGGTTT
>JBMFGW010000137.1:0-8179 GCA_049977145.1 Phycisphaerae bacterium
CGTCCGGTGCATGGTCTGGAAGGCCAGATATTTCAGCCTAAGCCTGGCGTCTATGGATTTGATTTCGGCCAGAATTTCGCGGGCTGGGTGCGTCTTAAACTACGCCAGCCCGCAGGCACAAAAATCCAAATTCATTACATTGAGGACTCCGGTCTGCGTTATGGCCAATCCGACACGTACATTGCCAAAGGTCTCGGCGAAGAGGTGTATGAACCGCGGTTTACCTGGCATGGCTTTCGATATATTGAGATAACTGGCTGCGTTACGCCGCCTGAAGCGCGTGCCATTACGGGCCGATTGGTTCATACGGATGTGAAACAACACGGTGCGTTCACATGTTCCAGCCCATTATTGAATGAAATCTACGCCAATTATCAACGCACGGAATTGGCTGCACTGCATGGCGCGGTGCCGATGGATTGCCCGCACCGCGAAAGGCTTGGATATGGGGCGGATGGACATCTATCCGCCCAGCCCGCAATATACTCTTTTGACATGCACCGCTTCTATATTAAGTGGGCGCGGGATCTTGCCAATGCGCAGGGGCCGCACAGCGGGTTTATTCCGCACACCGCTCCCTTTGAAGGCGGTGGTGGCGGACCGGCGTGGGGGTCAGCCTGCGTGTTGATCCCATGGTATGTCTATCTTTATTATGGTGACCACCATATTCTTCATGCGCATTACGAGGTTATGAAAAAATGGGTGGCTTTTCTTCAATCCTGTACCAATGGTGCCGGCATTATTACGCATGAAGAACCGGGCGGATGGTGTCTGGGGGATTGGGCGACGCCGGAAGCGATCCAGATTCCCCCGGAGTTGGTCAACACCTGTTACCTTGCTTATCTCTGCAATGTGATGGCCCGCATAGCCGCAATCGTTCATCGGTCCGCGGATGTTGCCGGTTTTAAGCACAGTGCCCGGCATGCGGCACACGCGGTTAATGCCGCGTTTTTGAATTCCACGCGAAGCGGCTATTCCATTGAGCGGCAGGGGGCGAATGTATTTCCGTTGGCGTTCGACATTGTGCCACCGGCTTCCCGGGGTAAGGTGTTTGCCAATCTCGTCAACCACCTGGAAAACGTAACCCGTCGTCATTTTGATACTGGAATACTGGCCACGCCGCTGGTACTGGAAGTTTTGACACGCCATGGACGCGCCGACTTAGCCTTGGCGTTGATGAGCCAGACCACATATCCGAGTTATGGCTGGCAGATAGCGCATGGTGCCACAACATTGTGGGAAAATTGGAATGGCATGGGGTCCCACATCCATCCCATGTTCGGAAGCGTCTGCGCGTGGCTGTTCCGCGACTTGGCGGGATTAAAACCGGTTGCTCATGATCCTGGATTCCATACCATCCTTATTGATCCACACCCCGTTCGGGGTTTGGATTGGGTTCAAGCGGAACATGACAGCCCATTTGGAGTTATTAAAAGTGCGTGGCACTGGCATGGTAAGCAACTGACCTTGAATGTTACCATTCCGCCCGCAAGTGCAGCTTTTATCACACTGGCCGGGGCGGGCAATGAAATAATTCAATGTAATGGCAAACCCCTTGCATCAGGTGCGGATGGAGTGCTAGGCATAACGCACGAGGTGGCCGCCATCGGGGCACCCGTTGTGCATGTGGGTCCCGGAAATTACCAATTGGTTTATACCCCGCATGGTCTGCGGTGACGAGGTATCATAGCACTCAAGGGCGTGGTAATTAGTCGAGAGGCCAGGAAACCTCGGACAGCGCCCATTGGCGGTCCGGCCGCCTGAAGGGCCGTGAACGGCCAACATATTTTGTTCGTGATCGTAAGGGGTCCCTACAATGATTGGTTGCTTATGGCGTAATGTCATTTTGTCGGCGTTAGGCCTCCTCGTTTTTAGTCCCATTGCCAGCGCCACGATTCCAGAAAAGCTGCCACCTATGAGTTATCTTGATAATGGCGTGATACGAGTGGGAGTAGATTTGCGGATGGGCGGAGCCATCACCTGGCTTTCCAAGTCCGGCGACAGAATCAACCTTATCAATGACTATGACCGGGGACGGGAAGTTCAGATGTCGGATTATTCCGGCCCGATCCCTTATATTCCGCCGGGTAAACAAATTCTCCCCGCATGGCGATCTTTGGGCTGGAACCCGGTGCAGGCCGGCGATACGTTTGGCCATGCGTCCCGGGTGACTTATTTTCAAAATAGTGGTCGCAGTTTGGTGGTGCGTTGCATTCCCATGCAATGGCCGCTGGATGATGTGCCGTCGCATTGCACGTTTGCGACGCAACTTAAACTGGAGGGGCCAGCCGTATACGTTTCCTGTGTGCTGAGGGCATTCCGGAGAGATCACACTCAATATCAGGCGGTTCGGCAGGAAATGCCGGCTTTGTACACGAGCAGCCGGTTTTACCGACTGTTTACCTACAAGGGTGCCACGCCATTCACGCATGCCCCGGTAAGCTGCCTCGACCCGGCCAGCCGGATTGCCAAAGCGTTAAGCGCTACCCCCAGTGGTCTTCCGGTTCTGTGGGCCAGCCATGCGTTAATGACGGAAAACTGGGCGGCAATGGTGGATAAGTCCGGTTTCGGCGTGGGTATCTGGGAACCGGGATCCTACTCGTTCGCCAGTGGATTCTTTGGCCGCCCCGGGCTGGGAAACCCGCACAGTTATGCAAGTGGCTATATGTCTCCAAGACAAATAGAAATCATTGATCACAATATTCGCTTCGCGTACCGCTATGTTCTAATTGTCGGGACCGTCAAGGCGATCCGTCAATATGTCTACGCCCACGCGCATCGTGTGCTTTCGCCGGTGTGGCGTTTTAAGCGCAGCCGTCGGCACTGGAGTTATGTCCATGCCCACGACACCGGCTGGCCGATTAAGGGCCAGCTCAATATTTCGCTGGCGCAAGGCGCACCGGAGATGATCGCACCGCTGGCGTTCTGGCAAGCATCACAAAACCCGGTGCTGTATATCGACGCGAAATTCACCGGGGCGCATGGCGCGGCAAGGGTATTTTGGCGTGGTATTGATACCCCCGGTTTTTCAGCCGGGAACAGTCTCACCTTTCCGATTCGCGGCGATGGCCACTATCACGTATACGCAATTCGCCTCGCGGCATCCAACACTTATCGCGGTGCGATGATCCAACTGCGGGTGGATCCGGTTTCGGATTGGCATGGCCGCCCCGGCGCGTGGTGCGCGGTGCGATCCATCGGATTTGTGTCCCCGCGAAAATGAGAGAATCCTCTTGGTGTCCGAATGTGCGCGTGAAGTTTTATTGCAACGCTGGCATTGCGGAAGGATTGATTGTATCGGATGGGGCCTGTGACAGATTCTGCCAGGTCTCTGGGGGCCAAATCCTTAACTTTTTAGCGCAGTTGCTCGCCAGAGGAGATACAAGCCATCAAGAGGGGAAACCATTGCGCCATTGCCTCCCGCAGCCGCGGGAATCGGTACAAAAGCTCTTAGAAAAGGCCCATCTTGCCCGCAGCGTTTCCCCATCGTGGCGTTCATGTCGCCACGAGGAAGAAACTGCCGCTATGACGCAAAACCCGTTGATTTTACAGCGCATTATCGCACTGAAAACCAGCGTGTTTTGATGGAACATCCGATAAAATCCTGATTTGGCGGCAATTCTTGTGGCTATTGCGGACCTGCCAGCGGAACAAAAGCGGGCGCTGGCCAAGCTATTGACCCCGGCTGCGTAGGCGGAAAAACTGTCGTAGTGGCTTGGTTGGCACGGATATAACGGTAGAATATGCGACGAGATGATGGTGATGGAATGGTTATGAGCGCCTTAAAAGACAAGCTGAAACCAACGCGGTTTTCGGAAATGTCGCCACTGATGGCGGCAATCGTGGGCTATGTGCTTGGGGAATCGTGTTGCCAGAATCTCGAATCTAGAATTTAGTGGTTAGAATAGCGGTCTGCCGATTTGACGCCGGAAGAACGCAAAGAGGCGGTGGCGTTATTTTATTTGCGGGTGGAAACATTGCCGGGAACGGAAGTGAAATAAGGCACGCAGTATGCCCAATACTTTCAGATTTCCTCCCTCTGGCGTAGGATTACTTCAATTCAGCGCCGTCGCGCGGCAAACTGCTATCGAACGCATTGGGATGACATCATGCTTTTGGATAACAAGGCCAATGGGAAAGTCGGAGATACATTACGCCAAAACATTCAGCGCGACGCCCGACTTTCTTTCATCACGTCCGCTTTTTCAATCTACGCCTTCACCGCACTGAAAGCCGAATTAGCCCGCATCGGCGAGCTTCAACTTCTGCTGCCCTCAAATCCCGTGCCCACCACCGCAGCAAACCACCAACCTTTTACGGTACCCGAATTAACCGGAAATGAAGCGGACCGGCGGCTCCGCAACACCCTCAACCTGGCTTATGTCGCACGGCAATGTGCCCAATGGCTGGAGAATAAGGCCCAGATCAGAAAATCCTCATCCCCGCTTCCACAGCGCCTTTTTTATATCCAAAACCCGGACGATCCATCCGTGGCCATCCATGGCAGTTCAAACTTCACCACTTCCGGTCTGGGCTTTGCGCCCTGCAACGGATTTGATATGAATACCTTGGTCGCCGCGCCCGAACAAACCACCGGCCTGCTGGAATGGTTCAATTCCATCTGGAATAATCAGGCCATTGCCACCGATGCCAAATCCCTTGTATTGGCCCAACTTCAGGAGATATACCGGGATAAGTCGCCGGAACTGATCTATTTTCTAACCCTGTACAGCCTGTTTCGTGATCTGCTGGGAGAAATTGACGAAAACAAAATTATCAAAACCGGCACCGGCATTAAAGATACGCTGGTCTGGCGGAAACTTTATCGCTTCCAGCGCGACGGCGTTTTGGGAGCCATTGATAAAATTGAAAAATATAACGGTTGCATTATCGCCGACAGCGTGGGCCTTGGAAAAACCTTCGAGGCCCTGGCCATCATCAAATACTATGAACTTCGCAACGACCGCGTATTGGTGTTATGCCCGAAGAAACTCCGTGAAAACTGGACCATTTACACCGTTAATGACCGCCGCAATCTCTTTGCCAATGACCGCTTTCGCTTTGACGTTCTCAACCATACCGATCTTACACGCGAATCCGGCCACTCCGGCGACCAGAACCTCGCCAGCATTAATTGGGGAAACTATGACCTGGTGGTGATTGACGAATCCCATAACTTCCGCAACAGTCCGCAGCGGAAGGATGGCCTGACCCGATATACACGATTGATGCGGGACATCATCAAGGCGGGTGTAAAAACCAAGGTGCTCATGCTTTCAGCCACACCGGTCAACAGCCGGATGAATGACCTGAAAAATCAGGTTGCGTTTATCACCGAAGGCGTTGACGGCGCGTTGGCTGACCATGGCATCAGCAGCATTGAGCAGACCCTGCGCAAGGCCCAGACACTTTTTAACCAATGGCTCAAACAGGATGAACCCCAGCGCACCACCGTATCGCTTCTGGAAAGTCTTAATTTTGATTATTTCAAGCTACTGGACTTGCTGACCATCGCCCGGTCCCGCAAACACATTGAAAAATACTACAACATCGCCGAAATCGGCGCTTTCCCCGAACGGGCTAAACCGGTCAATATCAAATCGGACATTGATACCAACAGGCATTTTCCCGCCCTCAAGGAGATCAACGCCCGCATCCGCCGCCTCAACCTCAGCGCCTATGCCCCACTCAAATACGTGCTGCCCAACAAGCGTGATGAATACAACCGCAAATATGATATTGAAGTCAAAGGCGGCTCGGTTTTCAAACAGGCGGACCGTGAAGAAAGCCTCATTCACCTCATGCGCGTCGGGCTTTTCAAGCGTATGGAAAGCTCCATCAACTCCTTTACCGCTACACTCCAGCGGCTGCTGGATGATGTGCGAAGAATCATCAGCAAACTGGAATCCCGGAATCAGGATGCCATTGAGAGCCTGAAAATTGAAGATGTTGCCTTGGACTCGGAGGAATTTGAGCCATACCTTGTTGGCAAAAAGGTCAAGGTGCTTATCCATGATGTAGACCGTATCAAGTGGTTACAAGAATTACGGGAAGATGAATCACTTCTGGCCGACCTGCTGGTCGCCGCCCAGAACATCTCCGCCGCCCGCGATGCCAAACTTCAGCACCTCAAGCATGAGATTACTGAAAAATGCCGCAATCCCCCCAATGCCGGTAATCACAAAATGCTGATCTTTACCGCCTTCGCGGACACCGCCGATTATCTCTATTCCAATATCGCCGGCTGGGCATCGGAAACACTGGGTTTGCATTGCGCCTTGGTTACAGGCGGTGCCAATGGAAACCAGACCACCCTTCCCGGCATTGGCCGCGATTCCAGTTCGATCATTACATCCTTTTCTCCCATATCCAAGGAGCGTTCCAAAATTGATCCAGCGCTAACGGAGCAGATTGATATTCTGATTGCCACGGATTGCATTTCCGAGGGCCAGAACCTGCAGGATTGCGATTGTGTGGTTAATTACGACATTCACTGGAACCCCGTGCGCATTATCCAACGTTTTGGACGCATTGACCGTATCGGATCGCCCAACAAAACCATCCAACTGATCAACTTCTGGCCCAACATGGAACTTGATGAATATATCAATCTGGAAGCCCGCGTCAGCGGACGCATGATGTTGCTGGATATTTCCGCCACCGGCGAAGAGAACATCATCCAATCCACCGATCAGGCCCGCATGAACGATCTGGAATATCGCCGCCGCCAACTTCAGCAACTTCAGGACAGCGTAGTAAACCTTGAGGACCTTGCCAACAATATTTCCATTACCGATATGACCCTCAACGATTTCCGCATGGATTTATCCGATTACATCAAAGCCCATGCCCATGAACTTGAACGCACCGCACCCGGTGCTTATGCCGTTGTCGCACTGGCCAGTATTCCAGAAATACAACCCGGCGTGATTTTCTGCCTGCGCAATGAATTGCCCACAATGGTGTTGGACAGTACCTACGCCTTAGCCCCGCATTATCTGGTGTATGTGTTGGAAAATGGCGAAGTCTGTCATAACTTTCCGCAAGCCAAAAAGATTCTTGATCTGCTGAAAAAGTTGGCATTGGGTAAACCCGAACCCGACTCCGCCGCCGTGGCCGCGCTCAACGCCGTAACCAAAAACGGTGCGGATATGGAACGCTACCAATCCCTTCTGGCCAAAGCCATAGCCGCAATCACCGGCAAAGCCGATGAAAAAGGCATTGAAAGCCTGTTCACGCCCGGTGGCACGACCATCGGCAAAGATAGCTTCAAGGGCACCGATGATTTTGAGGTAGTCGCCTATCTGGTCATTCTGCCGGGACCGCCAGCATGACCGACCCCATCTACAAATTCCTGGCCATTCCCGAATCCTGCTTTCTGGGTAAGCGCATATTCAAAAACCTTTTTCTGAAAAACGCCCAATTGGGCACAGCTGATAAAAACGCCTTCGATCAGGATGTGGATTTATTTCTCTGGCAATACGCGCTTAAACCCACCAACATTCCAGTAGCCATCTACCGTGACGATCAGCGCGAATATCTGGAAGTCGCCGTGCTGCAAGCCAATCTGCACCAGATAACCCGCCATCAGCGCATTGCCGAGGCGATTCACCGTGCGATTCCCTATCCCGTGTTGCTGCTGCTGGCGTGTGAATCCCGTGTGGCCATCAGCATGGCCCACAAGCGTTTCAGCCAGAGTGACAGAAACAAAATAATTGCTGAAGAACTTTTTAGCACCGATTGGCTCATCCCCGATTTCGCAACTGGTGTGGACAAGGATTTTCTGGCCGATATGGCGATTGGTAACTTGCCGCAAAACAATTTTTACGCCCTGTATAATGGCTGGCTTGAGCGGATTATCAGTCTTCAATGTGCCCGTTTCAGCGGCCAGTATCGAAGTGGCACCCCCGAAACCGATTGGCAAATCCGCCGCGACCAACTGGCAAAATGCCAGCAAATCGAGCACAATATCACAGAACTACGCCGCCAGATAAAATCCGAAACCCAATTTAATCGGCAGGTGGAACTCAATGTGCGGATCAAGGCGGCGGAAAAAGAATTGGCGTTGGCGGTGGTAAGCCTTTGAGTACGCGGTCCGTCAAGAACATTCATCAATGTTCGCCAGTACCAGCCCAGTCCTCCAGGGTCAACGCCGCAATCCGCGCGAACTCACGAACAT
>JBMFGW010000138.1:0-8100 GCA_049977145.1 Phycisphaerae bacterium
ATCGCCGATACAATCATAACAAGACTTCCATACCTACAACAATACTATGAAGCAGCTTCACCATTTTTGCAAGCCCGCCCGCGGCCCCCCGCGGCAACTCTATGCCGCGCCGGGCCACGCCACAACCGTCTCGAAATCCGGTTCCGGTGACCGCAGAGTCAGCATCATAATCTGCGGAGGACAGAAAATCCGCAAGCGTAATCCGGCCTTGCCGATACCGCGATTGACTACCAACCACGTGTCCCCAAAGCGGCTTAATCCGGTGCACATGCTCGGTGGCAACACGTCATGCCCGATGATGGGACTGCCATCGGGAAAACAAATCTGCCCGCCATGCGTATGGCCCGCCAGGCAGACATCTACGCCGGCGGCGACCGCGGAATGAATCAAATCCGGATAATGCAACAACATAAGCTTAAAATCATCCGGACGCACCTGTTGCATGGCCGTGGGAATATCGGTATCGCTGCGCCGATGCTGGGCAACGCCAATAATGGCAAAACGCTGACCGGCACGTTCGATAATGACCGATTCATTGGTCAGCATTCTGCGGCCCGCCGCGTTCAGCGCCGCACCCAGCTCCGGCGAATCGTGATTGCCGAGAATAAAAAAAATCCCCAGCGGGGCGTGGATGGCCGAAAGCAGCCGCTGTACATTAGGCAGGCTTTTTTTCCATTTCCAGCTGCGATGCCCCAGATCTCCGGTGATAACCGCAATATCCGGCGATAATGGGGCAATTCGCCCACGCCAACGTTCCAGTTCGCCCGTCCAACGCGTGATATGCAAATCCGAAAGATGCAGGATTTGCAGACCACTGAACACTTGTGGCAGGTGTTGCACCGCCAGTTCCACATATTCCACTTGTGCCATACCCATATTCCGCCTGCCGCGGCAACATCACAAAACTCTATCGCGGCGGCCCTGGCCGCGCTACCACTAATTGATTGTATGCGAATTTGTGCGCAAGGTGCGCCAGGAAAAGACCTTGTTCTCCGGCCACGCGTACACTGCTTTAGTAATCAAACGCCAGAAGCTGCGCCCTGGGGGGCTGGCCTTCTACCCGACCGGGACCTTCCACGCAACCATCATCCAGCACGCGAACGATTACGGCGGCGCCGCGCTACCGTGTGGCTTTTCTTTCCCAGGCAGTCATGGCGTCAGCAATCTGGGTTTGGAGTTTTTCGTACCGCAACTGATGCTCTTTGAGTTTGTCCGGCGCGGCCGCTATGGCCGGATCACCGAATTGCGTTTCCATTTGCCGTAGTTCTTGTTCTTTGGTTTGGATCATTTTTTCCAGTTCTGCGGCGGAAAGTTTCTCCAGATGCCATGGTAATTTGGGCTTTCCGGCTGTCGCCGACCGCGTGGAGGAAACCTTGGGTGGTGGGGCCTGCTTGACAGGGCGAACGGATGCCGCCGCCGCCGCCTTTTTAACAGCGGCTTTACTGCGGGCTCGTTTCTCCCGATCAAGGACGTAATGATCAAAGGAACCATCCACCAGCCGCCACGCGCCGGGAACGGTTGCATCCGGCTCCATGGCTAGAATACGATCACATGTGTTTTGCAGAAAGTAACGGTCATGGGAAACCACGATCAAAGTACCGTCATAACTGTCCAGCGCGGCTTCCACGACTTCACACGTATTCATGTCCAGATGATTGGTGGGTTCGTCCATCAGGATCACATTGGCGGGTTTAAGCAGCATTTTCGCCATGGCCACGCGCGCCTTTTCACCGCCGGAGAGGGCACCGACTTTCTTGAAAATATCATCGCCGGAAAAGAGAAATAGCGCCGCGAGTTCACGAATATTCTGCGGCGGCGTGACGGGTTTGACACTGTGAATTTCCTCCATGACCGTGTTGTCGGGATTTAAATCCTGATGTTCCTGTTGGAAATATTGCACGGTGGCGCCGTGGCCCCAGACCATTTCACCGGCATCGGCGTCCTGTTTACCGGCCAAAATATTGAGCAACGTACTTTTACCCGATCCATTCGGGCCGACCACACCGAGGCGATCACCGCGGGTGAGTTCCAGGGTGAGGTTTTGAAAAAGTATTTTCGCGCCAAACGCCTTGGATAAATCCCGCAACTTCAGAACATGCAAACCGCTGGGCTTATCAAGTTCCAGGTTCAGAAGCATCCGGGCGGAATCGCCGACGGGTCTGGCCATGGCCGATTCGTTCTTAAATCTCTCCAATCGGGTTTTACGTCCGCGCGCCTGCATGGCCCGCTGCCCGGCCGAAAACCGGCGGATATACTCCTCCTGCTTGGCGATGAAGGCTTGCTGTTGCGCATACGCCCGTTGTTGGGTCAGCAGACGCTCCGCCCGCTGGGTCATATAGGCGGAATAATTGCCCGCATATTCGTCAATCCCGGCCGCGCGAAGATCGATAACACGGTTGACCACGCGATCCAGAAAATAACGGTCATGGCTGACGATGATCATGGCGGTATCGTCCAGGCTGGAGAGTGTATTTTCCAGCCAGTTTAACATGGGAATATCCAGGTGGTTGGTGGGTTCATCCAGCAGCAGTAAATCCGCCCCTTCCAGCAACATCCGCGCCAACTGAATGCGGGATTTCTGCCCGCCGGAGAGTTTGGCCACCGGTTGCTCCATTTCGTCGGCGGTAAATCCAAGTTGCTCCAGCACCATTTGTACGCGGCGCTGAATATCCCAGCCTTCCAAATGTTGAAACTGATGCTGCAGACGATCATAATGCTTCAGGGCGGCGTCATGTTCCGGTCCATTGGGATCGCGGGCCAGTTCTTCCGCGGCGAGCTGCATCTGATGTTCAATTTCCCGCACATGCGCAAAGACCAGTTCCACCTGTTGCCGGACCGTTTGCGATAAATCCAACCGGGGCTGCTGCGCGGCATAACTCATCGTGGCATCACCGGAGATGGTCGCGGTTCCATGATCCGGTTCTTCCTCTCCGGCAATAATTTTTACGAGGGTTGATTTCCCGGCACCATTGGGGCCTATTAACCCAATGCGGTCGCCGGGCTGTACGTCCATGATGATATTTTCCAATACATGGAGCAGGCCGTAAGATTTACTGACATTTTTAACCGATAAAAGCGACATAACCAGGCGACCTTTATTGTAGAATACCAAAAAATGTTAAAGTATAGCCTGTTTTGCCGTAAAATGCGCGCCGCACAGAACTTCCGCACCATTGCTGTCGCGGCAGATTTGGCGCTCCTGGCCTGACGATATTTTCACCTCGCCCCTATTTTTCTGGCACACTACCTCAACAGCACGACAAGAGTAGAAGGGTCCCCGACGCACCGGGGCGGTAGGTATACCCTTCCTGGCTTCGGGGCATCGCTGGCCACGCGGAGTATACACAACGCCTCTGCACGTACCACAAATCTGTTGCGTTATGGCAGCATTGTCATCTGGTCCAAACCGTCTTGGTTGACCGTACCCGCCAAACCTGGAAATTATTCGTGCATGGCCGCTAATCACCAAAACAAGTTCCAATGGCGCGGGCGGCCATAAGCAGTGGTGAATCCAGCGGTACTAGGCGTTGCTTGCCGACTGCTTCCATAATGTCAACGTCGGTTATTTCCCCCGCCTGCAATGCCACGAGTCTGCCCATGCGGCCTTGTACCAGCAGCTCCACGGCCGCGTGTCCGAATTGTGTCGCCAGCACGCGGTCGGCCGCTATGGGTTCTCCGCCGCGCTGTACATGCCCCAATACCGCAGTGCGCGTTTCTATGCCGGTGGCCTTTTCAATTTCCGCACCCACCAACTGTCCGACTCCGCCCAGCCGTATGGGATCAGGACTGGTGGGATCAATCCGTGCCACCGTCTGCTTGCCGCCTTTAGGTGCCGCGCCCTCGGAAATACACAAAATACTGGACCGTTTACCATGGTTGCTACGCTGCAGTACCGCAGCGCATATTTTTTCAATATCGAATGGTATTTCCGGGAGCAAAATAACATCGGCACCGCCCGCAATGCCCGCGTGCAACGCGATCCACCCGGCGTTCCGCCCCATGACTTCAATCACCATGGCCCGGTGGTGGCTGGCGGCGGTGGTGTGGATGCGGTCAATGGCATCCGTGGCGATGGCCACCGCCGTGCCAAAACCAAATGTGACATCCGTTCCAATCAAATCATTATCAATGGTCTTCGGCACGCCTATGCAGGCCACTCCCTGCTGGATCAAATGTCCCGCGACCGCCATCGAACCATCGCCGCCGATAACGATCAGCGCATCAAGTTGGCGTAGCGCGATATGCTCCAGACAGCGGTCGGTGACATCGGCAAAGTGAACATTGCCATTACTTTTAATTGCATAGCGTCGCGGATCGCATTTATTATTGGTACCAAGAATAGTTCCGCCGAGTGTGAGAATGTTGCTCACGTCCGTATCGCGCATCGGCTGCATGCGATTCTGGATCAGGCCTATAAAGCCATCCTCTATACCCCATACCTCAATGCCGTACCGCCGGATGGCGGTTTTGGCGATGGCGCGAATTACCGCATTAAGACCGGGACAATCGCCGCCGCTGGTAAGAACGCCCACCCGCTTCACCCGCCGACTACCCGGGGCTGTCTGGGCGGTTCCGGGGGCTGGCGCCGGTACGGAATCTGTGGGTAATATTGGTTTGGTGGATAATTCAGTCATAAGACACTCCAATGGTTTTGAAACTTTCACGCAATGCCGGATATAACATTGCAAATTTCCGATGCTGAAATTCATACATGGCGGCACGCCTGGCATTGGGCCGGCTGCGCGTTTTTATTTTGATAATGTGTTTTGCGGCCTCCGGCACGGAACGCCATTGCCCCTTGCCAACTCCGGCCAGAATGGCGGCCCCTAACGCTGCACCCTCACTGACATTAATTGTCACCACCGGGGCCTGGTACATATCCGCCTGCAATTGCCGCCAAAAATCACTGCGTGCGCCACCTCCGCTGGCACGCACCTCTTTAATAACGATGGCCATGGAACGCATAATGTCCACCTGCTGGCGCATAGCCATGGTGATTCCTTCCAGCGTGGCACGGGCGATATGCGCCATTGCGTGACGCGGCGTTAAACCAATAAAACATCCCCGGGCGTGCGGATCCGGATGGGGGCAACGTTCGCCTGTTAGATAGGGGAGAAAGAATAGATTTTCTGATCCCGCGGGGGCTTGTTGGGCCAACGCAATAATCTGTGGATAAAGGGATCCAGGGTCTTTTTTTCTTCTTATTATTTCCTCATATTGCGCCGCGAACATGGTATTGCGCAACCATTGCAGCGATCCGCCGGCGCTTAACATGCAGCCGAAGATGCACCAGGTATTGGGAATCGCATGGCACATGGTCTGGACACGCCCCAGCGGGTCCGTCTGCGGCTGCGCGGATGCGGCGAAAATCACGCCACTGGTTCCCATGGCTGCCGATAGGATTCCCGGTTCCACTACGCCGGTTCCCACGGCCCCGGCGGCCTGATCCCCCGCGCCGCCAACGACGGGAATCCCGACGGGCAACCCGGTTATATCAGCCGCCGCTTTTGTAATCTGGCCGCTGATTTCCTGCGATTCTGTGAGCCGGGGCAACAGCGCACGATCAATGTTCAGGCGGTTCAGCAGTTCATCATGCCATTGGCGGGTCTTTACATTCAATAACAGCGTGCCGGAAGCATCTGAAACCTCCGACGCGTATTGACCGGTGAGGCGATAACGAATGTAATCCTTCGGCAACAGGATATGCCGACACTTTTCAAACTTAGCCGGCTCATTGTCCCGGAACCAGAGAATTTTTGGCGCGGTGAACCCCGTTAACGCGGGGTTGCTTACCATGGCGAGAAGCGCCTGGCGTCCCCCGGCTTTTTCTTCTATTTCTTCGCATTGGGCCATTGTCCGCTGGTCATTCCAGAGTAGAGCCGGACGCAACGCTTTAGGCCCGTCACCAAGGAAAACACTGCCATGCATCTGTCCAGACAGGCCAATGGCAGTGATTTGCGAGGCCTTAAGTTTCGCCTTTTTAAGGACTTGTGCCGTCGCGACCAAACATGCCCGCCACCAATTTTCAGGGTCTTGTTCCGTCCAGCCCGGGCGTGGGGTTTTAAGTTCATGCGGCGCTTCCGCAGTGGCCCGAACAGTGCCATTTTCCTGCAGCAACAATGCTTTGGTGCCGGAGGTTCCGATATCCAACCCCAAAAAGGCCATACGCATTTCTCCAAAAAATTCCGGTAACCGTTTCGCGACAACCGAACCAAGCAGGCCGGAAAGCCGGTGTTGAGGTTCAGGCTGCTACCGCCGGCCCGTTTGGGCACCCATATAGCGACTCCGTCAACCACGGCGCCAAATCCCGCAACGCGGCAGCTCCAATCGGCCGCGTAAAAATAGAGTATATACGGCATGGTGCTTTTGGTGAAACACCGATGATAAAGGATATTTATTCCCCGCGGCGTTTGATTTTTCCACTTTTTATGCGATAGTGACCAGTGGGTCGGAATCACAACATTGGTCTGGAGAAAAGTTTGTGCCACAACGTATTTTAATTACCGGTGGAGCGGGGTTCATTGGTTCTCATTTAGCGGAGGCGTTGTTGCAACGCGGTGATTCCGTTTACATTCTGGATAATGAATCCACCGGTACGCGAACCAATATAGAACCACTCTTCAGTAATCGACAATTGCGTTTTATCCCCGGCAGTATCATGGACGAACCGGTCATGTCCCGTCTGGTGGGAACCTGCCATTATGTTGTGCATCTGGCGGCGGCGGTGGGAGTGAAATATGTTTTGGATAATCCACTGGAAAGCATTTTGACCAATGTGGTGGGAACCGAGCGGGTGCTTAATGCCTGCCGGGCGTTTGAAAAACCTTTGTTTTTAGCCAGTACCAGCGAAGTTTACGGCCTGCAAACCCAAGCTCCCTTGCGCGAAAACGATTATTGTGTGCTGGGGGCAACGTCGGTAAGCCGATGGTCCTATGCGTGTTCCAAGGCACTGGATGAATTCATGGCCCTGGCCTACCACCAGCAGGGGGCTTTTCCCGTGACCATTGGCCGATTTTTTAACACCGTCGGGCCACGCCAGTCGCCGGCGTATGGAATGGTGTTGCCGCGTCTGGTAGATCAGGCTTTGCGCCATGAGCCATTGACAGTATATGGTGATGGCACCCAGACCAGGACGTTCACCCATATTAAAGATGTGGTCGCAGCCATAATATTGCTTATGGACCATCCGGGGGCCGCTGGGGATGTTTATAACATCGGCGGTAGCGAGGAAATCAGTATCCATGGCTTGGCACAGCGCGTGCTGGAACTGACCGGCAGTCCGTCAGATATTAAGTTGATTCCTTATGATCAGGTTTTCAACCGTAACTTTGAAGATATGCCCCGGCGTGTGCCGGATATCAGTAAACTCAACGCGGCCACCGGGTTTACACCGCGCTATGATTTGCAGCAAATGATCCGAGATGTAATTGTCGACCGCAAAAACCGTCTGGTCTCCCAACCATAAATGCAATTTTACCGATGGTCATCGCAACGCGTAAAAACATTCCGGTATGCATGCGTCAATGCGTCTGTCCCATGCTCTGTCACGCCCACAAATCAGGGTTGCCGGATGGCCAGCGGCTGCCGCGCCGCACAACAGGCGAGAGTTGAGCCGGAGCGTAAGTACGGCTGGAGCAAAATAATGGCTTTCGCAGGTAGAGAAAAACCATCAGCGGTCTACTTCCTGCTACTTACTACTTTTTTATCAGGATCCGCGTTCCGCGACTCCGCGTGAAATTTTGGTTGCGGCGCAGCCACGCTGGGGCGTTGTAGCGGCTCAATAAGTCTACGGCCCCGGTTTTCGCCGTTCTCTTTTTGAATCTGGGGCGTTTTTGGCCAATCAACCTTAATTTGTAGGCGCGACAGAGCACCGGGGTCTGGCCGTGGCGATTCATGGCTTGCTTTATTTGACATTTCAAATATGTTTTTTAAAATAACATTTGGAAAGTTGACGGTGGAAATGCAATATGACAACCCATCCTGAAAAACAACTGGCAGAGTCAACTAAAAATCGTCTCCTTCTGGCCGCCGGCGAAGTTTTTGCGTTACACGGCTTTCATCGGGCCACGATTCAGGCGATTTGTGAAAAAGCCGGAGCCA
>JBMFGW010000139.1:0-7795 GCA_049977145.1 Phycisphaerae bacterium
ACCGTCTATCCGCATCCATTATATTATCGGACAGATTATGCGTTAATCATCACATTTATTTTGTCACAAGCCCTTACCGCGGACGGGTGGTTCAAAACGGGGGATATTGCCCGCATTGATGCGGACGGCTTTCTGTATATCACGGGACGGAAGAAGGAACTCATTATCATGGCCGGGGAAAAAATTCCCCCCTATGAAATTGAGGAAGTCATTCGCCTGCACCCGGCGGTGCTGCTTACCGCAGTAATCGGAATAAAAGATTCGCAACGCGGGGAGGTGCCCGTGGCTTTCGTACAATTGGTGCCGGGGCTTGCGGAAAAGCCCACCGCCCAGGATATTCGCGTATTTATCCGCCAGCGGCTGGCACCATATAAAGTGCCGCGTGATGTTTATTTTGTGGAGGATGTGCCGCGCTCACCCACGGGAAAAATTCTCAAGCGAGCCTTATCCATACCGATCGCGGACGGGGCATGAAGCTGGAAATTGATCCTACGCTATCTGGCTGGCCCGCGACGGCCAGCCAGATAGCGTTGTACCGGATTAATCGCCATGCCGCGTCAGATATCCCGGTCCACCGCCGCCGCAATTTTTCTCAGGGACGTCATCAGGGATTTGAGACTCTGTGGGGTTATGGATTGTGCGCCATCCGTCAGGGCGTGTTCCGGATCGCTGTGACATTCAATAATTAAACCATCGGCACCGCAAGCCATGGCGGCGCGGCACATATCTGGCACCAGATGCGCATGGCCGGTGCCTTGGGAGGGATCAATCACGATGGGCAAATGACTGATGCGGTGTACCTCCGGCACAATCGCCAGCGGCAGGGTGTTGCGGCAATAGGATTCAAACGTGCGAATACCGCGTTCACATAAAATCACCTGGTTGTTGCCGCGCGACATGATATATTCCGCCGCCAGTAGAAATTCTTCCAGCGTGGCGCTTAGGCCGCGTTTCAGCAATACCGGTTTCCGCTGCTCTCCCACGGCCAGAAGCAGGTTGTAATTCTGCATGTTTCGGGCACCGACCTGGAAGACATCAGCATATTTTGCCACCAGCGGAACCTGTTCAATGGACATCACCTCCGTCACCACCGCCAAGCCGGTCTGGGCACGGGCCTCGGCCAGAATCTCCAAGCCCTTTTCCCCCAAGCCTTGAAAAGCATAGGGGCTGGTGCGCGGCTTAAAAGCCCCGCCCCGTAAAGCCGTGGCCCCCGCTTCCTTGACCGCATGTGCCACTTGCAACAGTTTAACGCGATCTTCCACCGAACACGGTCCGGCGATCATGACAACCTTCCTGCCGCCGGCACTGGCTCCCAGCGTTCCGCCCATCACCACCAAGGAACGCTCTTTTTTTACTTCACGTGAAGCCATCTTGTAAGGAGCCAGCACAGGCATCACTTTTTCCACACCGGCCACGTTTTCCAGACGATCCTTATCTTTTTTCCGGTCATCACCAATACACGCTACTACCGTACGCTCTGTGCCGACAATAACATGCTCGCGTAAGCCCATTTCACGAATCAACGCCACGACGTGATCCACTTGTGCCTGATTTGCTGCCGGTTCCATTACCACAATCATTTTTCAACTCCATCTGCGACCTTTTTCCAGCCGCGTGCTGTAACAATCTAGTTTTATTCGCCGCCGCGGGAATTTTACCTCGGGGCGCATCATTATCCGCTGGTTCATCGCCAACGGCACGATATGAACGCGGCTAATTGGTCACGAATGTGCACTGCGAAAATTAAGGCGTTTTGCGTTTCGGCAAGCGTCTGCTCCACGTTTTGTACCAACCGTCGGTTCATGGGAATCTCCTTGGTTGAAAATATCATCAAAGCCAACAAAAAAACCCGCATGTTGCGGGCTTCAGGTTTAACTCCACGTTATGGTGAAATACCAACCAGCCCGCCGTCATACGCCGGTAAAAATGTAAAACCAAAACCGGAAATTTTGTCCGATTGGTATCAGGCGGGAAGCTGGTACACCACGCATCATATTAATACTATGGCATAAACAGCCGCAAAAGTCAATTCCGCCTCAAATCCGCCTCCGTGCTACGCCGAGGCGGCGGTATCGGCTGACGCCGCGCGGCCCATGAGCAGCTCAATATCCAGCAGGCTTAGTAAATAAAAGTCTGCACCACGCTTTTCCAACACCACAGTCAGACCGTTGGCCAGCGTGAATCGTCGTGGTGCAACGGCGGGTAGTCCTAGTATGTGCCATACGACATGTTTCAGTACGCCGCCATGTGTCACGGCCAGTACATTTTTCCCTCGGTAGGTATCCGCCATGAAGTCCAATGTCTTGCGGATTCGCTGCCAAAGCTGCTGGTCACTTTCAACGCCGGGTATACCGGTCCAATCGGCAAGATCGCCATTGTTGGCGTTATTGCATGTCAAATCCGCCTTGATGGCCCTGACTTCATTCCAGGTTTTCCCTTCAAATGCGCCCAGGTCGCGTTCTCGCAGCTCTGGTGTAGCGGTAATGGCGCAGCTTTGGTGCGCAGCTATGGCTTGCGCGGTTTGCATGGCCCGGGGCAGGTCACTGGACCAAATTGCCGCCATGCTCTGCGCCGAAAACCACTGTGCCAACACCTCCGCCTGGCGGCGACCCACCACATTAAGCTCCGTTGGGGTGTGGCCCTGAATACGGCGTTCGGCGTTCCAGTCGGTCTGGCCGTGCCGGACCAGCCACAGCCGCGCGGGGACGATATTGGAATTACTCATGTCCGGGATACTCATTTTCGTTGATATTCTCCGGAAGATTAACTTCCGAAATCCTTATAGAGACACAGACAACATCGACGATTATAATATAAACAAGGCGGTTGCGCCGAAGGAAGCATGGTAATGGAATGCGGAGGGCATTTCAATTCGTCCGGCGCGGGCGTTGTTGGACGGATGGACGGGAAGCAAAATTCCCATCCATCGCGGGTAGTGTATTTACCCGGAGGAATAAAATTTATGGCGATTCGGGTACTGGTCATTGATGACGAACGCGAAGTTAATGAAACCTTGGGCCAACTGCTGACCTTGGAAGGGTTTGATTATCATTATGCCGCCACCGGCGAGGACGGATTGAAACTGGCCGCAAATTTGCAACCGGATGTTATCGTGCTCGACGCGATGATGCCGGACAAAACCGGCTTTGAGGTTTGTCGAACGCTAAAAAGTTCGCGGGTTACCTGTCCAATACCCGTTCTGTTTTTTACGTGCCTGTGCGGACAGGATCATGTATTGCGATGTGCTTGTGCGGGTGGACAGGCGCATGTAGCCAAGCCGTTTGATTTTGACGCGGTTCTTCAGGTGATTAGGGAAGCGGATCAATGGCATCGGGACAGCGCTACAATGCCCGCGACCGGTGGTTTTCGGATGGCCGCCAACCAGGCGGAAACATCCAGTAAGAGCATTAACGAGATGCTGTCCACCATGATTCTCCAAACCGCAGTTGATGATACCGCCCTGGCACAAATCGGAGCGGCATTTTTTTGCCTTTTGGCCGCCACCGGTTCACTGGATACCGCGAATGCTGCGGCCCCCAAACTTCCACCGGTCGATGTGCAATACACGATTGAGCCGATGTCCGGCATGACGACGCTAAAATCCAGCGGCGGCGGGATATTGTGGACAATTACCGAACCGGAACCAGGAATGATTCATACGCTCCAAAATGCGAATACTACCAGCGCTACGTCTGCGGCCGTATCGTCTGACCGTTGGATGCGCCTCTGGCAAAAGTTTATTGATTCCGTCGGCGCTACCGCTGAAACCAATCTCGCTGGTGCTGTACGCCTGGTGCGACGATTTCGCACCGGCACCATGATTTTACCCGCAGATGGGAATGTGCTTCCCTTCAATGCCTTCAACTATCACCAGTGCCGCCAAAGTTAAGCTATCCTGTTTGCAATAAAACTTACCACATTGTGTAAACATATTATCATACGTAAATACTAGACTGAAAATAAATCAGCGGCCAAAGCCGCGCGGCGTGGGGCGTGGCAATAAATTCGGCCAGGCGGTCGTAGTACGAATTTCCAAGACTAACCATTATCTTAGAGTTGATATTTATATTGTTGATTTCGCCGCGGGTCCGGGAAAATTGCCGCCACTGCGGCGGAAGAGCCGTGTGTATTAATAAATATGAAAAGCCACCGGTACATGTCGGTTGTTGAAGTGCTAAAAGTCGGTTAAGGCCAATGGCGGCATGGCCGCGCGTAACGCATTAAGCACCGCCAGCAGATCAATAAATTCCTGCGAAACCGCCCCCGCCACCGGAGGCAAAAGCCCCAATGATGCCAGCGCCATGCCGATGAGGCTTAACGCCATCCCACCCAGTGCGCTTTGCAAAGCCACTGTTCTCATGCGGCGGCTGATATGAAAAAATTCATCCACCCTTTTTAGGGAACTATCCATGATTACCGCGCCAGCTGCTTCCGTGGTGATTTCACTGTTTTGGCCCAGCGCCACACCTACCGTTGCCGCCAGCAGCGCCGGTGCGTCATTAATTCCGTCACCGATATAGAGCGTGCGGGTCTTGCGCGTTTCCGCCTTTACGATCTCCAGTTTTTCCTCCGGCGTCTTGCCGGCATATACTTCGGTAATGCCCACGCGCTGTGCTAGATACCGCACCTCCGATTCCCGATCCCCCGATACCAGCATCAGCCGATCAAAACGGTGCCGCGGTCCAAGGTGTTTGACAAAAGAAACGCCATCCGCACGCGGCTCATCACGGAACTGAAATGTTGCGGCATATACGCCGTCAACAAGGACCACACATTCCAGACCACCCGTCGGCGCGGGCAGCATATTATTAACGGCGTCATTTTGCCGCATCAGTTTCCGCCGGCTGGTTATCTCCACTTGATGCCCGCCAATCGTGCCATTTAGCCCGGCTCCGGGGGGTTCGCTGATAGCGGTAGCTTCCCGCTGGGACAACCCCGCGTCCGCCGCCGCCTTCACAATGGCTCCAGCCAGCGGATGTTTGGAATAACGCTCCAGACTCGCGGCGAGCATCAGCACTTCATTGGGATCAATCCCTGACCGTGTCTGCACCGCAGCCAGACTGGGGTCGCCGTACGTCAGCGTGCCAGTCTTGTCGAAAATAATCGTTCGGCACCCCTCCACCTGCTCCAAAACCACTGGTTTTTTTATAATAATACCTCGCCGCGCGGAAAGGGAGATCGCCCCGATAATAGCCACGGGAATGGCAATCAGCAGTGGGCAGGGGGTGGCAATTACCAGCACCGCCAGAAAACGCACCGCCTGACCGCTGACCAGCCACGCTAAAATCGCCACCCCCACTGCCAGTGGTGTATAAAAAGCTCCCAATTGATCCCCCAATCTCCGCAGGTTTGGACGATCGCGTTCGCTGGCCTGCATCACACGCATGATCTTGGCATAACGTGAATCCACCGCTAGTTTGGTGGCTTTTATATCCAGCACGCTTTCGCCGTTAATCGCCCCGGACAGTACGCTGGCTCCCGGCGTTTTGGATATTTTGAATGGCTCCCCGGTAAGATACGCCTCATCCATGACGCCATGGCCTTCAACAACCACGCCATCCACAGGACACAGTTCGTGCGGGAACACCTGCAGGTTGTCCCCAACAGCAACATCCTGGAGGGCCACATCGACAATTTTATTTCCCTGCTTCTTGTGCGCAATCTGTGGCATCCGCCCCGCCAAGGCGCGCAGCACCGAAGAGGCGCTGCCCACCGCATAGTGCTCCAGTGCCTCGCCGCCGGAAAGCATCAATACCACCAAAGCACCAGCCAGATATTGATCCAACAGCGCGGCGGTAACAATAGAGATGCCAGCCAGCAGATCGGATCCAAATTGCCGATGCAGCAATTTGACCAGCAGTTCTCCCACCAGCGGCGTGCCGCCGAGAGCCAGCGTAATCAGCAGCGGCATATTGTAAAGAGCCGGTGGCAAGCGCAGCACAAACCGCAGCAATAAATTTGTGATAATTCCGGCGACCGCCAGAACGGCGATAATCGTTTGCCGGTGTCCCCACAGTGTCCGCCAATGCGGAATACCAAATCCTTTTATGTCAGTCAATGGGATTTCCTTATCATCCGAATCATTTTCAGATTAATGGCTGCAAATTTTATAATCTGCCACGGCACAAATGTGCGAAAAAACCGCGTTGCGCGTGTGGGACGCGGGGCATAAGCAATGGTATCCTCACTTTTCATTTCATCACTCCGGAATTATCCACCAGAAGGGTTTACCCTTCGCCTTATACATAAACATATAATGTAATATCTTTTTAATCCAGTGGCCAGCCGATCCGATTTCGCCAAACGTAAAACGCAAATCCCGGCCATATTCCGGAAATTTCTCAAAATCCGGAACAATGGGAAACATAGTCATTGAGGCCGCCGTTCCCGACCACCAGTTGGAACCAGCGGAAGCCACACACGCGGCGCCCAATTCCACCATGGAGGCCGTTTTTGCGGTCTGTCGATCATGGCCCAAAATCAGATCAGCGATGGTATTGGCCACCACGCGTCCCATGATGGCCGATGGCATTCCCGTACGCGGCGCTGCCGGTGAGATTGGTGTACCCCGGGCACTGGTACGCGGCATAGAGATGGCATGCGGCGGGGCAAAAGCAATGCCCACGGCAAAGATGTTGCTGTACTTCGGATTCCGATATGTCTTGGGCCAATCCGCCGCCTTCCATTTCGCAAATTCTTTTTTCGTGTAATCAGCATCCACCTTCATAAAACCATTGGGCATAAAAAGTTCGGAGGTAATATCCGCTCCGGTGCGGCTAAAGGCTTGCAACCCGGTACCGGAGAAGGGCGGAAGCAGCATCGCGAAGTCATATTTTATTTCATCCATTTGGCCATCGAGTGTTTCGCAATAAATTTTATCCGCTTCAACTTTTTGGACATGGGCGCCGGTAATCCACCTGATGCCGCGCTCCACAAACAACGATTCCGCAAACGTTCGGCTGTGGACCACATAGCCACCCCGCTTGAAATACATACCGCCTACGCCGAAATCACCAAGTTCTGCTTCATTGGTGATAAATAAAATACTGGCTTGGTCACGCACGCCGTGGCGCCGCAGTTCAAATTCCACATTCAGCACATATTCAAAAGCCGCGCCCTCGCAGGTACACAGGCCGTGGCCCATGCCCATCACCAGGTTCTTTTTCACTCCTTTCTTCATTTCCGCGATACACGCCAGAAAAGCCGTCGCCGCATGATCCGCATGTTCGTAGGTGCATACTGATTGTGTAAACGCCTCAGGTCCCAGGCCCGGCGTAGCGGCAAAATTCAGTTTAGGCCCCGTGGCATTGATCAGGTAATCGTAGGCCACCATTTGTCGGCTGCCCTTCGCCGCGCCGGCGGTAAATTCCACCGCCACGCACGGCGCCGATTCCCCGGTGGCGACTTCCGGATAAATCTCCACCGCCTTGGCCTGAACAAACGTGATACCCATCCGCGCGTAGACCGGCTGGAGAGGTACGACCACTTCGCTGGACGACATCGCCCCGACACCCACCCAGATATTGGATGGTAACCAGTTATAAACATCCTTGGGAGAAACCACGATCACTTGATGTTCGCGCGGCAACCGGCGGCGCACAATTAACGCGGCGGTGTGCCCGGCAATTCCAGCACCAAGAATGACAACACGAGCCATAGGAAATACCTCACGAAGAGTTGCAACACCGACTAAGGGCCTGTGACAAAATAAACGTTACGTTTTGGCATTTTTTCCGATAATCGTATAATTCCATTTTGGATGGGTTACATGAGGTGCGAGGCTTACCGTTTTCAT
>JBMFGW010000140.1:0-7689 GCA_049977145.1 Phycisphaerae bacterium
AGGAGGCTCAAATGAGCACAAAATTCAGTAGTGTTACATCCGCCGCAGATGGTTGCGGCAAACCGTCGTCCATTCGGGCGATGGGCAGTTCAAACAGCTCCAATATGGAGCGGAAGGAGTCGTTTATGTTTTCCAATCGTTCATCAGTAATTTCTCGTGGTTGTTCTTTGGCGGCGGCGACGATCGCGGTTGCGGCGGTGGTCGGGTTGGCTGGTGCGGCATCAGCCAGCGCGGTGACGATCTACGCGGATAATTTCACGGGCAGCGCCTCTGCGCCGCTTGCTGGTACCAGTCCAAGCACGGATCTGACCAGTGCTACTTGGAGCGGTTCGGGGTGGTATGCAAATGGGGCTACGAATGGAGTAGATACTTCAAATACCGCGAATCTGGCTTATCTTCCGATCTCCGTGAGCGACGGCAATGTTTACACGATTTCCGCAGTATTGGACCCAAACGCAGGCACCAACGGTGACTGGTTCGCGATAGGTTTCTCGACACCGGGTGGTATTTGGGGTGGTGGGCCCGGCCCGGCGATCTTATTAGGGAACACTGGCACCGCCAAGGGATATGCCGTCGGTGTAACCACCGGGGCGTATAACAACAGCGCCTCGAACAATACCTTCCCGCTCGACAAGCTTGCGCAAGTGTCGTTGGATACCACATCGAGCAATTGGACCGCGACCTACTCCTACGACGGCACGACAATCGCAACCTACACCTATACGGGCGCGTCGGGGACTTACCCAAACCCAGCGGGTAGCGATGTGGCCTTCATATACAGCTATGGGCAACCTGGGAGCGTGAGCGACTTTAGCGTGACCGGGCCGGCTGTACCCGAACCGGCCACGTTGGGCTTGACGGGCGTCGGCGGCATTGCTTTGCTGCTCCTTGGCCGCAAGCGGGCGGCGCACCGGAGCATGTAACGCGACGTTGGCGACGGGGCGCATTCCGGGCCGTCCGATGTGCCCCGCCGCTTTTGGTGCCGCACTGAAATTGCGGTGCAAGTGTATTTTATTGTCCGCTCCTCGTGCCTGATAATTATTGGAGAACTAACATGAGTATCAGTCATTCGTTCCAATCATCTCGTAGATCTCGAAACGGTTTTACGCTCATAGAACTTCTGGTCGTCATTTCGATCATCGCTCTCCTGATCGCGTTGCTGTTGCCAGCGTTGGCACGGGCCAAGGAGGAGGCGCTGAGCACAGCGTGCGGTGCCAACCTGCGTAGCATCGGACAGATTCTCACGGAGTATGAGAACACGTACCAAGGCAACATCCCGTTCGGATGGGCATTAACCTCTTCGTGGGGATCTGACCCCCCGAATGACTGGGATTACTTGCTCTATTGCTACGATCGGGGGTTGGACTCCGGACGTTTCCTTGAATGGTACTCCGGAGGTGTAGTTCCCGGTTACCCAACGGTCTCCACATCTGGAGCATCATATTTGGGTACCTTCGTCTGTCCAGCGTCTGACATTCCGGTGGTAATGGGGCCGAACTGGAACCCGATGGAGCCAGCGGGCTGGTACTGGACCAGCTATGCGGCGAACCCCAATTATTTCTACCTGTACCTTGACCAGTCTTGGGATCCGAATCAGACTTTCAAGGCATCAAATGTTCAGAATCCAGCTTACGCAGTCGCCGTCGGCGACGGCACGGAGACGGCGAGCTGGGGGGGAGGAATTCCTGTTATGTCCGATTGGTCGCAAAACGCCCGTTCAAGTGGCAATGCGCTTCCGTACGTGGGCGACCCGAATTACTTGGTGCCTGCGAACGGCTTCCTCAGTAATGAAACCACGAATCAGGACATTATTATTCCTGGTGGTTACAATGGCGATGAGGGAATGCGGTATCGCCACTTGCAGGATTCCCCGAGCTCAGGGGATGCCAATGCACTGTTCTTTGATGGCCATGTCGAAACGCTGCCAATCAACAGTAATGTTGCTGGTGCGGCGGTGACATCTCCCTCGGCCAACGGTACCAGTGGATTGCGGATAATGAATATCATAAATCCAGGGGAGTCAGCGAGCGAATACAGCCCGTAGTCCAAGCCGATTGCGCAACCGCATAAAAAAAGACGGTTCAGCGGCGCAGGCGCACGACGCTCCGGGGTGTAGAATTTAGCGTATGTGCCGCCATGGGTACGCTTCCTCTGCCGACATGGCCCCATAGTAAACGGTCCGCTGGGTACCGGTGCAAAGGGAGTTTCGCGTCAGAGTAATCTGGCGCGTTCGCCGGTTGGCAGTGCGAGCAACCGTGGTAACTACGTGCGACACTTAGTGGTAGGCGGTGTGCGGCGGGGAATGAGCATAATTTAATCGATAGCTAGCCCCGGTGAGAGCCCGGCACCGCCCAAAACCAAAAGAAGCATAAAAGGTTACTTCGTAAAGGAGGTAAATAGAAACATGGGGTCAAGTCTGTTCACCGTTGGGTCGTATAGGGCGTCGCAGGAAGATGCTCGAACGAATCGCTCCTCGGCCATGATTTGGGCATCCTTTCTTATTGTTCGCGCACGACGTAGCGAGCACAAAACGGGGACTTTGCGATCCGTGCTGCGGCACTTGCGAATCGTCGGAGCGTGCCTATTTTTCGCTTGCGCTTCCGTGACAGCGGCACCAAGAAAGCAATTTATTCACGTAGCCAAGCGACACGGTATCTGGTGGCTGATCAGCCCGTCGGGGCATCGATTTATATGTAAAGCCGTCGATAGCATAGAATGGTTTCCCACCCGAAAGGACAGCGAGGCGTACCAGGCGGCTATGCGTTCGCCCAACTTCCCCCATCTTCTTCGCTGGGGCGAAGGCCTGCCTGACCACAGCATTTCGGCCAAGGAACACGCCATTGCGCAACTGCTACATTGGGGCTTCAACACCGTCGGGGCTTGGTCCGAGAACCTACTCAATGTATCCGAGCACGGGCGTGGGATGTATGCGACACCCGTGCTTTCTTTGGGGCAGGGCTTTACACGGGAAGATAAATACTGCCAGAAATTTCCTGATGTTTTTAGCCCAATGTTCAGGGCATCAGCTTATCGATCTGCTAAAATCCAATGTTCTCCATTTAAAAATAACCCTAAAATTATTGGCTGGTACAGCGACAACGAGCTACGCTGGGGTGCGGATTGGCGAGGTAAAAATGAGTTGCTGACCGTATTTCTCGATTATCCGATCTCATCACCAGGGCACCACTCGGCAGTGGAATTTCTTCGCCGCCGCTATCATAATTCTGGAGGTATCATCGCCTTCGATCGTGTATGGAGACAGCATTTTGCATCATGGAAGTCTCTGGGGCGAGCGAGGCATATAGTCCAACCGTACCTTCTCCCGCGTATGGCACCGTCGTGGCCCCCGCGCCGTTCAGTGGTTGAAGAGATGCAGGCGGACAGAAGACACCCTGGCCGGGCCAGATTTGTTGCGGACTGTTACGCATTCTTAGGGAGAGTTGCCATGAGGTACTTCCATACGTGTCGCGACGCCATTAAGGCGGCGGACCCGAATCACCTGTATCTCGGTGCCAAGGACGTGTATGTTCCGCCGCCGCCGGTGCTGAAGGCCGAAACCCGCTATTGCGATGTGCTCAGCGTTGACCTGTACGGTCTCCACGTCGATCGTAAACTGCTACGTGTTGTCGGCGGAAAGATTGGCGATGTGGGTCCCAGTGCCCAGGGAGGTGTCCTACGGCAGCTACGGCAACTGCCCTGGGACAAGCCCTTTATCATCGGCGAGTTTAGTTTCCGCGCTCGTGATAGTGGACTGCCAAACACAAATTGGGCCGGGCCGCTATTCAACACGCAGCAGCAGCGTGCCGTGGCGATGACCTCCTACGTCCATGCGGTCTTGGGAATGCCGAACTGCGTGGGCTACAGCTGGTATGAGTATGTCGATGAGCCTAGCAACACACCGGATCACCACAACGGCGAAAACTCGAACTATGGCCTGTTGACACGGTATGGCGTGCCGTATATTCCACTGGTCGAGGCGTTTACCCGTGTCAATGCGAGAGCAGTGAGTATCCATGAGTCAGCTTTGAAATAGGTTTTTGTCGTAACCGAGTTTTTTCTACAAGTTAGGAGTTCCCAATGGAAGAAGCAATGGAATCACAAACAATTACGCGGCGTCGGATACTGCAAGCCGCTGCGGGTGCTGGGATGGCGCTGGCCTTGGCGGGTTGCAGCTCGGCGCAGCCGCAAGGGCAGCGTAGCATACAGGCCGCACCGGTGGCGACCTCGGTGCTTTCGTTGGATTTAACTGGAAACGCCTGGACCATGCACGAGGAGCACACCACGGAGACGTTTCCCGCCATTGTGCCCGGCTCCACGTACACCGATCTGATGCGGGCCGGGAAAATTCCCAATCCATTTTACCGGGAGAACAACGGCACGGGGGCCACGGGCGGTTCCAACGTGTGGACGTTCGACTGGAATAAATATATTCGCGAAGTTGATCCGCAGCCGATCCAGTGGGTGGCACAGAAAAACTGGATTTATGAACGCACCTTCGATGTGCCTGAGGAACTGCTCTCCAAACCGCATATTGAAATCACATGCCACGGACTTGACACCCTGGCGACGGTCTGGATCAATGATCAGCAGGTGGGGCAGACGGATAATATGTTCCGGAAATGGGAGTTTGATGTTAAGCCGCACCTGAAAGCGGGTAACAATACAATTCGTATTAAATTTGATACCCTGGCCCCGTATGTGGACCAACAGAGCGCGGCATATAAAGAAAAGCATGGCATTGAGTTAAACGATCAGCGGTCGTGGATACGCAAGGGGCCATACATGTGGGGATGGGACTGGTGTCGGCCATTGCTGACGCAGGGAATCTGGAGGCCCCTTGAGATTGTGGCATACGAGGCGCGGATCGCGGATGTGGGCGTGCTGCAACATCACCGGGACTCCGGTGCGGTAGGACTGGACATTGAAACGACCGTGTCCGGAGCCGGAACCGGGGCGCAAGTTCACACCCGTGTACTGTTTGGTGCCACCGTGGTGGCCACCGCCTCGGCACCGGTGAATGATGGCGTTGCCATAAGCCAAGTTGAAATTGCCAACCCACAACTGTGGTGGCCCAACGGTGTCGGGGAACATCCGTTGTATACTGTGGAAGTCCAATTGCTGGAGTCGCCTGGTGGCGTCGTGGGAATGCTGTCATCCACTCCCAGAGTATTGGATACCAGAAGCCGCCGCATCGGCCTGCGCAAAATAGATGTGCTCCCGCCCAAAGACGGTGTGGCGATGCACGTAGAGGTTAATGGTGTGCCGGTGTTCGTTAAAGGGGCGGATTGGGTTCCCCCGGACAATATTCCCACACGCGTAACGCCGGATATTATCCATTGGTATATGCACAAGGCGGTGGAATGCAATTTCAACTTTCTCCGCCTTTGGGGCGGCGGATATTACGAGGAAAATGATCTTTTTGATCTCTGCGATGAGCTGGGCATCATGCTGCAGTTTGAATTCAAGTTTGCCAACACCACCTATCCCGTGAATGACCCCAAGTGGGTGGAGAATCTGCGGGCCGAGGTGGAGTACCAGGTGCGGCGTTGCCGCAACCATCCATCAATTGTGATCTGGAGCGGCAACAACGAGCTTAACGCGTTTAAGGGCTATCACCAGTTATTTGGCGACATGATGGGAGGAATAGTGCATCGACTGTTACCGGGGGCGTTCTACGAAATTGGTAGCGGGGCCGCCGGTAGCGGAGATATCCATACCTGGGATGTCTGGCACGGCCCGGCTCCTTTTTCACAGTATCGGACCATTGAAGGTTTTGTCACCGAGTTCGGTCTGCAATCCTTCCCGGTGCCGATGTCGGTTGATGCATACACGGATGCCGCCGACCGTAAAAGCATCCATACTCCCGTGATGCGTTTTCACAATTGTGATGGCAGCGACCATGGCAACAGCAGGATTATGCACTACGTCAATATGTACCTTGGCAAGGCCCCGGATAATTTTGACGACATCCTGTGGCTTTCGCAAATTGTGCATGCCTACGGTATGCGTTATGGCGTGGAACATTGGCGGCGCGATATGCCGCGCTCGATGGCCGCCGCCGTCTGGCAATTCAACGATTGCTGGCCGGGGCAGACCGGCTCCATGACCGATTATTACCGCCGCTGCAAGGCCCTGCAATATCAAAGCAAGCATTTCTTCGCCCCGATTCTTGTCAGCGGCATACCGGACCCGAAAACCGGCCAGGCGGAGCTGCATATCACCAGCGATCGGCAGAAAGAGGCTTCCGGAGTTTTGCGCTGGTGGGTAACGGATACCACCGGTACGGTGCTTGTGCATGGCGAAAGGACGGTTTCGATTCCCGCCCGCACCAGCCGCCTGGCGCATACGCTGGATCTGGCGGACCTGATCCACAGCCACGGAATGGCCAATCTGTTAATTTGGCCGGAAGTACGGGTGGGCAGTGCGACGGTGGCGGAGAATCTGTTATTCTTTGGGCGGCCAGTGGAACTTAAGCTCCACAATCCGCAACTGGCGGCAAGTGTCAGTGGCGGGGGCAAAGATTATGAAGTGCGTATTGAAGCTACTGCGCCGGGACTGTGGGTGTGGGTCGATGTGAAACAAACCAATGCGACGTATTCGGACAACTTTATACACCTTCGCCAAGGGCGCACCGCCATAATCGGAATAACGCTGGATGCCCCCATGTCCCTTGGGGATTTCCACCACAAGCTGGAGGTACGCAGTGTTTACGACATCGCCCCGGACATGCGGGGGTGAAATCCCTAGCGGTACCGGCCACGGGCTTGCGGAATTTCACCGCCGCCGGAGGCGTGGTATGTACGGGCCAATGTCCAGTGGAGTATGATTTTTGTGGTAGCTATGCCGACTACCTGCATTGTATGAGGATCACGTTTCATGTGTATTCGCCTTCCTAATTTTCACGGTACGGTTAAACGATGCTTGGTGGCGCGAAATTACAGGTTCGTCGCCGGCGTTGCCATCATCCTGTGCTTGTTTTCCGTCCGGAGTTTGGCGACGGCGGCACCCGTGGCGATGGGGGCAACACCGCAGCCGTGGGTGGATCGCCCGCCCACGGTGGATCCAACCTTCGGCCTTCCAATGCCGGTTTCCGTGCGCCATCCGGCACGTATCCCCGCCTGGATATGGGCCGCGCATACGCGCAATAATCAGGTAATCTACTTACGCCAGTCATTCAAACTTGCCACGGTACCCCGCGTGGTGAAACTCTACGCGGCTGCGGAGAACTATCTTGAGATATTTCTTAATGGGGAAAAAATCACTACGACCTTCCAGCGAGATAACAAACTTTGGCACGGTGCCTGCGAATTATCGGTATCGGAGTTACTGCATCCGGGGGACAACACGGTGGCCATTCGGGCCGCGAATGCCACCGGATCGGCGGGCGTGATCCTTTGGATGCGAGCGGGTTCTAAAACCCTGTGCCTGACCGACGGCCAGTGGCATATGGCGGTCGGCGCACTGACAGGGGCGGCCTGGACCCGGCCGCAATTTGATGACTCCACCTGGGCGCTTGCCGTCGTCCAAGCACCTTACGGCGAAAGGCCAAGGGGCCAGATAACACCCTGGCCTTCCTGCGGTTATCTGGCGCACCTCTATTTTCAACCTCTGCATGTAACCGCGCTGCACGGGGGAGCGGCGTTCAAAGGTCTTTCCGCCGTGGCGGCGGCGTTGACGCCTGGAGATATT
>JBMFGW010000141.1:0-7636 GCA_049977145.1 Phycisphaerae bacterium
ATTTACATGGGTACAACTTGCCGATAAAAAAGCATCCAAAAAACGCATCAAACGCAATACTATCAAGGGTTTTCTCTCCCAAAAATCACTTTTTTTGGCCTAAACTCCGGACTAAATAGTCTGAACTTATAGCCGATTCGATTACTCCACGCGAGTGTCATTTTGCGCAAATCTTATCATTGTTCGCGCAGCGGTTTTCACCGCTGTGCTTGGATGTAGTTCTCGTTGGGTTAAATTCGCGGCCCCCGCCACCAGGGCGGCTTTTCGCTGCTGCGGCCAGTGCAGAATTTTGGAACAGTTGAGTGGAATACGGTCGAGACAGCTCACAGATTTCAGCATATCGCAATTTCCTTATTTTCTGATCTTCGCGCGATAGTAAAAGCGGAACGGCGGAGCGCAATCGCCATTGAGGTAAAAATCAGTCCAGCTTCCATTCTGCTCAATATGGTCGGCCCACTTAAAATTAATTTCCGGCGGCGTATGATTCTCCAGTCCCACCAAATTCCGCGGAATAGTCATTTGCATCTGGTCTCCCCGGACGCGAAAGTGCGCTTTTCCAACCGGCCTCCACCGATAAAAGCCATTGACATTCCGTTCAATTTCCGCCGTGTGATCGTTGAGCACTTTGCGGTCAATGACGTAATTGTAGCCCAGCCAGCCAGTATGAGGGTTTCCGGTGGTATTGAGAAACAGCAACATCCAGGAGCGTCCATACCAGGGCGTTATGGTTTTGCGCGTCTTAACCCAAAAATAGAGGTTCTTCCTGTCATAGCAGAATTTACTGGCAACAATATCGTTGCGCCCCGTGTTGTTGACGTAAACATGGGTTCCCCAGCCACGGTGATCACGGTGCACCGCCATCCCCACGTTATTGATAAACAGAGGGCCGATGTTGGCCCATTGCGAAAAAGATCCGGTGTAGGGGGCGCTGAACCGGGAAACATAGGGCAGCGGATGAACGCCCTTGTAGCGGCGGATATTGGCTACAAGCTGGTAATAGTAGTCATCGCCGAAGCCATGCCTCATCGGCTCAATGTCGCGGGAATACTCCGCATCAAACCCGTCAATCTCCATGGGTTGCCCATATTTGAGGCGATGAAACATCATCCTGCTACGCTCCCGATTGTTTGGGACATGGTCCGGCCAGACTGTGGCCGTCCACTCGTTCCAACCCGTGATGAAGATAAAAGCCGGGTCGATTCGCAGTGCGCCGCGCCACTGCTCCGCAAAGCAGAGGCCCAGCGACGGGTTCTGATATTTCCGCAGGGGCTGGTATCCGTCGTGGTAGTCCCGCCCGTCGTTGTGGACGGTCCAGCCGGCGGCTCCAACACTGGTCTCTTCCGGTGTTTTCGGATTCGTGTGCCAGCCAAAATGCTGCGGGTAGAATTGATTCCAGAACCATTTGTTATGGCCATCACCGAAAAACCGGTTGACTTTGCCGCTGGGATAGTCCTGATATCCGCACTGCCGGAGCGTGAAAAACTTGCGAATTGTTGGCGGAAGTCCTTCCACCCTCTGGTTATTCATGATCAGCATCAACGGTTTTCCATTCCAGTAATACCAGAGGCCCTTGGCCAACCCAGCCTTGTAGATGTCCTGATAATCCTTGTTCCAAGCACCTTCACCCGCGTAGCAGAGAAAATCCGGTGTGGCGTTGCCCAAGGCCCGCATGTGGTTGAAAACCTTGAAAAGTTTCCTCTGAACGCCCAAATAGATCGGCCCATTGGTGTTGTCGAATATCAGCGTGTTGACCCCGGCATCGCCAAGCATCACGGCGTGTTCCTTGATAACCCACGGATCACCACTGCAATAATACCCAAACAGCGGCTCGCCCCACCAATGCGTACTGAACATCGGCCCGATGAGATACCAACCCTCTCGATAACCTCGTTCTCTGATAATTTTGTCATTGTTATACACGTAAGGCTTGGGATCATTATTCCAGAGGAGGTAAAATATCCCTACGCTCTTGTTGGCTTTGGGCGGCCCCACCTGCCTGAAGTCAGGCAACACCCGACCCAGTGCATCCACGGCTCCCCATGTGCTCGGCCCCGCGATGGGCACTTGACCAGTTGGTAACGCCGCTTGCGGTGACTGTCGCCGCGCTGCGGACGGCTTTGGTGTCGGCAGGTTATGGATGGGGACCATCACTACGCGGGCCACATCCACCGTGCCGGCCCGATCCACGAATGCAACCGCAGTCAGACTTGAGCGGGCTGTAAAGTTCAGCGTAAAGTGATGGAATGCGGTTTTTGATGCGGTGGGATGTTGGGTGCCTATTCGGGTATGGTTGGACTGGTCCGTAATAATAACTTCCAAAGCGTCCGCATGGGTTTCATCCGCGCGGCCCGCCGCATCATAGGATAGCCGGTAGGATTGATTGGAGGTGGTCACAACAGCTTGGACCATCATTCCCCCCTGCATGAACGCAAAATTCCGTACCGCAGTGACACGCCCAGGGGCGAAGGGAGCACCACGGATCGCATAAAAGCCGGTGCCCGGGCCGTTAACACCAGCGTTCGCCGGGGTATTGACAACCCAACCACTGGGGTTGACAGGGTTGGGAGCTACCGAGTAACCCGGAAAGGTCTTGTATGCAGTCGCATTGGCCGAGAAATCACCATTGGTAATTAAATTTGGCGGTGCGGAGGATATCCGGACCACTGGCGGTACCGGGTTATTGGTGCCGGCGCTGCAACGGCCACCAGCTGCGGCAAGCACGGCGGCTACAATGATAAGTGTCGGATATTTAAACATATTCACAGTTGATAACTCCTTAAAAAAGTATCCGCCTCACCGTCTGATGTGCTGTGAATCCGGACTGCGCGCCGCGGTTGCACATCGCAGGCTGCGGCCGCCCGCGTGGTACCACAACCTTAGGAATTATGCGGTACGCCAATTTTTATTAGCGCTGCGCCATGGCTGGCAACTCGACAGAAAAATCCATCGTGCCGCCCAAGATCTTTCCGCTTCCACAGGTCACGCACTGGCTGCGGTCCGTCCAACTGAAGGCCCGGATCAAGGGATGCAAGTAAATCGCTCCACTTGACGCTTATCTCCTCTGTGTTAGGCCCAAGGTTAAATAACGCCACGGCGACAGTGTTATCCGAGAGTTGCCGCGCCCAAACCTGTCGCTCGCCCGTGGTAAGAGAGACTGGCTTTTGGCCGGGGGGTCGTGCCAGTACGGTAACCTGGCCGGTACTTAGAACACACTGCGCCTGCCGCCCCAACTCATCCTGATCCACCGCAATAACCTCTGGATTAGAGAGCAAGTCAAGTGTGAATTGGTCCAATTTGCCTAAATCACAGCCCAGAATCAGTGGTGCTGCTAACATGCACCAAAGGGTAACGTGCGTCATTTTTTCATGCGGTGTGAGCCGGGAAGGATGGTTATTGTTTCCCCAACCCAGCCAACCCACCACCAGCATGTCCGGATCATTCCAATGACCGGGACCTGCGTACGAGCTTAGCTCCCGGTCGCTGTGGAAGCCGTTATAGACAATGGATGCCCAATTATCCCGGATGTCCCAGGAGATGCGCGCCAAATTACCATACACCGGTGCGTCGCCGCCCCATTTCCACACATCGCCCAAGCCATACTCGCACAAACTGTAAACAATGTCACGATCCACCGCGTCCAGGCAGCGGCGCATCAGCGTGTAAGGCTTGGCCAAGGCCTCTGCCGTTGGATTTTTTCCCAGCATGGCCCAGTAGCTGCACAGGTCGTATTTCAGATAGTCAACGCCCCATTGGGCATACGTCCGAGCGTCCTGCTGTTCGTGTCCGTAGCTGCCGACATAGCCGCAACAGTCCGTCGGCCCGGGCGAAGAGTAAATGCCGAACTGAAGGCCCCGCGCATGAATGAAGTCGCCTAGCGCTTTCATTCCACCGGGGAACTTCGCATTGGGGCGAATGTTCCCTTCCCGGTCACGGCTTCCCTGCCAGCCCGCGTCTACAATAATATATCGGTAGCCTTTGGCGGCCAGCCGGGAATTTACCATTAATTCCGCAGCCTGTTTCACCCTATCTTCGGTAACATGGGTGTTCCAAGCGTTCCAGGAATTCCATCCCATCGGCGGTGTTTGGGCCAGCTTGTGTTTACCGCTGATAATCTCCAACGTCCGCGCTGTTTTGCCGTACACGCTCGATGCGCTAAGTGCGACACGGTACTCGCCCGCATGCGGAACGAGGCCCGTAATGATGCCGCCGCCAGTCATCCGCAAGCCTTCCGGCAGATTGTCCGCGTTTAGCGTCACGGAGCCATTACCGGTAAACGGCACCTTAAACAAAAAAGGTTTACCCGGCGTGCCGCCCACAATGCGCGGCCCATGGAACGTTGGTTCCGGGCCATCGCCGTGGGCAATGACGGGTTCATCGCTTTGCGACGGACTCGCCACAACCATTTCGCCAAGTCCCGCCACAGCGGCTGAGGCCGCCATGGCTCCGATGAACCTACGCCGTGTGGCCGTGATGAACGTACTTGGATTTGGCCGCATTAGGCACATTCCTTTGGAATATAAATAAAGTTGATTCGGATTAATCAATGTGGCTTCCCAAGCGATGAGCACAAGGCTCGTCGCCGCGGATCGAGACCCCTTCCGCCGGAATCAGTTGACGATTCGCGCCGGCATGTCACCAGCCGAACATTGCCGTTGTATTTCCCTTTATTCCCCAACGGGGCTTGATGTCGGAAATAGGCCTCCAGGCGACGGAGCCGTCGTTGTAAAGTTCATGGGCACCGGCGGGCAGTGAGTTATTTGAACTGTCATCAACGTGGTTTGAGTCCGGACCGTTGCCCACGCCATACCATGGCCCTACCAGCCCTGTCCCTGAAGGGTTTGTGTTAGTGGGGCTGGTGCTGTAAAGAACCAAGTCGGTGACCAAAAGCGATCCACCGCTGGATTGTGGATTCATCGCCGGCTCATGCATCGGATCGGGATTGTAAAACGTTTCCCATTGCGGGGCCGTGGAGCCACCGTATGGCCAGTAATCTCCCGCTTGCGACCAATCCGGCCCCCGCTCCACCCAATAGACATACCCGACGTCCGTAGGAAATACATCAAGCAGGCCTTGTGTATTGTAGTCACTCGCCGGAACGAAATTCTGCGGACTAATTACGCCCGGCTCCGTTGAATATATCAGGCTTATGCCCTGTGCGGTCGGATTGAGAATTCCCGGCCTCGGGTTAATCATCGTACTGCCGCCATTGTAACCAAACGAATCGTAATAGAGGGCACCCAATGCGGCATCGGGGTAGGGAAGATACGCACTGTAGCTGCTGTTAAGGGCACGCCCGGAGTAGGTGGGATAGAATGCCGTGAATGCCATCGGATATTGCCCGCGAAATTCATTGGCGTACTCATGCAGAGCGATGCCAACCTGCCGCATGTTCGAGGCACATTGAATCTGCACCGCCAGAATTCGCGCTTTGGCCAGGGCTGGCAGCAGCAGTGCGATGAGAATGGCGATGATGGAAATCACCACAAGCAATTCGACAAGGGTGAATCCGTTTTGACGCTTCATAAAAACTCCTTGTTCCAATGTTCAGTGGAGATTTTTCAGTTTTCAGCCCCGGCGGGCCGCAAAAAAGGAAGGCCGAGAGTTTTAATCTCACCGGCCCTTCCATTGTCACCCGTAGAGGCGGTTGGCAATCAAAATCCCGCCAGCCCGAAAACCTGCACCACACGAGCGACCACAGCCGATCAACGGCGGGCGGGAACACCCGCGCCCCCAAACTCACATAGCCGCCGGCTTTGCCGGCGGTGCAACGAACCATTTCCACGGCCCGTCAGCCCATTGCGCCGCCGGATCAAACCGCCTTCCGCCGTTTCAGCAGCAGCAGGCCGAGACCGCCAGCCATTACCAAGCCCAGCGTGGCCGAATCGGGAATGGGGGTTAGCGAGACGTTGGAAACATCAGGAGTTCCGCCTGTATCTTGAAACACAACCTGAGTTGATCTGGACGCGGCGGTAAAATCCAGTGTATACGGGGCAAAATTCGCATCGCTGAGGGACGGCTGCTGCTCCACAATTACCGCGTTGTTTACGTTGTCCCAAGCAATCGTATTCATCGTTGATGGCGTGCCACTGCGTGCGCCGGCCTCGTACGTAAGTTGATAGGCTTGGCCTGCGGTGGTGGCCACGATTTGATACAATTGCCCCCCCTGCATGAAGGCAAAATCATTCACACCAGTTGAACTGCCGGGTGCAAAAGGCTCGCCACCATTGATAGCGTTGGCGTAGAAACCCGTGTCCGGGCCGTTCACCCCCGCATTGGCCGGGGCGCTCACGAGCCAATCCGTGGGGGTGGTCGGATTTGGGCTCGTTGAATACCCCGGAAAACTGGTGTATGAGGCCGCATTTACGGAGAAATCACCATTGAGAACCATATTGGCCTGGGCAGCGCCCGCAGACAGCAGCGACAACCCGACGACTGCAGCACTGGTCGTCAGAACAGTGAAATGTGATTTGGTAATCATAATAAGCTCCTGACAATTGAATTACTTTCTCTCTTCTCCAGCCAACGACGTCGCTGGCAATAATGGAGTAAAGAGCACCCTTGGTAAAACCGCTTTTTTGAACTTCAACCTCCTTTCTTGAAAACTGAACCTAAGAAAAACAGAGAAACATCTCGCACGTTAACCCAGAGTTTTTTGTACGTTCGTAGTCATAAAATGACTCCTCTAAAAACGCCCCTTGGCATTCTTCAAGAATGCACAAGTTACCCGCCAAACCGGACAGGCCGCGGTTCCACCACAACATCATGGCGGAAAACATTTTTTGTAACCGTTCACGGCCTTCTGCCCTGCGAAGCTCACAACGAACCTAGCTATCAATATCTTTCCTCTAATAATATAATTGCATTTGATTCCATTTTATTAACCTTCATCCTCAAAATTTTTTAGCACACCCCTTAAACGGCACAAAATCCGCTTCTTACGCTTACAAATTGCCGGCACGCTGACCCCGGCTTCCGCAGCTATTTGAGTCTGAGAGCGTTTTTCCCAGTAAAGCTGATGAATTAACCGCCGATCCGATTCGGAAAGTGCCGCCACCGCCTCTTGCAACGCTAAGTACCCATGCTCCCGCTCCAAGTGGTCAGAATCCGTCGGCTCAGCAACCATCGGGCTGGCAATGTGTTTGCTGAACGCCCATTCCTGACGGTAACGATTCAGCACCCTGTTCTGAATATTGCTCTGGAGGTGGCGGGTACCCCGCTTGGGTTCCGACGCCGTCCGCCACGCGAGTTCCTTCACCGCCAACGCCACCTCTGCCGCTATTTCCTCCCGCCACTGCGAGCCTGACCAGTTGCCAGGAACCCGCCATCGCCAAAGTCGCCCTAAGGCTTGTCTGGACGCGACACCCATGCCTCCGCTCATTATGTAATCAACGTCACTCAACACACACCTCATTTTTCGCCTGCTCTTTTCTGCGCCCCGCCCGTGAACGGTTACCACTTTTCACTCCTGACAGCCAGATTCGGCTCCTACAACATTCTCTCCAACCGAATGAATTATAGCATGTCGCAATGCGTCTGTGTTATCTATTTTGGTAAATCGCTGGTCGATTTTAGCCGGGCCTTTTCGGACGCTTTGGCGTGCTTCAAGACTTCGGCTGCTGGTGGATACCCGGTGTCC
>JBMFGW010000142.1:0-7578 GCA_049977145.1 Phycisphaerae bacterium
GATTTTCGTTGCCGCGGCACCGGGCACAGGCCGACAAGCATTAATGCCGTCGCCGTTTCCGTAAACTTGTTACGTCCCCGTTTCACTTTCTCGTGGCAGCCAGTATTGCTCTCAGCCGTATATCAAGCAGTTGCAGGCGGCGGAGATGGGAATAAGCATGACGGAAGAGAACCACTGTTATGAGAACGGGAAGGCGGAGCGTTTAAACGGGATTCTCAAGCAGGAATTGGGCATGGGAGCGAGCTTTACCCGCAAGGCGATGGTGGCCACTGCGGTGGCACAGGCGGTGGAGATTTACAATCAATGTCGCCCGCATTGGAAGCTCAACATGCGTGTGCCGGAACAGGTACATGGCGACGGGATAATACCGGAGAAGATCGAGCGAAAAACGCGATGGGGGAAAAAACTTGCGGCGGCCTGGCCGAAGGGGGTGGGGAAAATCGCCGCGTGGGGGGGCCTGCTCCGCTCCGGTCGGACTCGCTGCGCTCGCCCTCCCTGCGCTGCGCAGGCCCCCCCACGCGATCCCCCTGTGGAAGCTAAACTTGGATGCGAACAAGGAACAATAAAGTGACAACTTTAGATCAGGACTTGACATCTACAAACTCTGCGAAGTGTTCGTAAGCGATGAAATTCCTTATCGGGGTCTTTGCCGCAGGCAATACACCAGTCCATAAACTCAGTGACATCCACGCGCCGCTCACCAATTTCGCTTTTACGAACGAATACATGCGAGACTTTAAGTTTGACAGCGAGATCCCGTTGTGTGAACCGAGCCTCTTGCCGCATCACGCGAAGCAGCGCAGGCAGACAACGATATCGTGGTGCATGTTGGGCTTTTACCATGCCTATCAATATCGCGCCAATGATACTTGTTACCGAATGGATAACAGGCTATCATTGTGTTTGTCGCAATGTAAATTGATTACGTTCCAGTTGTTCTGGAACGACGATTAAGTTCTTTGTCTTTTTAAAAGGAGTCAGTCATGATAAAGCACGGATTTTTTATGTTGGTGGCCATTGTGTTGATGGCTTGTTCGGGAAAAACGTTTGGTAATGTATCAATGAATTTCGATTCGTTGACTATATCGCCAAACATTAATTTTTCCAACTTGTATTCCGGCAGTCCGCCGAGCGAGTTGGCTAACCTGGCGACGTATCAGATCGATACGCCAGGAGCCTGGTATGGGGCTAACTACGTCCCCGACAAGTTTGGTCTAACATCAATGTCGGGCCAAAATGTTCTCCAAATGGGCATCAGTCCATCCCAGTATCAGTACAACCCTGCACCATTAGGATCATCATCAGGTTTTGGTTTTTCAGATTTCCAGGGTATGAAATATGACACTGGACTGAGTGGTACTGTTCAGACGATGTCGGTTCAACTCTATGTTGATCCAAGCTGGGCCGCAAACCCAAACGCTATTGTTAACGTTGGTTTGGAAGCAACTGGAGTTAATACGGGAAACAGCGTGGTGGGGAAACCGACCGTTGCCTATCTCAATCTTGATGGTGGTATTTCTCCAGAAGGTGGTGGTGATTACATATACGGCTACAGCAATCCCGGGTTCTATTACTACGACTACAAAAATGTCGCTGGTAATCCGAATCCCGAGTGGGAATACCTTGCTGCCGGCACTTCCGGCTTTAACACCATCGGCTTCACGCTGACGGTTGGTCAAGGGATTCAGTACAGTCTCAATGGCACGGCGGTTGGGAGTTTGTACTCGGATTCGGCGATGACTACGCTTCAAAATCTCGAGCTCTATGCTCGAAATTCGTTATCCAGTAGTTCAGCACCAGATCAAATGTATACCTTTGACAACTTGTCTGCGACTTCGGTGCCGGAACCGCCAACAGCAGCGTTGGTTTTCTTTGGAGGAATCTTCGTTTTTGTGGCGGGATTGCTTCGAAGGAAGTTCGCGCATCAGCGAATATAGTCGGTTAGCAGCAACAAGCTCAGGAATCAAAAAATGGTTCCTGGGCTTTTTTATTTTAGGCTTTAGGGGTTTTTAGCTTACCGTCTTAACGCGGAGCTTGGTTTGGCGACGTTTGTCGAGCTTGGGGAGGCGGATGGTTAGCAGGCCGTGGGTCTGGCTGGCTTCGGCGCCATCAGGGTCGATTTCTTCGGGAAGCATAACGGTACGGGACACGAAAAGGTGACATCCATCGTTGTTGACATGGATGGGGCCAAGGGCTATGATCTTGCTCTATGCCACGAACCGCACGAGCCGCTATGGGCGGTGTTATTTATCATGTAGTTAACCGCGGCAATGGCCGCATGAAGATTTTTCGCAAGCCCGGGGACTACCTCTCCTTTGTGAAACTGCTGATCGCCGGCAAACAGCGCGTGCCTATGGACCTCTTCGGTTTCTGCCTGATGCCCAACCATTGGCACCTGGTGTTACGCCCGCGTGGTGACGACGATCTGGCCGCCTACCTCTCTTGGGTAAGCAACACACACGTCAAACGTTATCGTGTACATTATCCGCAAACCAGCGGCCATCTGTACCAGGGGCGGTATAAAAGCTTCCCGGTTGAAAACAGCCGATATTTAGTCGGTTTGCTGCGTTATGTGGAGGCGAACCCCTTACGGGCGGAATTGGTAAAACATGCGGAAGACTGGCCTTGGTCGAGTTTGGGAGGTGATAAGAGGCTGGTCGCGGAGCTTTTGAGTCCTTGGCCCGTGGATCGCCCCAAGGATTGGCGGACTCTGGTAAATCGGCCCATGGGTAAGCCGGAGCGCGAGCGTCTGATGACCAGCTTCAAGCGCGGTTGTCCCTTGGGAGAAGATCACTGGGTGGCAACAATGGCGGCAAGCATGGGATTGGATCACACACTGAACCCGTTTGGAAGACCAAAAAAGCAGGGGACAAGATGATAATGATGGATGTCACCTTTTCTCGTGCCCAACGCAATCACGGTTAGTAATTCGACATCCTATCCCCAAGGAATCTACGCTCCGCCGGTTTCGGACCGCAACGCGTACAATGGCGGGACGAGTGTCAACGGTGCCGGCACGGAGGTTACAAACGCTGGCCTCAATCCCGACGCCATTGTCGGCGTGCGGCTGGATAAATCTAATTACGACACGACGACCTGGAATTTAGCTAACGCTGCGGATACCGGCGCGCAATATCCGATTTTCACGGGCATGGTTCAGGAGCAATACCTGACTGCAGGAGTAAATCTGCAGGTCAATGGTTCCACCACCGAGACAACTGTGTCTGTGGTCGGCACGTCTATTAACACAATTTCACATTCATTGGGGAATTATTTCCTGACCGAACCGTCATCAGGCCAAACCAATTACCTGACGGTCAATGCGGCCTATCTGCAGGGGGCCAGCCCCACCGACTGGATCCCATTCTCGATCACCACAACGCCCATAGGCCGTGGTGTCAACCAGAGTGTATCCGGTCCCGGCGGATCGCTGGATGTTTCCCAGACCGGTTATGCGAACATTTCGTTCACGTATTACGGCAACGCCACAGGTGCGACAAGCATTTCATCAGCCTCAACGGAACTGGATGTGCCGGCCTACGCCCCACCTGCTCCGACGGTCAGTGCTCCCAACGCACAAAATCAGGTAACAGCAACACTGACCGGTGCTTATCAGGTTCAAGCCGCTGGCAGCGGAACCTACGCGACGGTGACACTGTATTCCGGCGTCGTCGGTTCGGACACAGAATTGGCACAGAATCTGTATAACGACATTACCCCGGCGAATACGACGGTGTACTGGGTCGGACTGGCGATATCTTACACCGACACCGTGACCTTGACGTTGAGCAATGACACATTGACTGGTCCGCTTGGCTCGGCCCCGTGGAATGACGGTCTGTTCCAAGAGCTTAACCAAAGTATCATCGGTAAATTGGATTCTGGAGATAGCTATGTGCCTGGATCGTAATCCCCAACCGCGTGTCGAGGTGTCCCCATCGGTGCCAGCCGATCCAAGCCATAAATCCGCTGGCCACGCCATCGGCCCGACGGAGACAGTGGTATCAAGCCCAGCGAACAGTTTGCGGAACTTCCGGGATTTGATCTTGGAAAATCTGCTCGGTTCCAGCACGGAAGGGGTGCCGTGATGGCGGTGAAGGCGAACAAGTCCACATCTGCTGGGCATCCTGCCCGGAGGCGGCTGGTGGTCGCTCGAATGGCGTTGATCCTAGGCTGGTTGGCGCTCGCCGTGAGCTTGCCAATGGGCATGATTTATATTTCCTTGTGGAATCCACCGGAGGGGCCCTGTCCAACATGGGCGCTGATCTACTTGTTTGTGGATGCCACCGACCATTTGAAAGGTATACTCATGCTCGCCCCATTTTTCATTGGTCTAGTTTTGGGAACATTAGCCACTCTCGTGCCAAGGCCGAGCCTGCCGCTGCTTTGGGCGTGCCGGATCGGTGTCGTGGGGGTTTGTGAAAGCTGGGCTCCGGGAGTGCTCTACTGGACTTTCCCACAGCCTTTTTTGATCAGTGGCCTTGGAATTGGATTTCTATTCTGCGCCGTCGGCAGCCTGCTAGTTGGCCTCTCGGCGTGGATACGACCGGTATGTGCGATATCTGATGACAAGAATGGAAAACAAAGCACCGCAAGCAACACCAATCCGAATTCCGGCACGGGGGGAACGTGATGGTGTGTGCAAACAAATCGCAGTTTTCAGTGTTCAGTTTTCACCGGGCGGCGGCCGGGCCGAATGATTATGTTCCATTCGAGATCAACGCCTTGGAGATGGGCCGGGGAATCACGCAGGGCGTCACAGGCCCGTCGCTTGGCGGCGTGCAGGACGACAGCGATACAGGATATGCCCTTGTCGGTTACACGCTTGGTGGAATTTCCTCTCCCACCACGCAAGTGAATCTGCCGAACTACACGCCGCCGGCACCGGTGGTGACATCCGACGTTGCGGGCCAGCCGATACAGGTTCAGGTGGAGGGCGCGTTTCAGGTCACCGATGCAACAGCGGGTTCATCACCCACCTCTTACGATGTAAAACTATATGACACCAGTAGTGATAAGCTTTATGATGAGGATGTATCAGCGGCGTCGGAACCGTCGGGTGTCTGGAACGGCTTGGCGTTGGAGTTCAGCCCGATCCTGCTGACATTTGGTCGCGGTTCCAACAACACCATCATCGCTCCCGATGGCTTCGTGCTGACTAGCCCGGCCAATATTCTCCAGGACTTCTGGGAATCGGGTGTAACCAGTAACTTGGGGCTGGACCCAGCCGCTGTGGGGATATCATGATGAGGGAAGGAACTGTGGTTCATAGCAAGTTTGTCCTCTGGCGAGCATGGCTCGGATGGTGCGCGTATGGGCTCGGCTGGCTGGCGTGGCTGGCGTCGTTGCCTTTGAAGGCTGACTATGATTATCCTGCCATAAACCCATGGGGGATCAACCCCTTTCCTGTTCCGGCCGGTGTGCACGCAGACCAGGTCATCGCGGCGCTGGTTGGTGGCATCGCGTTGCAGCGGAAATACGTAGCGTTGGCTAATCAGCTTTACATAGCCTACTATCTGGGTGTTTTGATCTGTGTCATCTGGCTATTCGTCCGGCTCGGGCCACGGTGGTTGCGAGTGATAGGTCGCATGGGATCGCTAGGTATGTTGGCTGTTTGGTTCGAGGTTGCTTACGCGTCTCAACACTACAATTTCCTTGCTCTACCCGGGTACCCCGCGCTCGCCGTTGGCAGCACGCTGGTCTGCCTTGGCGTATGGCTGATTCCGCCCCGGCAGAAGTGCGGGAATTCCACCGGGGAGGATGGAAAACAACGCACCGCGATCGACGCCAATCGGGATTCCGGTACGGAGGGAACCTGATGGTGTATGCAAACAAATCGCAGTTTTCAGTGTTCAGTTTTCAGGACGCGTCACGCTGGGCCGCGGCTGGCCCCAATGATTCCGTGCCCTTTGAAATATCAGCGCCTGAAATGGGGCGGTCGGTGGAGCCGGGCATCACCGGTCCATCTCTCAACGGCGTGCAGTCGGACCCTGCTTCCCAAGCCGCGATGGTGGAGTACAGTCTGGGGGGCATCCTTTCGCCCGATACGCAAGTGAATCTGCCATCCTACACGCCGCCGGTGCCGGTGGTGGTTTCGGATAATCCCTCCGGGGCGATCCAGCTTACCCTCAACGGCGTATTCCAAGTCACGAATTCAACATCGGATTCCTACGAGGTCAAGCTTTATGATACGAGCAGCGATTTACTTTGGGAGGATGCTGTTCCCACAACCGGCTACGCCGGGGCGTGGAACGGCTTGGCGTGGGGCTATTCATTGTCAGCCGATCTAGGGCATAACTCCAGCGGTCAAATCATCGGCCCGCTGGGTTCTCCGATCGCCAGCCCGGCGAACATTCTCCAGAATTTCTGGGAGGATCTACTCCCCAGCGCGTTGGATTCAGCATCGGTGGAGGTGCAGTGATGGGAAGGTTGGATGGTCGCAAGGGAGGCACAATATTCGCCCTGTTGCGGTGGGCGCGAAAAGCGTTTGCGCTGAGCCTTATATTGGCGGGTTGGGTTGCCGCGTGGGTGTGGCTGTTCAACGGCTGGGGCATGAGTGGGGTTGACGGCCATGCCGTTCCCAATTGGCAAGGTTGGCCAGGCTTGCTAGAGGCATTGTGGCCTGTTGTTGGTCCGATCCTGCTCGGAGTGGCCCTCTTGGCAGTTTGTGGCCCTGTAGCAGTTTTCTTTGGAAGGAGATGGCTTGTCTGGGGACTGCGTGTCATTTCCATACCCCTGGGCGTTACAGCAGCTTGGGCGCTCGTTATTGTATTAACCAATGGAAATGGAAACACGTTTGACAAACTAGAATGTTCATCGGTTCTCGCCTTCGCTTTAGCGCCTTGGATTATCCCCATTCGGCGGCGGAAGGCATCCCAAACCGCCAACAGCCCCGTGCCAAACAACGGAGGCGCTTCGTCATGATGCTCACGCGTCCGCCGGTGGTGTTTGTGCATGGGATTAACAGTGACCCCTACAGCGTTTGGCAGCAGCCCGGCGGCATGGCGCAATATCTGCAAGGTCAGAAATATATTGTTAGGGACACGGAAAGGTGACATCCACCGATTCGACGGACGGGTGGTGATCAAGCCCACACCGCAGGCAAACGGCAACTATGATGCCATTGCCACCATGCGGGCGATCATTGCCCGCGATCTCATCCGCGACCGCCGGAAGGCCAAACTTTCGCAGCGGGATCTGGCGCTCGCTGCCAAAGTCCCGCAATCCACCGTGGCCCGAATTGAATCCGGCAAGTTCAGCCCACGGCCAGGAACACTGAAAAAACTTTATTCTGTGATGCGTTGAATAAGCCACCCGATTCGCGCCTGTGACAAATGCCCCTATAACCTGTCACCTGTATCCCAATTTGATCCGTGATCAGTGGTCAGTGAAAACTGCTTATGCCGCCGCAGCGCTCAACAAATTTTAAGTGGTGCGCCGCACCACGTCTCATTAATCCCGGCGCGCCGGGAGTCTCATTTTTAATTTTGTTCATTAAGCGCTAGCATGACTTTACAAGTTATTTTCATCGGAATACGCGCATAGCACTGCGGGGCAAGGGTTGGGAGCGGTTTTCAC
>JBMFGW010000143.1:0-7557 GCA_049977145.1 Phycisphaerae bacterium
TTGGATACATTGAATTGATCGCGCAGATAAATCGCGGGCAACGGGTGCCTTATGCCTTTCGGGGCAGTGGGTTTCCATCCGATCCATTGGGCATGATGCCATTGGCTGGCCGCCAATAATCCCTCCTGCCATTGGGCGGTTTGGCTCCAATGACTGGCTTCACCGGCCTGATTCCACACCCGCACTTTCCAGAAGCAGCGTTGACGCGACGTCAGAGCCGAGCCGGCATAACGAATGTTAATGGATTGTCCTGACATAACCTTGCCGGAATTCCAGATATCGCTCTGGTTCTGTGCCAGAAGCTGTGGCGACGATGCCACGAGAACCTCATAAGCACTTTGGAACTCTCCGCGACCTTTCCACGGCAACACCCAGCCCAGGCGCGGGTGAATGGAATTAATGGCCAGTGGATTTTCGCGCAGTTGCGTCTGCAGGTGCGTTGGTGCCGCCGTGGCGTCCAATTGCGCTGCAGTGCTGTTTTGCATTGCACATCCCCCGAGCGCCAGCGCCATCAGTGCGGCTGCGCCCAGAGCAACGCGTTGACAAGTCGCCAAACCAATTCTCAAGAGACCCAGAGTGGAAAATTCATCCATTTTTTTCTCCAACAAAAACACCTATGTGAGGCACGCGTTCTGTTGCACCAACAACCAGTAAGAGAGCGGGTATCGCAGTATTCAACAATCAAACTGGGAAGTTTTTACCAAGAACCATTCCGAGGCCTCGATGGTCTCTGGCCGCATCACATATTTTCCAGCACAGACGTAAAGTGATAGCTTCCCGACATAACAGAAAATATTGCGTATGGACCGTCCGTTCGCACGAATTGAACGTGCTGGTTCCGCGACGCAACAGGCCGTCCATCTTCCCTGACATCGGCACGACGACGCGCGGGAATAGCCACTTCCGCGCTGGTATTGGGTGGAATTGTGATGCTCCATGCAAACTTTGCTCCCTCTCTCCGCCATTGGCTGCGGATAACGCCATACATACTTTGGTAATTGGCCCGCACCGATGTCAATTGTTGGAAATTGTGTGGTCGCAGCAGGAATCGCTTAAATCCCGGCGCTGCTTCAAGCGGTCGAATGCCGGCAACGCTTTCATGAAACCAGGCGGCAAAACCGCTTTGCATAGCATGGTTGTAAGAACAGCCGATCTGCCATTTCGTTAATGGCGTATTATATTGTACTTCCGGCCAGGTGGTGTCGCCGCGTGACAGCATAAAACCATAACTGGGATAATCTAGTTTTTTCATCATGCGATAGGTCAATTCATCGTAACCGTGTTCATTGAGCACCGTATACAGCGGACGGGAACCTAAAACTCCGGTATCCGCATGATCGTGCTGCACCTGAATTTCAGTGGCCAGTGCGGCGGCCACCGATTTGTTCTGCCCTTCCGGAGCCAAGCCGAATCGCAATACTACCGCGTTGGCGGTTTGCGAACCATACCCTCCGGTCGTAGGATCATAGAAAGCCCGATGAAAGGCCGCTTTGACTGTGGCCGCCTGGTGCTTAAACCATTTTTCATCGGAACTGCGGCCCAATAATGCGGCAGTTTTGGCCATGATGTTAAGACTTGAAAATTGCAAGGCTGTGGAGGTCAACGGCACCGGGCACTTGGGGTTGGCACCGCCCACACCGGGCGGGCACCAGTCGCCATAACCATATTGCACGATGCCGTTCTTACTGACCGCTGCGGAGGCTACATAATGTACCCACCGTTTCATGTGCGGATATAGCCGGATCAGGGTGGACGCATCGCCATAGTAAATGTAAATAAACCACGGTATGGCTACGAGGGCCGCACCCCAATCAGGATTGGCCTGACCGCATAATCTTCGCCCGGTGGCAATGTTACAGGGCAACCCGGGAGACGCCGGAGTGTGCCATGGGGTGCTTCCGCCCCGGCCCAGCGTGGTGTCCATATCACTGGCCAGCTTGTTGTACAGCGGAGCCATGTTGAGACTGAATATGGCGGCCTGGGCGGATATTTCCATATCGCCCATCCATGAACACTTTTCCCGCTGCGGGCAATCCTCGGTAATGCTGTGCATGTTGCTTTCAAGCGTCCAAAGCGAGGTTTGGTAAATGCGATTGAGTTGCGCATCAGAGCAGACAAAATCCCCCCGCTTTTCCGCGCCGGTGCGCAGTTGGATGCCTTCCATAAAACTTAGCGGTGGTTTGCGTTTTAATCCGGTGACCTCCACAAATCGGAATCCATGATAGGTAAAGCGTGGCCGCCATTGTTCGCCCGCACCTTTACAAACATATATTTCCGTCTGCACCACGCCGGTAGCGTAAACACCCGTCGTGGCAGGATCAATTTCCACGCCATCGGGTGCCAGTATCTCAGCCATACGCAGGGTGATTTGCGAGCCCGCCGGTTCATTGAGCGTTAAACGTACACATCCGGCAAAATTTTGGCCCAAATCAACAATCCATTTGCCGCCGGGTGAAGCAATGATGCGTTTTGGCTTGATGATACGGGTATCTTCAATGGCCTGAATCATCTGGCTTTGCAGTTTCACGGTGGGAGACTTGGCAACGCGGGCCGATTGCCAATCGGAATCATCCAAACCACTTTGGGTCCAGCCGGGGATTTCCAGTCTGGCATCATAGGTTTCACCGGCATACACGTTGTCAAAAAGCACCGGTCCGGTGGTAGCCCGCCAACTTTCATCTGTGACAATCGTTTCACGGGTGCCATCGGTATATTCTATAACACATTTAGCCAACAGCACCGGCGGCCCCCAGGCCATAGCCGGGGTCCACACAATATTTTGACCGTAAAACCCGTTGCCAAGCATGACCCCAATGGCATTATCACCCGACCGAAGGGCGTTGGTGACATCATGCGTGACATAGAAAGCCCGGGCGTCATAGGTAGTCATGCCGGGATCCAACTGCTGATCTCCCATCCGCCTGCCATTCATAAATAGTTCGTAATACCCCAGGCCACAGATATACATCTGTGCTCGTGATACCGCCTTACCAATGGAGAAAGTTTTGCGGAACAAAGGGGAGGGAAAGGTCTTGACCATGGTCGGCTTTTTCATGGGACCGGTTTGGAGCGGACGTGTTGTCAGCGGGGATGTGCGGGTATCCTGTGCCAGTTGAATCCATTGCGCAGGTTGCCAATCCGCAGGTTTGAGCATTCCCATTTCCCAGCGCGCCGGCGAGGCCCATGGGCTGGCGACTTCACTGGCATCCCATGTTCGTACGGTCCAGAAATAGCGCCCCCCGGACTTTAAGGTAGAACCGGCGTAAGGGACTAAAACGCTTTGATCCGATGCGCAATGTCCAGAATCCCATACGTCCGCCTTGCCGGGATGCAGCAACGCCGCTTCCCGCGCCACCAATATCTGATAACCCGTTTGACGTTCACCCCGCTGGGCCGACCCAAGCATCCAGCTTAATCGAGGGTGCATCGTATCCACACCAAGAGGATCAACCAGATATTCGCAGGTAAGCCCCGTAGGCGGCGCCGTGTCCCGGATGCCGTTGGCGGCTCGAGATCGCGTTGCTTCGATAGCCATCGCGAACCCGGCTATTTTCAGAACATCCCGGCGCGAAGCCATAGACTTGGCTGATCGAACCGGTGGTATTGAAAATGTATTGTCAGCCATGTAACGCCGCCTTTCAGATGAAGACCCCATAATATCCGGATACGCTTTGGCCGCTTGACCGGCTAAGCCGCATCAGGGCCAATGTAACCGGATTTCCAGATTTACCAATATACGGTTACCTTATAAAAAATGCGACGTGTGCCTCCGTCTTAATGGCACCGTGCAGTCGTCGCGCCTCGTGCGTATACGAAAGGTTAAAGAAACTAATTCCCCCATTGGCAAGCAACGTCAGGTCATGGCGTCCCGGCTTCAATCCTGATAGTTTCAGAGTATACGCCCGCGCTGCGCTATTAATATCGCTGGCAATTTTACGACCATCGAGCTGCACCGTGAAACTTTGCGGTGCCTTACCGATACACGCCCATTGGACGTTTAACGTCTGTCCGGTCACCAACGCATTACGCTGGGGCTCTCCGATTGCCACTATTGTTGTTCGTGGCACCTTTTGATGGTACAGGTTGATACATGCTCGCGTCAGATTCAGATAATAAAAACCCCAGCCGCCGCAGCCACGATATGCGCATGCGGTCAGTGAGGTTGGTTCAATATCATTGTTGAGATGTACGTTGTAACAATCAACATAATTGTTATGCTTTGGTCCATATCCTTGACCAATCGGTTGGCCGGCAAATTCATTCCATTGGCAAATATTTAAGAATTCCGGACGATAACGCAGTGCGGCATTGAATTCACGGATATAGGTTGATCCGTTGTTTCTCGCCCGCGCCGACGGAGCCAGCCATCCACCGTTGGCAAAATAAGCCGGTGTAATCGTCAAATCCTCACATTGGCCGTGGTGATATACCGGAAGCGGATGAACGGAACCATCCATCCATGACCAATAGCCGGCGCGGGCGAATTGTGGCGTATTCTGCAATTGCGATGCCATCCAGCGCACGGTGAAATGGCGGGTATTAATCGGAGGTTCACCGGATGCCAGTTTGCCCGCTAAAAAGGCCGGCCCAACGCCATTGAATATGACAATCAGCGGCTTTTTGTGATCGTTAAGCCACAATCCAGTGAATCCGGGATTTTGAATATAATTCCGGAAAATCCACGCCATCTCTCCGTTAAGTGCGCGCGTGGTAGTGGGCGGACCATTGATAAGCCCCAGCAACAACGTCACTTGAGGGGTGGTAAGGCCATGCCGTCGCATTTGCGCGTAGGTTTCTAACAACACCGTCGTTGCGGATATCAATTGCATGGCATTAGGCGGGCACTGTCGGAAGCGGGTTTTGCCCCAAAGATTGTTGGACCAATCAATGACAATGTAATTAATTCCCATCTGATCCAGCCATAGCGCATGTTGTCGGATAACCGCAGGATTGAACGAGGAATATTTTCCCAACAGCGGAACAGCTTCAGCGGTGTTCCAGGTCATATTCAGCGGCGTGAACCAGGGTTCATAGTCTATTCCCACCAGATGCCGCCGACGCACCGGCATGACACATTTTCTCGCCTTCACTGCTACCAAAACGGTGTTGGAATTCAGTGCCCCAATGGGCATCGGCTGTCCCACCGGAAAAATTGCCCCCTTCGGCCCGCTTGCCACCACCTTTATCCGGGCCGTTCCCATAATCGGCAGTGGAATGATAAACATCGTATCGCCAGACCGGTTCGTTTCCTCAGCAGCCCCCCATTGCCTTCCATTGACGTATGGCCATAATTTAACTTTAGCCATACGGATACCGGGACTAGATCGGGATTGCATGACCTTGGCCCTGATAATCACTGTTCCGCCTTCTGAAATAACAGTGCGGTCAGCAACAATGTGCAGGACAACGGCGGACGCAACGCTGCAGACACCCGTCATCAGGGCACCGGCAATGATACATAATCTTACACCTACGAAGGTCCGCGAGGGTATTGAGAACATCTTTATCTTCCTTACCGGATTAAACCGCGGTACAACTCAGGGCAACAGCACGGAGCCATCGCATCTTGTCCCAGTCGGCACGACCCAAGTGTATCTAGCATTATGCGAGCACCGTAATCCTTACGTTCGGTTGTTTACATGATTAACGCTTCGCGAATGCCTTTATTACCCTTCGCTCCAATGCGGAGCATTGGGTTGCTCGGCAAGAAACGTGTGAATAGCTTTGGCCAGGTTGCTGTCGTTCAATGGGAACGTTTTGCCCACTCTATCGAAATGCCACCAGCCGGGAAATAGTGCATGGCATCCATGAGCCACAAATTTCCGCAGATCACGTAACGCCGCATGATAGAGCACCGGACTATCTGGGGGTTGATTCGGAGCCGGATGCCACTCGAAAATTCCCCAGTTGTGGCTGTATTGGGTGATCATAGCGGGATTCAAACTGCCAAAACGAGTGATGCCCACGTGCCCATTCTGTGGTAGATAACCGGACCAGATTGTTGAAGCGGACGATAAAGCGCGCCGGGCACCCCCCGTCGCATCTCCCAGCAATTCTGCGGGAATCTGATGTGCGTAAAGCAACTGCTTTGGCAAGCCTTCCGCAATGAGCAAACCGGCAACATCCTGAACAAAATGCGCCACCTCACATTCACGGAAACCATACGCCGGATGCGATGGATTGCCTGGCGGAAACATATTATTGTGCCCCTGATAGGTCCAATTCCATGCTCTCCACCATCGGGAGTGGTTTTGGACGCGCGGTGCGTCAAAGCCCCCCGCCGTAAAACCTTTTCCGCTTTTTGGCATGAGGTTAAATTGCGGGTCGGTAATAGGATCAGGATATTTTTCCAGATCCCAATAGGCCAGATTCCACGCTTTGAAATCAGTGCCGAATGTCTCATTAAATGTTTGGCCGGTGCCATTGGAATCATCGGGTGTTGGATCATCATAAAATGGACTGATCCGGTGGCCATCAATTAAAATGAATGGTCCTGTGATTAACTCCGGTGCCCCCTGACCGGCATATCTGGCACCCGGCGCATACAGTCCGCGATGCCGCAACCAATCCCGGAATTCGGCAATGGCAAAGGGACTGTAGTCCCCGAGATAGTCATTGCTGGTCGCGCCGCCGATAGCCAATTCCTCCTCTATGGTAAAATTAATGACGGCAATAACTCCGGGATACGCGCGCATGGCGGTTTTAATATCTCCCGCCCAGCGCCTGGCCTTGCGGCACATTTCTTCCCGTATTGCCGTGGCATAACGAGACGGGGTTACTACCAGCGTGTCTCTTCCCTGCACCGGACCAGGCATTCCACGCCATGTTTTTCCATTGAGCCGCCACTGGTAATTCCGCAGATCACCGTTGGGGTTGGTCAGTCCCCCATCATGGGTTTGCATGGCAAAAATCACCCCACGATGAATGTTGTTTTCCTGAAACACCTTGAGTTGCCGCAAAAGCATCGGCAAGTTTCCCGTGTTGTAAATGGAGGCAAACCCTAATTTATTGTAATTATTACCGGGACCGAATTCCTTTTTCATTTTTGTAATCTGCTGCCGGTACTGATCATCGGTGATTTTCGGAACATCCAGACCGCTTTCCCACAGCGGCATGATGTAAAAGGTATTGCGGTGATCCGCCTTCGGTGGAGATTTGCCAACCACGTTGATATTATTGTCCGCCTCCATGACCGCAGTTACTGAATCGGCCACCACCCCGACTCCGGAAGTCAATATCGCGCCGGCGGAAGCCGCCAGAAGTTGGCGGCGCGTAAGACCGCAAGCGAAAGGAGTATTTTGCATGTTTCCCATTTTTTCCGTCATCATTTGCCAGTATCCCTTCAAGTGTATAGGACTTATTACCAATGCGGAAACCATCCGACATAGCCGTGCCATAAAATCGAACGGACTATTAACCGCCGGTGGAAACAATCAGGTAATGACCGGGGTTATGAAGCATAAAGCTCCTGCGATTTTCCTGACTCCGGATTACCCTGACGGCCTTCCCGTTGATCGTCACACTGTTACCCGGAATCACGATGGTCGCATGCACCGC
>JBMFGW010000144.1:0-7507 GCA_049977145.1 Phycisphaerae bacterium
GTCATTGACCATCATCAGGTGGCCACCTGGCTTGAGTAATCTGGCACATTCATAGATTACACATGCCATCTCATAAAAATATCCCCGAACCATTCTTGGAATTCCATTATTGTTAAGCGTTCCCATATCCTTCTGAAGGTACAGGTAATGCAAAATTGCCTGTAACAACTCCTGCCCGTCGACGATCGCAAGGGTGGCTTGCCAGCGCGGATTTATCGTCAGCAGCGATTTTAATTTGTTTTCGACCGTGCATGTCAACATGGTCTGGCGAAGCGATGAAAGCTCCTGCTCGCCAATCCCTAGGATGGCAGCTTCAAGGGCATACGTTCGGGTATAGTCATAACGGTTGCAATAAGGTGGGGATGTAATGATTGCATCATAGGAAAGTGGGGTAAGTGCGGGAAGGATGTCGAGGCATGAACCGTGGTGCAGCTTAATCGAACCATGACTTATTGGCTTGTGAAATAGATCAATTGACGGTGCCGTATCGGCAAGGTCCGAGACGATCTCCTTTAATTTCGACGCCATTGCATCCTTGAAAGAAAATATCACACCCTTGTCAAACGGATTCTTGCCCTGGCGGCGGTTGGACCTGAAATCCCACCGCAAATATTGACCGTCTTTGCGTGTAAAGCTTACGGATTCCAGAATACATAGAAGCGCAAATTCAAGAATGGCCGCCAGCGGAGGCGGCTCATTTTCCAACGCGCCAAGGAATAATTCTATTTCACGCTTTGTCTGGTCAGGATAGGCATCTTTGGTTATCCGAAGTTCGGGCAGCGGCCTACGGTGTTTCGCGGCCTGCCAAGGGGTCTGGTCCGCCCAGCGAGCTAACGCCGTCACATGCTGCGGCGCAAGCCCGCCTTCTATTAATTGCCTTGTGGCAATAATTTTCTGTCCAATTGGAAGCAGTTCAATACCTTCCGCGTGAAGTCCAAGGCAACTGGCGGCAAACAAGGTGGTGCCGCTGCCAGCGAATGGATCGAATACCGTCCCGGATGTTGTATTGGATTGGCGTAGAAGATATTCGACCAGACTGGCGGAAAAACCTTCCTTGTATTTATACCACCGGTAAACAGCCTTTGATTTATTTGCCTGAAAACTTACCACACGCCGATCCAACTTGCTTTCGGTGCGAATCTGATTGGCATATCGGGCTTTAAGCGAATGATCCAAAGCCTCTATTTTCGCGAGTTCCGCCGAATCAGTCGCCACGGCGGCCCTTTCATGCACAGCCAGCCCTTTATCCTGGCCGGGAGCGGCTTGCGCATCCGCTGGGGCTGGGGAATAGATTAAAGAATGCAATGGCATCATTCTGTCAGCCTCAGTGCGTCCGCTTCACCACGTAACACGCCCGACATCTGGTCCGGATTGAACGAACCAATCCGCGATGACGTCCTTTAGTATGAACAGTATAACGCTGATGCAAATCCCTGTCAGTCGCGTTGAACGTGGCGCTTGGTAATCGGAATGGTTGCGGGCGGAGTAAGGGACGGCACGTTCACGCACACCCACCGGGCTTTGGTCCATTAAATATAATATTGGCGAACGTTCTGGGACCGCGGCTGTCCGCAGCCGCCCTTGCCCCTTTCTTTCAACAATGGTTCGGCACGGAGCTTAACACCCGAAGCGTTGTTGGCCGTCGCCGGATAAATCGGCACGCTCATATTGTAATGCAGGCATCTTGCCTGCCCCCGTGGCACAGGTGGCAAATCGTCAATGCCAATCTCGCGGGCAACCTGAAATAGTTTCTGTGTCCGCATGGAAAACCCCTTTGAATCCATAGATATCCACCAATGCCGACAGGCGGCAATCGGCACCGTTTAGAACGCCTGAACGGTTCAATACGGATAAATATGTACCACACCATACGGACAGTTATTGTCCGAGGGAGGCAATGGACACCAGTGTTCCCAGCGGGCGAGGCGGCAAGGCTCCTATTGATATTCCACGCCGGGATGATACGTTTCAAAGCGGGTATTGGCGGAGATAAATGTCAGGCGAACCGTGTCGCATGGGCCGTTGCGCTGCTTGGCGATGATCAACTGCGCGGCGTTAAGTTGGTCCGGATTATTCTGTGCCCAATCCTGATCTCCCCGGTGCATCACGGCCTCGCGATGCAGCAGCATGACAACATCGGCATCCTGTTCAATGCTGCCTGACTCGCGTAGATCGCTGGTGCGGGGCAGGCGGCCATCTTGTTCTGAGGAGCGGTTTAACTGCGACAGGCACATTACCGGGCAATCTAATTCACGGGCCAGGGCCTTCACGCCGCGGCTGATGGTGCTGATCTGCTGCTGGCGATTTTCCTCGCGCGGGGCTTCCATCAATTGAAGATAGTCGATCACCACCAGCTCAATGCGGTGTTGGCTTAACAGTCTTCTGGCCTTGGTGCGCAGGTCCAGAATAGACAGGGCGGCGGTGTCATCGATAAAGATTTTGCCCTCGGAAAGCTCCCCCACCGCCATGCTTAAACGGTTGCGATCTTCACGGGAAAGCATGTTGCGGCGAAGATTTTGCGAATCCACTCCGCTGCGTGAGCAGAGCATGCGCTGGGCCAACTGCTGCCTGGACATTTCCAGAGAAAACACCGCCACGGGCTTTTTCAAATCCACACCCACATGCTCAACGATATTCATGGCCAAAGCGGTTTTCCCGACGCTGGGCCGGGCGGCCAGTACAATCATTTCTCCGCGCTGCAATCCGCTGGTCAAGTTATCCAGCTCCACATACCCAGTTGCCACACCGGTGATGGTGTTTCCGGTGTTGCGATCAAGCATTTCAAAGGTTTGGTGCAATACGTCCGTGAGCGATACGGGCTGGCCGACAACTTTTAATTGCGCCACTTCAAAAATGGTGCGTTCACTGCGGTCTAAAATCACCGCTGCCTCTTTGGTATTGTCATAGCAGGATTCCAGCGTCTGCGTGCAGGCCGTAATAAGCCGGCGCAACAGGGCTTTATCCCGTACAATCTGCGCGTACGCGAGCGCATTGGCGGCGCTGGGAACGCAATTGACCAATTGCTCGAGATAATCGAACCCGCCTGCGGCTTCGTATACGTCCTTTTGCTTGAGTTTGTGCGTCAGCGTAACGCCATCCACCGGGGCACTGGCCTGAAATAATTCGAGAATGCCTTCAAAAATGATCTGATTCCGTCGACTGAAAAATGCGTCGGAACTTTCAATGATGCCGTAGACCGATCCAATCACTTCCGGATCCAGCAGCATGGAACCCACGAGCGCCATTTCCGATGCGACATCGTGCGGCGGCGTTCGCTCTGTAACTGTGATGTTGTCCATCATTGGCTCCTTACGTCAATACAGCCCATGTCCGTGCCGCCAATCGGCCCGGTTCAGTACGCCTGAACCATTCAACACGGATATATGTACCACCCCACGCGGACAGTTATTGTCCGCGGGAGGCGCTGCGCTCAATGCGGTAACGAATAATGGGTAAAATGGGCAGCATGACAACACCACGGACAACAGCATGACCGAATCCAAGGAATTTTGAACCACGGAGGCAGCGGAGTTAACGGAGGAAAGGGGTTACCACAACGACACGACGGCACAACGGGATGGAATGTTGTGGGACCTTTATTTTTGCTATGCGGTTTCAGAGCGGTCTGTCGAACAACCGCGAATGTCATGCTTTCGCGTTCTTGATATCGCATGATATTCTCGCAGCGCGACCTGGCGCAGACTGTCAAAGCCTCGCAACCAGAAGAACAATATCTGCGCCTACGTTTGTTTCCAGACCATCCTGTTGGTATCATGCAATTTACAGTTAATACGCTGTTGAAAGGAGATGTATGATTCATCTTGAAAACATGCACTCACTTAGTGACTTTCAGCGCAATACCAGAGAACATATTCGCCGACTTAAAAAGTCCCGCCAACCGGTGGTGCTGACCATCAATGGCCACGCTGCATTGGTTGTGCAAAGCGCGGAGGCGTACCAGGCGTTGCTCGATGAGGCACAGTTTGCCGGCCATATTCAGGCCTTGCGCAAAAGCCTTAATGCAGCCAAGGCCAATCGTGGGCGACCGGTCCGTGCCGTAATTGAAGAGTTGGCACGGCAACATGATATTAAGCTGCGGAAATGAAGTACGCCGTCATCATCACTCCCATCGCCGAGGCGGAACTGCGAACAGCGTTCGAGTATATTCACAAGGATTCCCCAGTTCTCGCACAGCGATGGCTGCAAACGCTCTATGACAAGATCGCGTCCTTGGAAAAGTTTCCGGAGCGCTGTGCCATTGCGCCGGATAGCGCGTTTGTCGGTGAGGAGCTTCGGCACATGGTCGTTAGGTCGCACCGTGTGATATTTCGTTTGGAAAAGAGCCGGAGATCGGTACAGGTGGTGGGAATCAGGCATGGTGCCCGGCTCTTCATCGGAGAAGCCCCTCCAAGGGAGCAGGATGAGCGGGATGACGCAGGGCAATGATCAGAATGAGTAAAACGGTTCTCAATATCCCGTTACGCATGATGTTTAGCGGGCGAGTCACGGTGCGCCGGGACGCGATTCGGACTCCGCAACCACGGATGCGAATGATACGGCGGGGATTACTAACCCCGGGCGGTGTCATCGTGCGGGCAATCAATCCTAATAGTTAGGCGTGACAGAGCACTAGAGAAAATAATCCGCTGAAAGATGAAAGTGTTCAGAAAGTTTGCGGATATGCGTTTTGGATAATGCGCGGGTACCCCTCATCAAACTCGACCCCAATCCACGGTTCCCCAGTAGCCGTCCCAGATCCGATGCGCTCATATCGGCCATCGCCACTAAGGCTCGCAGCCGTTCAATTGGCGTACCATCGGGAATTTGTTCGCCATGCTCCTGATCATATTTAAGGATCATATCCGACAGAAGTTCAAAATAATCTTCCTGATCCGCGGTCATGCGGTGACCGGCCATCGCGAGCACCACTTCCATGACGTTATCGTAATCCATACGGCCATGAATCGGACGCGGCGGCAGCATACTGACAAGCCCCGGATAATCCGTTGGCAATGCCCGAAATTCTAATTTACTGTGGGTTTTCATAACGACTCCTTCCATCGGTCCAAGCTGTATTCCCGGTGGGTCATCAAGCCAAGGACGTACAGCTTGCCCATGTTGTAGTGAATGGCGGCGATCAAGCGGTACTTATTGCCACCGATATTAAACACCACCACAGTCCTGCCGCTGGCCACTTTTACCTCATCGGCCGCTCTGAACGCCGTGCGAACTTCCGCCAAGTGCCTCCAGCGAGCCTCCTTGGCAATTCGCAACCATCGCAGCAGAGCCATCTCCACCTGCGGATGGTCACGGGCCATTTCCCGGATGGTCGTGGCTTTGATGATCCTCATGCACACATTATGTAGTCAGCAAACGTTTTTGTCAACCCTTTGTAATTATTCAGGAACAAACGAGACGCGCGAGGTTGCCCGTTAAAGAGAGGCCCGCTGCTTGACAGAACGGACGCCACTCTTTTGCGCCCCCAACGCCAAAGCCCAGAATTCCCGTCCCTCCCGCAGAGGATAGGATGCTTTACCGGTACATTGTATCGCCATCACTTTTCTCTTTTGCTTGCGACAGCAACAGATTCCCATATTCCTTTTACCAATGGAAGACGGGGTTCACAGGACGGAAACCCCTTTTCGGCAGCACTGTGCCGACCAAATAGCGCCAGCCGTTAAGCAGGATTCGTTGTGGTGTTAAGGCGTCGGGCCTGGCGGGATGCGGCAACGATATGATTGTGCCACTCTTGAGGGCTGAATGCGGATGAGGGATGTTTGATAGCGTAAAGTAGTGCGGTTCCGCCAGCGTAGGGGTAGACCCATGTTCGCGTCTGTTTTGCATTTTCGATCCCTGGTCCTTCGTATCCGCTTGATGGCAATTTTTTCCACAGTCGATAACCGAGTGCAACAATGAACTGCGGCTTTAAAAAATCCAGAGTATCTTTAAAGGGCATTTCGCTGCGACGCCAGCTCTCGCCCGGAGGCCGGCACCTAGGACCAAATCCCGCAGATTCTTGAACATAGTTATAATATGCGATACTGTGCCAAAATTTGTTCTTGTCGTCAAGATCGAGCGCCTTTTTGCCTGTCATTGCTTTCGCAATTTTCGTCCAAAAAGCTTTCGTGCAGTCTCCATTCAACTGCCCCTCTATGCACTCGATAGTGAGTCTACGCTGATTATCTATCGGCTTATTCCTTTCCCATTGATAATGTGATTCGCCTAATACAAGCGTGCGTAATCCATCGAAACCATCGCAATAGTTTTTTCCTACCCATGGCTTAAATTTTATGTGATTCATGTATCCGCTCCAATTCCTGTAGATCCTTTCCCATCCAATTTCTCCGTCATCGGCAAACGTGTTTCGCCAATTTAATTTCATGCAACGGTATCGGCCCCGCGATTTTCCTGCAAGTTTGCAGCACGGCGATGGCTGTGACACAAACTTGCGTGCGGACGCCGCAATCAGGAGATACGGTTGGGAAGTACGGCCACCCAGTATTTTCCGCGAAGAATTGCGGCTGGGGACAGCCGCGGTCCCGGGACTTGGCGCTGACACACCCTTAATATGCAACCGCAATTACCTTTACCTTGTACGGGTATCGCACCAGCAATTGTTCCGGTTTGCAGCCCGCTTCCTTCTCCGCGAAATTCACCAGCCGCTTGTCCGTGGTGTCCACGTAGGCACCTGTGTCCGTGGTCAAACCGCTGTCGGAATCGAAAATGCTATAGATGTCGCAATAGACCCTCGCGCTGGCGGCAATCGGTTGGGTTGCGCTGAAAACCGTGCTGTCAATCTCTTCATTGAGCTTGTTAAACACGGTTACCCTGAATTTTAGTGCGGTGATCGTTTTGCCGCTGGTGTTCTTCACGAGAAAGAATCTCCACGCCAACGTGCGGTTGGGCGGGCTGGCGTACATGCGTAGAACCTCGATGGCGGCATTTTGTTTTGCCCGTTTAGCAGCCTTAGTGGCCTCAAGGTGATTCCAGGAAAATATGCCGGTCGCCAGCAGCACAATTGCCAGGGCCACGGTCCCCAGCACGAACACACCCAACATCTTGAGCACGACATTCAGAAACGATTTCATGAGTTTTCCTTTCACTAAAAAAGTCGGCATTCGGAACACCCGAACGTTCAACACGGATATATGTACCACCCCACGCGGACAGTTATTGTCCGGGGGAGGGCGCTGCGCTTAATGAGGTAATGAGTAATGAGTAAAATGGGAGGCAGTGGAGATGGCGAAGAAACGGGTGTACCACAACGACACGACGGCATAACGGGTTAGTACTACAGCGCGACTTCGGCTTTTGAGGGCCACAAATGCCCCTCCGAATTCCGCTTGTCCGCGATTAACGCAGAGGCGATTAGGAAGTCACGCTGTAGTACTAAGTATCCGTATTCCGGCTCCGGGGCTTCTTTCCTTTTTCCACATCGGACTGCTTCGGTTGCCCCGCCGCTGATGCGGTGGTTTGCCACCGTCCGCGGAACCACCACCGGATTGCC
>JBMFGW010000145.1:0-7403 GCA_049977145.1 Phycisphaerae bacterium
GTTGGAAAAAAAGTTTTTGAAAGCCCCCCGCGGGGGGCTTTCAAAGACCGCGTCCGCTGCTTGGATAGTGGTTAAGACATCCCCTTATTTTCACCCGCTTGACTTTCCTAGAAGAGAACGCGGAGATACCAAAACGCGACCACGGAGCACAGATTTTTGGAAAACTGCGCCGAAAGGCGCTATTAAGAAATCTTTGCACGCTGCGAAGAATTGGATGGATTGTGGCACAAAGTATTCGCGCGGATACGACGGGGGGGGATTGCACAGGGGGGAAGCGGAGGTGGTGGATTGGGCGGGTACGCAGGAGCCAGGAGTTAGAATGACAGAAAGACGGGGAGGTTTTACCACCACGACACAACGACACAAAGATGCGAAGACGGATGGCATGACGGTATGATAACCGAGTATTGAATTCAGGATTCTTTCTATAATCGTGAACCAACCTCAAGTTTCTTCAAAGCCGTAATTTGTAAATTTCAGGGTGCGGCAGTTTTCGGTGATGTCGCGGGTGAGTTTTTGTGATGCACCGTCGGGTAATTGGGCGCGGATTTCCAGCGTGATTTCAACTTTGGCTCCGGGGATGGCGGAGAGATGTTGGATAACTTCTTCGGCGATTTTGGCGGTGTCGCGGGTTATGCGAATGGGGTCCAGCGGGACCGAGCCGTGAAAGCGGCCCAGTTGGGGTTGTCCCGGCAATGGGTTTGCGACAGGGCTGGTACCGGGAGAATCCCCAGAGTCGGCGGGGGTCAGGGAAAATTCGGGCGGCTTGGAGAGTGCGGCAGCGAGGCCTTTTTTCTGGTCGGTTTCCATTTGTGCCACGGCGGCATCGGAACGGACCACCACCGCGTGGTCATCGCAAAGTACGCGGACAACTGCGCCGGATTGCAGGCCGATGTAACGCTGCGTTGCGTCATCCCAGCGGTCGGCATAGGCAAATGTTTCGGACTTCCAGGTGGTGCGGCTGACACCATCACGGATGGTGGCCACCAGCACGTCCGCATCGCGCAGGCGTGGCAGGTACGGGTAGCGGGCGAAATCTTCGGCGAGCTGCTTGACGGTGACGTGATTGCCGCGCCAGAGCGGAATTTTATCCAGTTCCATGCGCAGCAGCGTTCCGGCCATGGCGGTGTGAAAAAGTCCGGCGGCTTTAAGTTTCTCCGCGGCTCGCGCCGGTAATGGGCCGGTGCCGGTCAATCTGGTTTCGTTAAGCTCAATGGAGCCTTTGGGATCCGGCTGCTCGGGAATAATGAGCCACTGGTAAGCTTCAGGAATACGGGATTTGACGGTTTCATCGGCATTTTGCAGGCGGGTTTGGGCTTGCCGGGATTGAAACTGGTCCAGGTTCAGGGTTTCTTTTTCCGCATCAACGCTGCGCCAGGCCAAAAATTGGCGCACAGCCTGCTGAAGCTCGGCGAGGCGGTTGGCATCCGCGGCGAGGAATACGAGGGTGTTTTTGTAGTTGCGCGGGCTGGTACCGCGGGATTCGAGGATGGCGGCGGCTTGGTTGCGGGCGGCGCTCTGGGGGTCTTTGCCGGTGTGCGGGTATTGCGGGCCGAGGATCACCAGACGCACTTCGGGATCGTCCGGGATGTCACTGGCGGGAACGCAGGCATGGACCTTGGAGAAATCAGCGCGGGAATTGGCCTGGTGTCGCAGGCGCGTAATAATTTCCTCATCGACATCGTGGGCGTGTAACTGGCTGGCACGATCGTCGGCGAGGCGTGTTACTGTGGGCTGGGTGGAATACCAGTAGCGCTTGGCATCTACATATAAATACGTGGCCTGGTCGGTGAGGCGGCGCAGGGCATCACCGAAGGTGGCGACGCTTTCACCCGGCTGCACGCAGCCGAGTTTGACGTGCCGTTCTTCAATGCCGCGGTTGGCGGCGCGCAGGGTGGGAGCGGAGCCGATGTAAATGGTGCGGGCCACGCGACGGCACGCGGAATAGCGGCCCAGATTGGGGTTATCCCGATCCAGAGCCAACGGCAGAGAATGCGGCCCATCGACATCTTTTTCAATAACGGGTACCCACTGGTCATCCAGATAGCGGGTTAATTCAAACTGTACCGAGGAATCATCAATAGAAATACTGGCGGGCATAATCAGCAGATTGCCATCCTGGCGTTCCCACAGGGAATGGATCACGGCGGCCATGAGGCGCAGTACGCCGCGGGTGCGCTGGAATTTATCCAAGGTGGACCAGTCGGTGAAGAGGCGGTCAAAGAGTTCAGGGTGAATGGGGTAGGCCATTTTGATGCGGCGCTCATAATCGGCTTCGCGACAATCCATGGGGAATTCCTGGTGCTGGCTGCCGTACATTTCCACAAACGCGCGGGCGACGGCGTCACGGGCGGGAAACTGTTCCACAGCCATGGGTTGAAAAAGCCTGCGGCGGACAATTTCAAAGCCCTCATCCGGGCTGGCGGGCCGCCAGGAAGATTCAACGCGGCCTACCGCGTTTTTTAGGCGGCTGAGTGCCATTTTTCCCCAGTCGCCGCCGACTTCATTGTCAGAGGATGGAATGCTGACCACCAGCATGGTTTGTCTGGCGGCCTTGGCGGATTCGCTTAGCGTTTGCGCAAAGGTAAATTGCGTATCAAATGAGCCGGCGGGAAGGGAACTGCCTTCATGAAGCTGCCGGGCGTAGGCGACCCATTCATCAATAAGTATCAGGCAGGGGGCATATTTATTAAAGAGTTCCTTGAGGCGGTCGCCGGGGTTGGTGGCTTTTTCGTCATCCTCTTTGAGCAGGCTGTAGCCTTCCTTGCCGCCCAACTGCCAGGCAATTTCACCCCAGAGGGTGCGAACCAGCGTTCCGTCTGGCTTTTTGCTGGGCTGGCCAGGGGAGATTTTAGTGCCAACCAATACGGCACGTTTCACGTTGGCGGTAATGGGCGCGGCGGATTCTTTGAGTAGTGTTTCAATGCCCGGCAGATCATGTGCGGGGGTGCCGGAAAAAAGGTGGTACAGCGCCAGCATGGAGTGGGTTTTGCCGCCACCGAAGTTGGTCTGCAATTCCACCACCGGATCACCGCCTTTTCCGGCGAGGCGGTTGATGGCACCCTTGAGCAGTTGCTTGAGACCATCGGTGATAAACGTGCGGCGGAAAAATTCCACAGGGTGTTTATATTCATCCGAGCCTTCCTTGAGATAGACCTGCCAAAGGTCGGCAGCGAATTCCGCCTTCTGATAATTACCGGAGGCCACATCCTGATGGGGTGTGACCACTTCGCGCCAGGGCTTGAGATTGGCGGCGGGCTTGCCTTCAACCGGGGCGATGGAGGCCTTGCGGGTTTCGTTGCGTCTCTGGTCTTCAAAGCGGACGCGCAACAGTTCGGTCTTCATTTTTTCAATTTCCGCGGATTGGTCGGCGGAAACGGCGGTAAGCAGACGGCTTACAGAGTCCAGGGCGCGATAGGCGTCATCGGTGCTGAAGGTGTTCTGATGGGCCCATTTGTTGCGGATGTCGCGCAGTTCACTGATGAGGCTGCGTTCGGCATGGCCAAGAATTTTGCCAAATACGACGTTCCACTGATCCCATACCAGCGCGAGGAGGGCCTGGGTGTCCATTTCCAATGGGCGCTTCATGCGGGAAAAGAGGCGGTCGTTACCGGGGGTGGACTGGCGGGCAATTTCAAACCATTTTTCACCGTGGGCATTGAGCATTTCACGTTCGACAAAAGGTTTGAGGCCGGCGTTAAGCAGTTCGAGGCTTTTTCCGACACGTTCATGATTGGTAATGGCCATAAATTAGGTCTCCGGTGAAACGCATTGAGGGCAAAGGAATTTTATTTTTACGCCATGGCGAGCCAACGCAGAATTGAATTGCGCCCAATCCGAATCCACCGCGTTGAGAATCGTCGGCTGATTGCGGCTGGACAGGGCGACGGCGACAAATTTGCGGTCCTTGCGGTCAAATTTGGCCAAGGCAGGGTCACGGGGGAATTCGTTAAAATTGCTAGGGTCGTGCGGCACCGGTGTTATTTTAACCTGCTCGCAACGGCTTGCATTGGCGTGGATGTTGTAAACCCATTTCATGAAATAGTCACCCGCGCCGGGCTGGCCAGACATGCTGAGGTTGTCCATGTATTCACCGAGAATTAGCCCGGATGCGTCCAAAGCTATCACAGCGCCATTGTAGATGGCTTGAAGATTGTTGATGCAGGTAAGCACGCAGCCGGGGTCGGCTTGCGGGCTATCCCGTCCGTTTGCCACGACGGCTACGTTGGTATCCACGACATAGGCCATCATGATTGCGGCACCTTTTTTCTCTCCAGTGCGGCTTTTGCCATGGCGGCCATTTCGCCAAATTCATCGCCGAAAAAATCCTTGGGCCAATTTTTGATGTTACCAAACGGATCGACCTCAAGGGGATTGAGCTTGGAGCCTTCGGCACCACCGGGTTCGCAGAAATAGAGGGCAGTTTGGTCGGGTGCCAACTTTCCCTCGGCAATTCGGCGTTGAAGTCGACGGAGCAGATGCTCGCTGTGGCTCTCAAAAATAATCTGCACACCCCGCTGTTTTGAGGCGTAGATGAACAGGTCCGCCAGCCCGGATTGCGCCGCTGGATGCAGATGAATTTCCGGCTGTTCCAGGATGATCGTAGAGCCCTTGGGTGCAGAGCAGCACAATACGATGACCGGCAATACCTGGGACACGCCAAAGCCGACGTCGGGCAGCAGTACCGTCGTTGCACCAGGGCCTGATGCCATCTGGATTTCGAAGATGTCCCCGTTTTCGGAAAGGGGGCTTAGCGCGGCACCATTTGCAAGTCCGAGCTTAATCAGCCAGACCGAGACTTCCGTCTCTAGGGTTGGGAACTTGTTTCCCGAGCCATCCGGCGCGTTGCGGTCCGTCAACATTACGTCTATTGCCCGCTCCCCCGAGTAGCCGACGCCAATGGTCGCTACCCCGCGCCACTGGTAGGTCCGTTGTGGACGATCGCGGAGCGGCCCCAGGTAGAACACGTTGCTGAACAGGGAGTTGAGAATATTCTTGGGAAGCGTGGGTCCGACCATGAGATGTGGGCTCGGAGCCTCGCCTGGCGGCACTGCGGGGCTTGGGGGCAGGTCAAACCGCTTGGGGGCAGGCTGGCCGTCGGCTTGGAGGGACGGAATCCCGGCGCGGCCTGCTGAGGACTCCATGGAGAATCTGCACAGGTACATCCCCGGGAAGCGCTGTGATCTTTCGACCTCAGCCCGAAAGGGGGCGGAAAATGCAGACAGCCCATCCACTCCCACGCGGCCCGAAGAATCGGCGAGGAGCGACGAATGGAATTCACATTTGCGCAGTTCGGGCCCCTCGGATAACACATTGAATATTTTCAGATTATCGGGAGTGGGCACCTCCCATTTTAATCCGAGCTTGAGCGGCAGATGTTGATCGTGGCCGAAGATCACGTCGCGGAATGACCCGAGGCGCACCGGGCTGTGGTCGTCGCCGAGGTTTATCGCCTGCGCAGGATCGGTGGATTCCGTACTCTGTTTAATCAGCAGCAGCATTTGCAGGATACTGGATTTGCCGGAGCTGTTGGTGCCAAAAAGGCCGGTGATGGGGGCGAGGCGCATTTTCTCAATGCTTTTCCATGATTTGAAATTTTTCATGCTTAGTTCGGTCAGCATTGAAAAAGCTCCTTTTTGTTAGCGGCCTGGCCAGCATCCCGGCGGCAACATTTTAAGGCCTCGGTCACGCTTGGCCACGCCAGAGAGTTTAACGGCAGACTGGAAAGTCTGCACCACAATATTCTTATTGCTTTGCTTAGGCTGGCGGCATTCCGCGCTCAACAAGCGGACGAAGACAACTGGCCAGAGTATCCCGGCCCTTGCCAATTCGTTCTCGATTATACTCCGCGCGGCCATTGATGATACTCAGTCACGAAGGCAAGGCGGCGTAGGTACCGTCCCGGCGCTCGCCGGGATATCGCCTGCTTTTGTCGCGTTTCCGATGCAGGCAAGATGCCTGCGGTACAACGCATTCCACCGTCTAATTTGTCCCATTGAAGGCCAATCGGAGTATAAGCGATTGCCATGTGTCAGCCCCGGGTTTGCAAATCCAACCAATACCCTTATTACTACCCTTATTTAAGGGTATCACTACCCTTATTCGGACCCGTTTGTTCCCAACGCGCCCCGGCACCGTGCCCGAACGACCTAATTTCGCCGGCCACTTTCATCTGTCTTAGGATATTTCGAATCCAGTCGCGCCCCACTGTGGGGCATGCACGTTCCAAATCAGCCACTCGAAAGCTACTCTGTTGGCGATAAATTGCGTGTCGCACCAGTTCCGCTTTAGCTCCCGGCGGCTCGGCAATCTCTCCGACGCGCTGCTCAAATTCCTTATATGCTTCCTTAAGTACCCATAAGACATAATTGACAAATGGCCAGGGATTGTGGCGGCCTTCATGCCAGCCCTGTGAACTTTGCTCCAGCGTTTCGTAATACCGCTGCTTGTTCTGCTCGATTAATCGTTCAAGACTGATATATCTGCCGACTTCGGCCCCGGCGTGGTATGCCTGTTGGAGCATGAGCAATCTGGAGACCCGTCCGTTGCCGTCGCGAAATGGGTGGATGCATAAAAAATCCAGGGTAAAGCCCGCGAGTATTATCAGCGGATTAACTCTCCGATCTCCCAGCAGGCTATTCCATCGTTCGACGAGTTCTTCCATGGCCGCTTCAGTCGCCTGGCCGGCTTCCACCGGCATGAACCGTACTCGGCTGCGGCCATCGGCAAACCGTTCAATGATCGGCTCGGCCTTTTGTTTATATTTGCCGGCGTCCCATATTTCGCCGCGCGCCAACTGATGCAATTGGCGAATGTTAGATTCCGTCACCGGCAGCGATGCTCCTTTGCTATGGATCAAATCCAATGCCGCTCGGTACCCGCGTACTTCCTCCTCATCACGGTCCCGCAATACGGGCGAACCGAACATTAACGTGGCGACCCGCTTTTGATCCACTGCCACCCCTTCTATGCGATTGGAGGACACAGCGCTTTCGACCAAGGCGTGCTCCCGCAGCACCTTAAGCTTCTCGGGGGATTGCCGGGTAAACAATTCCTGTTTCCCCAGCGCCACACCCAGATCACCGACCAGCCAAGTGCTAGCCAACGGCACAGTGGCCGCAGCATCAGAAAATAAGCGCAACGTCATCATTTGAACAGGTTCTCCTGGGTCTGCGGTGTGCTGGGCGTTGAATGCGCCAATCGGCTGATTTCCGGCCACGCGACTACCAGGCTGTTGTAGGCCAGGGCTTCGGCGGGCCATTTTTTCCGTTCACAGATATTGTACAGGCGATAGGCCAGATCACGCGCGGTTTCACCGGCTGCGCCTAGTACTACAACGCTACAAGTGACTCCAATCGCAGACTATCATGTCCTTCAATTTCAGCCCCAGCGTGTGCAATCGC
>JBMFGW010000146.1:0-7385 GCA_049977145.1 Phycisphaerae bacterium
AGATAAGTGACGTAGGTGGCCTTGCCGCGTTTACAGATTGTCTTTTGCATAAACATACGTGCTACATAATATACTATCACACATTGCATTGCAAGCACATGATATAAACTATAAACCGCAATCGTACTTGCTACTTTTTAACTGAAAACTACGCTTTTTCAGGCTTTTTTTAAAAACGAACAGGAAGTTAGGCTAATCGGTTTGGTTTCACAGACTTGGTGCGGATTTGGATTACTGCCCTCCGCATGATATACTTATATACGTTCAGTGCCGCTTGTCGGCTTGATAGGGTTCGCCCCGCTGAACATCAATCTTCGCCAGCCTCGGTGGAATCCGCCGGGGCTGGCCTTTTTATTGTCCTTGTTTCCCATGATTCCACCAAGTCGCAAAGAGCGCTGGTGGCCGGGTGGGTAAGCAGCCCGTAGAACGGGTATTTTACGGGATTACGCCGAGACCATATTTGCGACTCGATCCGATTAAAAAATGGGTATTTCAAATCGTTGTCACGAAACGCGCGATAGATATTGTAGCTGCACAAATCAGCAAGTTGAACACCATTTGAAAGTTCGCTGCGAACGAACATCGGCATCTCACAGATATGCTTGAGCCATTGCCCGTCATGGGTGCCCTTATCAAGGAGCTTGGCATGTTGCATGGCGAGAGATCGGTTCGCCTGTTTACTTGTATCGTCCACAACGATCAGTGCCTGGTGCTTTGGATAATTCGCCTGCATAAGGTTTTCAATTCGCTTCAACAGGAGTTCCCATGATAGCTTGTGCAATTCGATCTGGCTCGTGCTGCTGGAGAGACAGCGCTTGTCCACCAAGACAGACAATATGTGCATGCAATGGTGAGAAAGCTGATCGTAGTATTGTTGGATCAGCCCGGTTAGTTCATCGGGCATCAATCCCGATAGAAACGGACGCTTCTGTCGCTCGCCCGCAATGCGTACCCAGTTACTTTTGACCTCACAGTCAGCGAGTTCCAGGGAAGCGCCGCCCCTCTCCTGGATTCGATGAATCAGTTCACCTTTGGCACGATTGAGGGTCTTCTCAAATCCGTGCCAGTGATGTTCGTAAAGGCTAACAGCCGTAAGCACGTAGAGCCATTGTTCATCTACGGCTGCGGCTCCCGGCTTAATAGGCGACCGATTTCCTGTCTCATCCACGTAAAACATAAACATAGTCAGGATTCCTATTAGTGGACTGCAATCTTGTTGCAGACGGTGTTCAATCCGACAACCCAATCACCAGCCTTAGCACATCGCCGGATGGCAGGCTTACAAATCACCAAGGTACAAAGACCATGGAATGGGTTTGGAGCGGCACCGTCATCAATCTTAATTGTGTACGTAAACAGTTTGGCCATACGTTCACCGGTCAAAATAAAGTTGGCCAGGCTACCTATTGCGATCCCGGCAATTCTTCCATTGTATCTTCCATCACACCGGAAGGTCAGAAATTCATATACACGCATTCCACCATGCGGCGTTTATTCTGTCCGCCCGCAGCATTATTGGGCAAATTAAATTCCGCCACACGCCATCCGCGACGTTCAATCAGATCATCATACAGCGGATGATGGTACATGCTTATCATAAATCGCCCTTCCGACGCCAACACTGTGGCAATGAGTTCCTGGTGTTGTGGGAGAGACATTTCAAAGTCACCATATTCATTGGTAGTCTGGCGCGTTTCATGGACATACGGCGGGTCCAGGTAGAACAGGGTGTTTGGTCCGTCCTGACTGGTTATTACATCAACGGCTGGGCGGTTCAGAATAACAACGCGGCGTAGTCGCGCATGGATCAACGGCAACCCATCTACGGCCCCTGTCCATGCCGAAGCCTGTTCGTTCATGCCCCGACGGGTGCGGTTTCTGGTCAATGTCGCGAAGGATTGCATTCGACCACTGTGGGATTGTCGGCACAGCACAAAGAATGCCGCCGCCCGCGTAACCGCATCATCGGCATTAAGCTGTCCGGCGGCACGATCCCATTGGGCCTCCGAGAATGGCGTTGCCTGAATGATCCGCTGAAACTTGGTGAAAGTCTTTTCGCTCCTTAACACATCCCAGAAATTGGTAAGGTCTGAATTAAGGTCATTGACCACCTCTGAAACATTGTCCGGATTCTTAGCCAACAACACGGAAAGTCCGCCTGCGTATGGCTCAACATAGTGAATGTGCGGCGGCATAAGACCGACGATTGCAGGTGCAAGATAGTATTTTCCGCCATGCCACTTCAGCGGATTCGATACAATTGCCAACGCCATAAAATCACCTCATGTTAAAACCACTGGATACCCGGCTGTGATCGTTTTCGCTTTTGTCATCACCATTCTCCTTAACTTCATGTTTCCAGAGTTCCAGCAGCACGTCCAGGCCGCCGCTTTTGGCCGCGTATTTCCAACGGGCAAATTGATCCAGTGCCCCGAACAATGGTACATATTGCGCCGCCAATAACTTGGGTGGTACAGCATCTATGTCGAAAAACATCTTGCGATAGGCCCGGATGGTGTGCCGGCTCATGTGCAGCACCGCCGCGATGGTAATATCAGATTCACCTGTTAAAAATAACGATTCCAGTCGCTGTGTGGCCACGGATTGATCCTGATAGAGCCTATACGCCGCCGCCAATGGGCGATAACGCCCCGGTGGCGTTGGGCGTCGGCCTATTCGGCCAGCCAAATAAAAGACCATCATCCTGACCCAGCGGTCTGGTGCCGGTGATGGGCACTTGGAATCGAGGGCCGCCCGAAATCGCCAGTCCAGAGTGTTTTCCCAAAAAGGTGCCGAAAATTGGGCTTTTCGCTTGGGTCGTTCGCTCCGACAGGGGACATTTGTATAAAAACCCTGGTCAAAAATCACAGATTTTGTGCCCCCATGTCGGCTGGAATCAGGTAATGCGCCAGCCCTTTGAGGCTGCGTTTGCGCGGGCGGCCATTGGGCTTTACAGGCGGTTGATACGTTTCTCCAATTTCCGCGATCCAAGTGGCTAATGCCCCCTGCTTCATGGCTTTTCTGTATACTTTCCGGGCATAGCGTTTCTTGCGCCGCCCGCCATGCACATATCGCAAAATATCGGCCATTTGAGCCTGCCGCTCATGGGTTTCTCCGGCTTTTTCTTTGATGCGGGCATCGCGCCACTGGAGCAACAAAGCATCGACAGTCAACAAGTATCCTTCGCGGATCGGGATCGAAAGCTGCCTCACGGTGTGTGTATCTGGGTCTTTTACACGCACGCGCAGCCGCCAGTATTGCCCATACCCTCGGTCTAAACGCCGGCAGGTGCTGCCGTTATGCGACAAGCTCTCGCGTAATGATTCCAGACGATCCAAAAGGTCTGGAGGAATCGGTTGGGAGTCAATCATAAAGTGCCCCCATTGTTTACCTTCGGGCGGGGCGGATTGCATTCAGCGGCGGCAGTAGGATTTCCTGTTCCGCTGTGGGCCGTTTGAACGGTGGCCTTGGCGGCGGTGCCGGGATTGGCCGGTGTGATGCTGGGGCAATTAGCCTTGGCCGGCGATGACCCTGTTTGTTTCGTCCGCGTGCCGAGAGCCAGCGTATGATTTATCGCGGCGTATTTGGCGCCTAGGTTCACAAAATGCTGTAATACATGCTCCCACTTTTCAAGGCGCTTTTCGACCGCTTGTTCGCGCTCTTTCTTTTGTAAATCAGCAGTCATCGAGTACATGGCCTTTTCGACTTCCACTTGCGTTTGCAGGGCCAAGGCCGCACCAGCGGCAAGGGCCAACTGAAAAGTCTGGTCGATCAGGGCGGGTGTGTCGTATTGGGCCTGGTGGTAGGCCACATTGAATAATTCAACGATTCGCATTTGGGGCGTGACTATGGGATGTCGATTCGCTATTAACTCCGTCATCAGCACAAAAAGATCACCCGTGGCGACGGCCTGCTCCCAGGACTTTAGCTGTTGCGCCGTCTTGGCTCGCAGCTGTGCAGAACGCTCGTTGGGTGAATCAGAAAGTTGTTCATTCGGATCAGCCATACCGTTCCGCCTTTGCAAGAATCAGTCTTTATTTATTTTACCCGTTTTTTCGGTAAAACCGCTTGCTACGGAAACTGACGAGGTGGGTATTCAAACGCTGATGAAGTGACAAGGGTTCCTGGGCCACGGGGCGCTACCAGCGCCCATGGGCCAATGGCCAATGAAAACTGGCGAGAGGGAGTGTCGGTGATCTTATCCGCTTCGGAAGGCGATACAGGTGCCCACGCAGGCGGCAGTACATTGAAGAGATTCGAGGAACGCATTGGGCGATGCCTGTAGATTCTTCCGTGGTGTTGTGGATAAAAACAAAGCGAGCTAATAATCACGTCGTGTATATGCAGCCTACACGCAGGCATATACTGTCGTTTACCATAGCAATACGACTGGCTATTGTAAAATTGGCCAACAAAGGGCAATAGATTCTTATATCCGTTTTACCAACAGAAGACGCGGTTCATAGGATGGACACACATTTGCTTTTGTTTTGGGGTGGGGGACAATCTGTTTTCGTGGTTAGGCTCGTTGTGAGCTTGGCAGGCCGAAAGGCCGTGAACGGTTACGTTAATATTCTGATACCTTCGGGAGCGGATTTTATGAATTCATACTGTGAGCCTTTCGACGACGGGTTGAAAAAGATTAAGCATTTTAAACGGTACCCGGAGATGCTGCCGCATGTTGGGGTTCATTACGCCAAACGGCACCCGGGGTTACTGCTAATCGCAGAAAGCAATTACCTTCCGGATGATAGTACCGTACATATGTCGGCAAACGGCTGGTACTCGGGTAAATCCGCCCGGCTAAGCAAAGAAGAGCGCGAGTGGATCCATTGTCGGGACATCATTGGGTCGGGTTGCAACCAGACGTGGCCATCGCGTGGTCACAAGATATACAACAATATAGAGACGGCTCTTATCGATGCTGGTACGCCGTGGTGCGAAAACATGTTTTCGACGGTGGCGTTCATGAATTGCTTTCAGCGCCCAGGCCAAAAAGGTGAGAGCTTAAAAATCGAACCCCTTGATCGCGACGTGAGCATACAGGTGATTCGCGAAACAATTTGCATTATCCGACCAAAAATGGTTTGTTTCACCTCGTCACTAGCATGGGATGCAGTGGGCCGCCATCTTTTAGACGCTTCTGAAGGGAAAATCATTTTTGAGCACACACCGCATCCTGGCTGTTTTTGGTGGTACCGGCAATCGAAGCGGGGAATCGGCCGCACGATATTCATCGATTTCGCCAAGCGATGGCTGGCTGATGGAACACTATAGGCATTGGCGACACCATATCGCAGTTCTCTACAAAATGTGTAAAGGCGTATTTGTAATACTCCCCCAAGACTGGGCGCGTTGCTAAGGTAGGTTTTTCTCAGTTTTCGGAGTGCATTGCATGTCGGTAGCCCGATGGTCTAACCCAACCTTCGCACTTTGCGCCGTTTTTGGTGAAATAAAAAAAATAATATGGCCGTGGCGCTGGTGCCAATGCGTTTTTGGTCGAAAAACAGGCTGTGGTACAGACCTACTTGAGAGGATTCTCCTTGCCATTTAGGCCCCCGGTTACCGATAATAATATCCATGTTCATCAGTGCCAGTAATCGCAAGAAGAATGGAAAACCACACACCCATCATCGTGTGATGGAGAAGCGGTGCGTTGCGACGGCCCTGGCACCGTATATGGAGGTACTAAATCCCTGATTTCCCTATGAGTTTGTGGTACAGACTTTTACCCCTGGTTCAACGCCAGAGCCTTTTTTAGTGCCAAAGTGCGAAGGTTGGGCTACCATACCTACACGCGGCAACAACGCAGCGTCTTTGAATTTCTGTATCAGATCGGCAACAACCACCTGACGGGACGACCTGCCCCCTCGCTTCTCCCCCTCAGGCCCGTGAACGGTTACAAAATCTCCTACTCAATGCTGCGTCTGCAGGATCATTCCCATCGCCCGCGAGACTGCCGTTGTTGACGCCCTTCGTCAGGAAATAACCATCACCTGTCCGGCGGCAAGTCTGCCGGTGCCACTCAAGGTGATCACGGTCACTTCACCATCGTGTGTAACCTGTTGCGCCGGCTTTTGGCCGGCGATAACAACGCCTCGCTGCACCGTTGGAAGATTGACCCGCAGGATTTTGCAGCTTATCTGGCCGGAGGCACACCTGATCACGATTGTTTTGCCGACGCGGCTGATATGACCAAAGCCTTCCTTAGTCACCCAGGGGGCGTGGAAATCACCGGGAACACTGGGTGTAAGGGCCAAGGTCTGCCGCGGAACGTCGGGTTTGAAACCTGTGGCCGCCAACAAGGTGGCCCAACTGCTCATGGGGCGGGAATAGTGATCCCCGCATTCCACATGGTTCCACGGCATTCCCGCCCGCAGATACCGCCGATTCACCGCCGCCACCAATTCCGCGCCATCAGCATAATGGCCATAATCCATCAGACATGAGGCGAAGGCATATTCAACGCCGGACCATACCCCACCGGCCTGTAAATTATCCAAAATCAAAAGATGGCGTTTACCGTGTGGCACACTGGCGTTCCGCAATCCCGTTTCCGGATTGAAATTATATTTCAGAATGCTATGCAGGGCGGATGCTAAATGCTGCCGGGAAATGGCGGTTGGCAGCCCGATCAGATGGCTGAACCATTGCCCGCTGATCTGATCCGCCATGCAAACCTCATCGCGTTTAGTGCCATCCACCCACAGGCTGTAATACTGGCCGTTAAATAACATGCGGTCGAAACTTTCCGCTGCTTTTGCCAGCGTCTGTTCCCACGGTGCCACCTCCGACCGATGGCCCAGGGCAATAGCCATTTTAATGGCCGCCTGCAAGGCCCCAATCCACAAAGAACAGATGTACGATGGCGATCCACGCAGGCCCCACTGGTCATACGTCTGGAAGCGGGTATCTTTATCCGGCAGGCCGTCCCCATTGGTATCCAGCGATCCGGTGTACTGCATTGCTTTGACCACATGTGGCCACATGTCCTTCAGATATTTCTTGTCCCCGGTCCAGAGATAATCACGATACACCATCATGACAAACTGCGGATTCATATCCACCCGGCCCCAGCCGCTCTGATCAATATGCGTAAAGTCGCCGTCGTAGGTGTGCGGCACTTGCCCCTGGGCATTCTGGTATTTGAGCATATTCTGCATCTGGGCGAGCTTTAAATCCGGGAATAAGGCAACGATTGAAAAACTGCCGTCATATTCCACATCCATGGTGCTTTGCCCACAACACCCCAAACCTTCCCAAATCGAATAATTGCCATCTTTAACCCACCAGGTGTTTGTAACCGCAGTGCTAAGGTGGCTGGACCAGCTAAACGCCAGCGGGCTGCCCAGGGATGTATCCGCCAGAGTGCGGGCGAACAATTC
>JBMFGW010000147.1:0-7190 GCA_049977145.1 Phycisphaerae bacterium
CGTCGGCCAATGTCGGTGTGGGGTTGGGCGACGGTTGTCAGCGTGGGCAGTGTGAACGAGGCGAGCAGTTCATCGGAGAAACCAACGATGGAAAGATCACCTGGCACTTTTATTCCCATTTCCGTAGCTACCCTGATGGTCGTGGCCGCCGCCTCGTCATTGACCGCAAGCAGTGCGGTCGGACGCGGCTGAAGGGTTAGCCCGGATATTTCATCAGTTTTAACTGACGGCGATTTGGGCGCAGGCGTTACACTTAGTAAAATCAATGTCGTGATAGTACTTTGTAAGTTTGCGCGGAGGCCAAGTGATGTCTACAGACTGTACCACCAAAGCCATCTCATTGTCGTCGCTTCGGCGTCAGAAAGTGCTCATTGAATTTGATGGCGGCAAGATCACCTCGGATGCCGGGGCCCTGTTATTGCGGGAAGCGGATCGGCGGCTGAATCTGGTAAAGCGTATGTCCGCTTGCATCCCCGATCCGCGTGATCCGGACTGTATTGAGCACCAGCAGGCCACCATGATCGCGCAACGTGTGATGAGCATTGCCTTTGTCTCGGCTGAATAATCCCGCATGGGGCGCTACATTCTGGCTGATTTATTCTCATGCCGGTGATGCCAGTAGGCTTCAATTTCTTCGAGCGTTTTGCCCTTGGTTTCCGGCAGCACCAGCAGGACAAACAGGAAGCTGATCAGAGAACAGCCGGAATAGATAAAGTAGGTCACGGTCAGCCCCACGCTGTGCTTGAGCATTGGAAAGGTTTGTGCCACGACATAAACGGCGATCCACAGCGTCAGCACGCCCACGGATGCCGCCCGACCACGGATTCTGGCGGGGAAAATTTCGGAGATGATAATCCACGGCATAGGGCCCATTGCCATGGCGAATGCGGCGATAAATGTCAATATGCTCGTGAGCAAAATCACAATTTGTTCATGGCTGAAATGAATCACCATGGTGGAAACAAGATGACCATGCACCATGGACTTTCCCGGCACACGATCGGCAAAGGCAAAGATCAGCCCCACTGAAGCCAATGCCACCACCTGAATGGCCGTGCCGATGGCCAGTAACAGCTTCCGTCCGGCCTTGTCCACAAATCCCACGGCAATGAATGTAAACGCTAAATTCACCATTCCCACCAGCGCGGTGGAACCAAAGGCATTGGCGGTTTTCATGCCGGCCGCGGCAAATATGCGCGGGGCATAATAAATAATGGAGTTAATGCCGCTAAATTGTGAAAATACCGCCAGAAACAGGGCGATGAACAATGGCAAGCGAAATCGTGGGGTAAACAGTTCGGAAAACCTTCCCTCTTCCTGGGCGGCTATTTCTTTAACCGCCTTGATTTCCCGATCCGCACCCGCCGCACCCACATGGCGCGTGAGAATGTTCCGTCCCTGTTCCTCGCGATCATTAATCACCAGCCAGCGTGGACTTTCCGGCACCGCGAGGATCATGAGGAAAAAAATGATCGCCGGCAATGTTTCCGATCCGAGCATCCAGCGCCAGCCCATGGTCTGATTCCAATTGGTCCCCATCAATGCGTGGGCCGCATTAATATGGTTGCCGGCGTTGAGAATCAAGTAATTAACCCAATAAACCACCGCGATGCCCACGACAATGCCAAGCTGAAACAAGGAGCAGAGCCGGCCACGATGTCGTTCCGGGGATATCTCCGCAATATATACCGGAGCGATCATGGAAGAGGCTCCGATGGCCACGCCACCAATGACACGGGCAAATACCAATTCCATGAACGACCGGGGTATGGCGGACAACACACCCGATGCGGCAAAGAGCAACGCGCAGAGGATAAGTAATTTCTTGCGGCCAAAGCGATCCGCCAAAGTGCCGGCGAACATGGCTCCCGGCACCGCACCCAATTCCAGACAGCCGATGGCGAAGCCAAGTTGTGCGTTGCTGAGGTGAAAATAGGTTTGCAGATAACCCTGAATACCCGACGCCACACCCGTATCATAACCAAAAAGCAGCCCGGCCAACGCGGCGGCGACAACGGCAAAAATAATCGGGCCAAGGCCCGGAATAGTATCCCCGGTGGATGCGGTAAATGCGTTTTCAGCATTGCTGGACATAAAAGTTTTCTCCTCGGCAGACAATCTGGTTATATGTACGGGGCCGACCGCCGGGAGAAATTATACGGGAGGAAAATGATATCTGTAAGTGTGCGGCTGTACCGATCACTGCGCAATTCGGGTTATTTTTGCGATTCTGCCATTCTTAGTGACCGCTGCCATCACTGCGGTTGGTGGCGGTTAGAACATTATTTAACCAATTGCCAGCAATTTATTATCACAAATTTAGCGCCCCCCGCGTGACAAATTCGCGCGGTGCCGACATAATTTATTTTTCCCGGCGCAATAGTGCCGAGGGAGTGTTGTCTTGAACTGGGAAGATTTGTACGCCCGGCGTAAAGCACAAGCGGCATTGTCAATCGTCGGGCGTTTGAACCATCGGGTGAACGGTGTATTGGATCAACAAAAGTATTCACTGGATGGGACGGTCCAAGCGCCGAATGCTGCTGCTGGCCGCGGTCATTGGTCCGGGCATGATCACCATGATTGCCGACAACGATGCCGGCGGCATCTCCACCTACGTGCAGACCGGAGCCTTGACGGGATTTAACCTGTTATGGGCGTTCATAATCCTGGTTCCTATGGCCTATTACGTGCAGGAGATGACAGTGCGCCTGGGTGCGGTGACCAAGCGTGGACATGCGGAGGCCATATTTGATTCCTTCGGCCCGTTCTGGGGATGCTTTTCCATCTTTGACCTCGCGGTGGTCAATTGGCTCACGCTGGTGACGGAATACATAGGTATGACGCAGGCCATGAGCATCTTCGGCATTCCCGCCTGGATTACATTCCTGGGTGTCACATTGCTGCTTTTCATGATCGTGGTGACGGGAAAATACTGGACGTTTGAAAAACTCACCATGCTTTTTTGTCTATTTAATTTTGTATATATCCCGGCCGCATTCTGGGCGATGCAAACCGGCAACGTCAAAGAAGGCTGGCTGGCGGTGGGCAAGGGGTTCTACGCACCAACACTGGTCGGGATTTTGCCGATATCCGCCATGATCACGTTAATTATGGCCAATATCGGCACGACGATTACGCCTTGGCAGATATTTTTTCAGCAGTCGGCGGTGGTAGACAAGGGTATGGATGTCCACGACATCAAAATGGGAAAAATTGACACGCTCGCCGGATCACTGTTGACGTGCATTGTGGCGGCGTTCATCATCATTGCCACCGCCGGCGTATTTTATTTCAACCCGCACGGGCACATCGTGGTAACTTCGGCTCAGCAGGCCGCGCTGCAGATGCCGAAGGTCATGCCGCATGGAACCGATTGGGGCCGGTGGGCGGAGGTGTTGTTCGCCATCGGATTATTTGATGCGGGCCTGCTCGGTGCCTTGTGCGTATCGCTTTCCACAAGCTGGGCGCTGGGCGAGTTGTTCGGCTGGGCACATTCCCTGAATAAATCGGTGCGTGATGCTCCCTGGTTTTATGTGGCCTATGTGGTGATGCTGCTGTTGGCCGGGGTGGTGTCAGTGGTGGCCAGCGTTGCGGTGCAGAACGATATTACAATTTTTGTGCAGGTGGTGGCCGTAACGTTGCTGCCGTCGAGTCTCTTTTTTCTGATTTTAATCCTCAACGACAAGGACGTGATGGGGAAATATGTCAATACCCTGTGGCAGAACATTGCCAACTGGTCCATTGCGCTATTCGTTATTTTTGTTTCGACGTTGTATGGTATAACGCAGATATTTCCGGATGTGATGGAACCTGCCTTCTGGCAACATGCTGGTCGCTTCTTCCATTGGCTTTGATAGATTGGGTTGAACCATGCCAATACCATCCCCAGGTTCCGCGCCGCATCCAGCGTCCTCCAGCCCGCCCAATGGCGCGCGGGACTACCGCACGTTCTTTTATTCCGAACTGCGTGGTCGTAAAATTTGTTTCAGCAGCATTTCCCAGCGCGTCGGTAAAATTTCGGATATCGCCTTCAAAATGACCGAGGCCTACCCCGACGCCGTCGGCATTGTGGTCGAACACGGATGGGGGAAGCCTGCCGAACTTATTCCATGGGCGAAAGTCACCCGCATTGACGATGATTTTGTATTTGTCTCCCCACCCGATCAACCGGACCCGGCCACGATCAAGTACGGAGCCGGATTTCCATGTTTTATTGATCAGCCGGGATGGATACTGCTTGAGTCACACCTTATGGGAAAAACGATTTTTGACATGGATGGCCGACGCACCGAGGTGGTCAATGATGTACACCTGCTGGTCTCGCACGACCGTATGATTTTGATTCATGTCGATACCTCATTTAATGGATTTCTCCGTCGATGGGGACTTTCGCGCATACTTCATGCGAGGGAGCACTTGATTAACTGGCGGTATGTGCAGCCTCTGTCGCTGGAGGATGCGGTGGCCAAGGATGCGGTGCGGTTATCCATCACGCGCAAGCAGATTGAGGAACTACCTCCCGAAGATTTGGCGGACACGCTGGAAGAACTTACCGGCAAGGAGCAGCAGGCCCTGTTTTCGGCACTCGAGCCTGAGACTGCCGCGGAAACCCTGGTGGAGGCCGAGCCACGTACCCAGCGGCAGTTGATTGCGGATTTGCGGCAGGAGCGCGCCACAAAGATTCTTCAGGAAATGTCCATCCCGCAACTTGCGGATTTGCTATCCGTTTTACCGCATGAGGATGCGGCGAAGATGCTGCGGCTTCTGCCCGCGGATCAGGCCCAGCGAATAGGGGAACTGCTGTCACAAAGGGAATCGGTGGCGCAATCCATGCTCAGTGCGGATTACCTGGCGCTGCCGAAAGAGGCTTTGGTTGGCGCTGTACTGGCCCTTATCCGAAATTCGAGCAAGCCGCATGATGCGATATCGTACATCTACGTCATTGAACCCGGTGATAAGATGCTCCTGGGCGTGGTCGATCTGCGCGACCTTGTATTGGCCCGGGATCAGCAGCCTCTCAGTGAGATTATGGTTTCTCCGGTGGTGACGGCCGAAGCTGATGACACGCGCGATGATCTGGCGGAGTTGTTCCTTAAATACCATTTTAGGATGTTACCGGTGGTGGATCGTCGTGACCACCTGTTGGGGGTAATTCACTTTAATGATATCACCAAGGGGCTTATGAGCCGTCTGCGAGTTTGACTCTTCAATAAAATTGAGGTGACCGATGCCACGAATGAAAATGACGCCGCTGGTTAAAATATCGCTTATGGCCTTGCGGATTTACCTGCTGATTCTGTTGACGCTGATTATTGTCAGTTTTGCCCGTGTGCTCAAATCAGGCCAATCCGAAACCGCACCCGCCGCGACCCAGTCCGCACCCGCCACCAAACCGGCAGGAACAGCAGTAGTGCCTGCAAAGGCAAAACGTGCCAATCAATCGCCTTCCTGAGACCAGTGCGCTATTGAGATGGGTTGACAAGGCAGGCTCACAAGCGAACAATTAAGGACGTTGATACGGTCTTTGTGAAGGAGCGTGTATCGTGCGCAGGATGCAAATTTTCGGTTTTGGTGTTTTGATTTTGGCCGCCGGCCTTGCCGGATGCAGCCAGAATTCGGCCAGTCTTTTGCCCTCGGCCCCCAACCCGCCGGTGGCTGACATTCCGATTCCCAAGGGTATGCACATTGATTTAAGCCGGTCGCAAAGCACCTACGCTCCGGGGTCGAACATTCGGCTGGTCAATGAGTTATACACCGGTTCGGACCCGCGGCTGAGCGTGGCTCGGTTTTTTCTGCATAATATGCCCATATACAAATGGAAAATGCAGGAAGAACGACAAGACCCCAGCGCCATAAGCCTTGATTTTACGAAAAATCAGGAGGAATGTTTGATTACCATCAAACGCGGCTGGTTCAACACGCATTGTTATGTATCCGTTACGCCCAGGCTTTCAGCCGGCGCAACAACCGCACCGGCCACGCAGCCATGAGCAAAATGTTGTTGAGACTGCATGGCTGATACGCATTTACCGATTCATCAGGAAACGCATTCGCCTGATCCGTGGTATTCCATGGGATTGCGTTTTGCGTGTACGCAATGTGGAAACTGCTGCAGTGGCGGCCCGGGATATGTGTGGCTTACGCTGGAAGATATGACGCGGATTGCGGCGTTTCTTAATTTGCCGTTTGATGATTTCACGCGCAAGTATGTCCGAAAAGCCAAGGGTGCGTACAGCCTGACTGAACGTTCCAACTATGACTGCATTTTTCTTAAACGTTCCGATGGCAAGGCGATGTGCGGCATTTATCCGGTACGTCCCACGCAGTGTCGGACGTGGCCATTTTGGGATATGAATCTGAAAAGTCCGGACGCCTGGACGCTCGCGGGGGCGCGTTGTCCGGGTATTTGTGATGGTGAGGCTCCCCGGTATCCTTTGGAACATATTGAAAAATGCCGCATGGATCCGGAATCACCGGAATAGTCCGCCGCTATGACAGGCTCATTATCTGTCCTGAAAAAAGACCATCACGCGGTCACACGGCTACTACTGATTGTCAGATTTTATTCGCATTTAAGAAACAAATATGATGATCGGGCCAACTAACTTCAAGGATATAAACCGTTCCTCATCCTAGTGCTCTGTCACGCCTAAATATTAGGATTGATTGGCCGCAAAGGCGTCAGCGGCAAGGAGCCAGCGGCGAAAACCGGGTCCTTAGACCCATTGAGCCGATGCGACGCCGCAGATGGGGCGTTTGCGGCTAACCCTGCGGGGCGGGGGCCAGGAGGCCGTGGGCTTTGGCGCTCGTCGTCAATGTATGTTCCCATACACAATCCTCCTCCCTTCGCGCCCACAACCCCCTGGCCCTCCGTCAATCCTAATATTTAGGCGTGACAGAGCACTAGCCGACTCCTGCGGCAAAAGGCCTGTCCCGATGTGTCGGGATATTTCGGCTTCCTGCCTCAACTGGGAGCAAATAGGGATGGGGCAAGAGAGTTGGCTGTGGCCGCCAGCATTTAGGAGTCCTTTTCACTGATCAAAGAACACTGATCGCGGATCAATATGGCAAAGCGCAACGATCAACGAACAACGTTCTATGTGAATTTCAACTTGCTCAAGAAACTATGAAGCCGAGCCTTTCGGGGGACGTTGAGACTGGGATAAAATCCCGGTTAACAACGAGCTGAC
>JBMFGW010000148.1:0-7166 GCA_049977145.1 Phycisphaerae bacterium
AACTTTATGGGCGGGAACATATTTGACGGCAATCGATGGAATAATTGCCATTACAGCAATAATCTCAAACTGGCGGCACGAGAAGCCGGAAAGGAAAGCCGATGAATGCGTTGTTAAAAAGCTTGCGACTAAGGGGGTTGCTCTCTTTCAGCCCCGCGAGCCAAACCGTCAAGCTAGGTAACCTAAATGTCCTGATTGGTCCTAACGGGGTTGGAAAATCCAACTTCATTGAGGCGTTGGAGCTGCTCAAGGCCACGCCCACAGACCTAAGTGCGGTCATCCGAATCGGGGGTACTCCCAGCGATTGGATATGGCGCGGAAAGAGTGGTCTGGGGCAGGCAGGAATCGACGCCGTATTGGGCCCCGTCGGGGTGAACGCCGAGCATTTGTACGTCCTCGAGTTCGCGGATAGCGGCGGCCGATTGGAGATCACAAATGAGGCACTTGAGGATTGGGTGAAAACCGATCCAGCCGCAGATGATGTCCGCTTTTACTATCGGTTCCAGGCGGGGCGGCCAGTGATCAGAGTGACCCAGAATGCCGAAGATCCGATTACCCACCGAAGGTACCTTGACCGCTTCTTAAAACGGGAAAATATTGATCCGCAGCAGTCCGTGCTCTCGCAGATGAAAGATCCCGATACCTACCCGGAGATTACCACCACTGCCAGGCGATTCGGGGGGATACAGATATTTCGAGAGTGGGGGTTTGGAAGATCGGCAGCGCTTCGCGCGCCGCAATCGGCGAATCTTCCGACGGATGTACTGCTGCCACAGTTGGTGAACCTCGGCCTGGTGTTGAACAACTTAGAACACAACGGCGCATTGAATCGCTTCAACAGTTTGATGAGGAAGTTTTTACCCCGATACGCACGGTTAAGCACGAAGGTACTGGCGGGTTCTGTGCAGATTTACCTACACGAGGATGGCCTCGAATCGCCTGTTCCAGCGACTCGGCTTTCGGACGGTACGCTTCGATTTCTAGCGCTCTTGGCCATTCTGCTGAACGCGGAATCCTCACCGCTAATTTGCATTGAAGAGCCGGAACTGGGTTTGCACCCGGACGCGATGAGTATTTTGGCGGAATTGCTGGTTGAAGCGTCAGAAAAAACGCAGATTATTGTTACCACGCACTCCGATGCGCTGGTATCGGCATTTACCGAGAAGACCGATTCAGTGCTGGTGTGTGATTACCTGGAAAATGGAACCGAGTTGCGGCGACTGGACGCGGAGAAACTGGCACACTGGCTTAAGGATTATCGCCTTGGCGATCTTTGGCGCACCGGCAAATTGGGGGGCAACCTATGGTAAAAAGTATCGCCATTTATATTGAAGGTGGTGGGGATATAGCGGGTACCAAAAGTTACTTGCGGGAAGGTTTTTCGGCATTTCTTGACTCCGTGCGCGAATTGGCGCGAAAGAAAGCCATCCGCTGGCAGTTGGTTATCTGTGGAGGCCGCAGTCAGACTTACGCTGCGTTTGTCGATGCGGTCAAACAGGAGCCGGAGGTATTCAACGTGCTGCTGGTGGATTCCGAAGATCCGGTGGCCATTTCGGTTTCACCGTGGGCACACCTGCAGAACCGCGAGGGGGATCGGTGGACCCAGCCAAGGGGCGTTGATGATTCGCAATGCCAGATGATGGTGGCATGTATGGAGGCATGGTTTCTGGCGGATCCGGCCGCGCTGAAGCGGCACTTTGGCGGCAATCTTGATGCCGGAAAACTTCCCGCGGCCAATCTCGCTGAGAGCCGGACGAAGGACAATATTCAAAATGCGCTGCGGCAGGCCACGCGGAATACGCCTGCTAAAGAGTATCTAAAAATTCACGATGGGGGGAAGCTGCTTAAATGCGTGAAACCGGAAGTGGTACGCACACATTGCAAGTGGTGTGATCGTCTGTTTGCCCAGCTTGAGAAGACCATCGGAGGCGGCCAATGAGCGATGCCAGAGCATATCCCACGTTATTGGCGGCGGTGCTGGCCTCGCTGCAACGCGCTGCGCGGTGTGACACCAACGACATGGTGACCCCGGCGGCGGTGCTATGGACGGATGCCGATGGCCAATGGGGGCCCTTGGTTGAGCGGATGCGGCCACAATGCCCGGATCTTTTTACACTCGGCGATTACAACTCGGATGCCCGGACCGGGCCGGCGATCTGGCTGCGCTGTGCGGTTGAACCAGGTGTGAGGGCCGAGAAATTTCCCGAACTTACCTGGTCGCCGGTGACACCGCCGATCATCTATATGCCGGGCGTGAGCCGGCAGACGCTCCGGGCGGTAGAGGAATGTCCGGATGAACTCAAGCCGCTGGTGGAGTTGCAGTATCGCGGAGCGTTGTGGACGCAACGGAACGGAAAAGACTGGAGCGTTCGGGCGTTTCTGATCAATGACGAAGAGGGCTTGGGGCTGGATGTGGCGGAAGATTACCGCACATTGCAGGCCATGCAGGGGGCCTTGGCGCAGCTTGGGGTGACGCCGGCGGCGCGGTTGGTGGGCCGGCGTCTGGAGGCGGAGGATTTTGACCGGTTGCTGATTGGTGATACACCGCGTGATTTGCTGCTGTGGCTGGGCAATCCGGAGGCAACGCGGGGCCAATGGGATCAGGCTATGTGGTCAGCGTTTTGCAGCCGTTGCCGGGAGGACTACGGTTTTGATCCACAGACCGCAGGGGCAATTGTGGGCGGCGAAAAACTCGGCGGGCGCAAGGATGCGTGGGAGGGAGTGTGGCGGCGGTTCACTGAGGCTCCGACATTATATCCGGGAATTATCGATTTATTGCGGCGGGCCAAACCCAGCGGGGCGTTGCTTTTTGAGAAAGAGCCGTGGCCCGATGAGAATGAGGCGATGGAGACCTCCTTGCGCGGCGCGCTGGCGGAATTGGCTACGAAAAGCGCGGCCGATGCGCGGCGGGCGGTGCAGGCGTTGGAGCTGCAGCACCAAGTGCGGCGAGGCTGGGTGTGGGCGAAGATGGAATTGTGCCCGCTGGCGGAGGCGCTGCGGTACCTGGTGGTGCTGGCGGAACGAACCGGTAAGGCGCTGGGTGGCGACTCCGCGGGAGCGATGGCCCGATTATACGTTGAAGGTGGCTATCTGGCCGACGACGCGATAGTGCGGGCGTTGGCGTGCGTGAAGACGGCGGAGGACGCGGCGGCGGTTGGGGCGGCGGCACGTTGTATGTATTTGCCGTGGCTGGATGACACAGCGCGGAATTTTCAGCGCTGCGCAGGCGTAGGGGCATTGCCGACAGCAGCGCAGCAGACAATGGCGAAGGCGGAGGCGGGAACTTGCATTTTGTTTGTGGATGCTCTGCGGTTTGACCTCGGACAACGATTGACGGAGCTGGGCGGGGAATCGAATATGGAGGTTTCCCACGGGTGGCGCTGGGCGGCGTTACCGACCGTGACAGCAACGGCGAAGCCGGCGGTATCGCCGGTGGTGGATAAATTGCAGGGGCGAAATTTGGGGCCTGATTTTACACCGGAAATCAGAGATACTGGCGAAGCATTGAATATCGAACGGTTCCGCAAGCTGCTGGCTGGGGCAGGTTTTCAGGTGCTTGGTCCCGCGCAGACCGGTGAACCGCAAGCCGAAGCGGCGCGCGGGTGGACAGAGTTCGGCGAATTCGACAAACTGGGTCATGCGTTGGCAGGGAAGTTGGCCGGTCGCATTGTCGACCAGTTAAGGCTGCTGATGGAGCGGATACAAGGACTGCTGGAGGCCGGCTGGCGGCGTGTGTGTGTGGTGACGGATCATGGCTGGTTGTTGGTGCCGGGTGGAATGCCGGGCGTGCAACTGCCCAAGTATCTCGTCGAGAGCCGCTGGTCGCGGTGCGCGGCAATCAAAGATACCTCGCGTATGGACCTTCCGGTGGCCGGCTGGTCGTGGAATCCGGAGGAACATTTTGCCTACGCGCCCGGTGCGCATTGTTTTTTGAACGGGCAGGTTTATGCGCACGGAGGGGTGAGCCTGCAGGAATGTGTGATTCCGGTGCTGACGTTTGTCGCGGCGGGCGGACCGCGCGCAGTGATTGCCGCAGTGCGTGATGTTCAGTGGGTGGCCCTGCGTTGCCGGGTATTGGTAGAGCCGGCGGCGGCGGGATTGAGGGCTGATTTACGCACCAAGCCAAACTTGGCCGAGTCGAGCGTCACTGAGTCCAAGCCGCTGGATGCCGGCGGCAAGGCGGCGCTTTTGGTGGCAGATGACGCATTGGACGGGACATCGGTGAGTTTGGTTATTGTAGACACTTCGGGCCGCGTGGTTTGCAAACATGCGACGATTATTGGAGGCGAAAAGTGATAATGGAATTGGACCATCTTGATAAATTGGCGGCGGCGGCGTTCGACGGCTACCTGGTACGGAAAGATTTGGTACGGCGGTACAGCCGCCAGTATCCCGTGCCCACGTATGTCGTGGAATTTCTGCTGGGGCGATACTGTGCCACGGTCAATGAGGCGGAGATCGCCGAGGGCTTGCAGGTAGTGGAGCGGCAACTCACGGACCGGGCGGTGCGCACGGGACAGGAGGAATTATTTAAGGCCCGTGCCCGGGAAAAGGGATCGGTCAAGCTGATTGATATTGTCAAAGCGCGGCTGGACTCGCGCAATGACTGCTTTCTGGCAGAGTTGCCGAGTCTGCAACTTGATGATGTGCGGATTCAGGACAGCCTGGTGCGGGAGCACGAGCGGATGCTGACGGACGGTTTCTATGCGGAGGTAACGTTGACCTACGACGGGGCCATTGCGCAGGAAAAAAATGGCCGGCCATTTGCAATTGAGAGTCTGCGGGCGATACAACTCTCCAAGTCCGATGTGCTAAGCGTCATGGCGCGGGCGCGGGGTCAGTTCACAACCGAAGAATGGCGGGATCTGTTGATCCGCTCAATTGGGCTTGAACCGGCGGGACTTTCAGAACGCGCGAAGATTGTCACATTGCTGCGGATGATTCCCTTTGTGGAGCGCAATTACAACATGGTGGAACTCGGCCCGCGGGGTACGGGCAAGAGCCATTTGTTCCAGCAGATATCGCCCTACTCGCACCTGATTTCGGGCGGCAAGGCGACGGTTGCCAAGATGTTTGTGAACAACGCGAGCGGTCAGCGGGGGCTGGTGTGCCACTATGACGTGGTATGTTTTGATGAGGTGGCGGGCATCTCCTTTGATCAGAAGGACGGTGTCAATATTATGAAGGGGTACATGGCGTCGGGCGAGTTTTCGCGCGGGAAAGAGAGCATCCGAGCGTCGGGCAGCATTGTGATGGTGGGGAATCTGGATGTGGATGTCGAGCAGCAACAGCGGCTCAGCCATCTGCTGGCACCGCTGCCGCCGGAGATGCGGTATGACACAGCATTTATGGACCGTCTGCATTGCTATGTGCCGGGCTGGGAGTTTCCCAAGGTCAATCCCAAAGAGCAACTGACCGAACACTTTGGACTGGTCAGCGATTTTATTTCCGAGTGTTGGACAAAATTACGTGAGTCAAGCCGGCTTTCGGTGCTGCAGGGGCGTGTGAATTGGGGCGGCGCACTGAGCGGTCGCGATATTGAAGCGGTAACCAGAACCTGCAGCGGGATGCTGAAGCTGCTGTTTCCCGATCCGGGTATGCCGGTGCCGGATGAGGAGTTGGAAAAAATCATTCGCGTGGCTCTGGAATGTCGGCGGCGCGTGAAAGAACAACAGAAACGGGTATTGAAGACGGAGTTCCGCAACAGCCATTTCAGTTACTTCATGGGTGTGGACGGCGTGGAGCAATTTGTCTCAACGCCCGAGTTACATAGCGAGGATCGCATTGAAAGCGACCCGCTGCCGCCGGGACAGGTCTGGGCCATCAGTGCGGGCGGTCAGGATTCCGCACCGGGTCTGTATCGCATTGAGGCGACGGCTGGTCCGGGAGGCGGGGTAAGGATACTGAACGCTCCAGTGCCACCGGCCTTTCGAGAAAGTGTGCGGTACGGCGAACAGAATCTATACACGCGATCGAAGGAACTCGTGGGCGACCGCGACCCGCGCGAGCATGAGTTTTCAGTGCAGTTGCGTGCTTTGGATGTGGATAAGGCCGGCGGTGGACTGGGCTTGGCGGTGCTGCTGGCGCTGTGCAGCGGCCTGCTGGAGCGCAGCATAAAGGGTGGGTTAATTGTTGTCGGGGCGCTGAACTTGGGCGGATCAGTGGAGGTGATTGCAAACCCGGTGGCCATTGTGGAGTTGGCGGTGGAAAAGGGGGCAGCCTCGGTGCTGATGCCCATATCATCCCGAAAGCAGCTATTTAATCTTTCAGACGACATGGCAACAAAAATCAGCATTGAATTCTACGGCGATCCAGCGGACGCGTTCAGCAAGGCGGTGTTGGAGTAAACAGGCGAAGCATTCGAAGGATGGCCGCACGAATTGCCTACTTCTTCCCGTGCAAGGTTTTTGCCATCTGATATTCTTTGCTAAAGTCCATGCCGATGTCCATACTGGGATTGATGATTTTGAAGGCCGCGTACATCAGGCACACCAGATGCAGGCCGCTGAATTGGCCCGGTAATGTTCGCAGCCGATATTTCTGATCGGGGCTGTTTACATCCAGCCCGGTTTGCCCCATCTTTCCAATCTCAAACGCGATTTTCTGAACTTCCGATGTCGCCATGCCGCCAAATTTTTCCAATGCGCCCACAAGGTACATCACCGCATCCATACGGGGCATTCCAGAGGCCGATGCTCGGAAGGTCTCCTCCGCATATTTGCGACGTTGCGTGCGGGCCTGTTCGGCAAGCTCGCTTTGAGTGTCAATTTCAAGGACCCGCGATAGTGCTTCATCAGCCGACAGTTTATCACCCTTCAGGTCCAATGCCTGAGCCAGCCCAAACCAAGCCTGCTGATCATCTGGTTTGAGTTCAGTGGCCCGCCGTAGATGGGCGATTCCATCATCTATTTGGCTCAGCTTCATCAGGCCCGCGCCTAAATTGCGCTGCGCATAGGAATTGTTCGGGGCGATGGCAACGGCTTTTTTTAAACCGGAGTTTAGTCATCAAAAACGATAAAACCCTTGCGGAGCAAGGGTTTGGTTCATTTTGTCACTTCCCGTTACTGGGTACACTCCAGTAACTCGAACGCCCGCCGTTGCAGGACGGTCGGCATCGCCAGCAGCGTGGCCGTCGGGCCTTTATCATCATCGCCGGTCATCCGGCA
>JBMFGW010000149.1:0-7107 GCA_049977145.1 Phycisphaerae bacterium
CCAGTAACGGGAAGTGACAAAATGAACCAAACCCTTGCTCCGCAAGGGTTTTATCGTTTTTGATGGCTAAACTCCGGGTTAATGGCCAGATCGGTCTGGACCGTCGGCTCATATCCGCCGGGTTCAATAACCTTTGGATCATCCCGGTAATAGCGGGGATGAAAATAATCGTGCGAACAGTTATAGGCGGCCCAAAAATCCCAGTCAAAACGGCGCGGTCCCGGCGGCGTAAATTTATCACGGGGCATGCCATCCAGATGCCATTTGCCGATATAGCCGGTGCGGCAACCCTGCGCACGGGCCACCGAACCCAGTGTCGGGCGGCCTTCCGGTAACGGTATATCGTTGGCCATGACCGTTGTGGTGGTGGGATAACTGGCGGTTAGAAGAACCCCGCGGTTGGGGCCGCAGACCGGGGTGGTGGCAATAGCGTTGGTCAGGCGCAAGCCCTGTTCCGCCAGGCGGTCCATATTAGGCGTGCGGACCTGCGGGTTACCCGCACAGCGCATATCCATGCCGCGGCATCTGATCGGCGAAAACAAACAACAGATTAGAACCTTTAGGCATCGTTCACCATCAAGAAAAGACGTCGCCAAAATTCATTAAGTCGTGGCATCCGTGGTATGGTCATGGGTTTCCTTACGCAGTTCGCTGATCCGATCCAGCAGTTGTTGCGCCAGCGCATCATAGCCGGGTTTGCCATACAGGTTGTTGAGTTCTCCGGGATCCTCGCGCAGGTCATAAAGCTCGAACTGCTCGCGTAATTCCGGAAATTGCGGCACGGTGTGAAAATGAATAAGTTTGTAGCGTTCCGTGCGAACGCCACGATGCGGACGTACGCCTTGCGCGTATGGATATTCATAATATTCATACAGCCAGTCCTTTCGCCAGTTGTCGGGTGACTTGCCTTGCAGCAACGGCACAAGACTTTTCCCCGGTCGAGACCCCGGTACAGCCGTGCCCGCCAATTCCAGAATAGTCGGCACAATATCAATATTGAGAGCCATTTGCTCACTGACGCTTCCTGCTTTCACCAGCCGGGGATAGCGGACCATCAGAGGCACCCGAATCGAAGGCTCATACATGAAGCGCTTGTCATACATGCGCCACTCACCAAGGAAAAAGCCATGATCGGAACTGAGGATAATGGCCGTATCGTCGAGTGTACCGGTTTGCTCCAGCACTTTGACCACGCGCCCGACATTATAATCGTTATCCACGACCCCGGCGTAATGGTCTTTGACCACTTCCTCCAGCGTCCGAGGATCGTCGGTGCTTAGCACCGTGGTGCCTATTTTATTGTTGGCCAATGCGATGGCGCTATCGCGGGGTTTGCCGGGGTACGGAGGGTTCTTCAGGTCGTCATCGAAAGTCGATGGCTTGGGAATCTTGACGCCATTGTATAAATCCAGCAGCCGACGGGGCCGGTAAAAAGGTGCGTGCGGGGCATTAAACCAGACAAACACACAGTAGGGCTTGTCATGCTTTTGCTCAATCCACTGCATGGCCCGGGCTGTTGTCAGATCATCGACGTAGCCGTCATATTCCCGGGGTTCGGACCATTTCCCTGCTATGCACTCCCGCAGAACGGGCTTGTTGTAATTATCGATCCAGCCTCTGAATCCGAAGTAATAATCCCAATACCGATCTTCAACATTCACATTGGCCCGGCCGAACATCGCCACTTCATAGCCGGCCTTGCGTAACATGTCCGAAAGCAGGGGGAAATTCGGCGGAATCACCTGCCCCGGAACATCCAGCTCGCCGGTGGTGCGGAAATTATCCACCACGCCGGTGGTATGCGAATAAAACCCGGTAAGGGTAATGGCGCGCGAAGGCGCGCACAGCGCATGGACGACAAAAGAATTGCGAAAAGTCATACCCTCATGCGCAATGCGATCCATGTTCGGCGTGCGGATAATCGGATTGCCCATACAACTAAGTTCATCACAACGCACGCCCTCCCCGAGGAAGAACACAAAGTTAGGCCGGTGCCGCGGTTGGCCGGAATCGGCGGCAATGCTTTCCAGCGGCGACTGGCTTAAGGTTAATGCACCCAGTGCGCCGACGCCGGCTTTAAGAAACGCGCGGCGCGATTCTGTTGTATCAGGTTGGTTATCCATAACTCACTATCCTTTATAAAATAATGTACCACCAATGGTCGCGTTAAGTATATATCAATTGCATTAATTTCCCAAAATTCTCTAAATTCCCGGTCGGGTCAGGTTCAGATAACTGCGCTTATGCCCCCGCCGTACAGGTTTGGCGGGGAAACCATTTACCGTGACCGAGCGGCCCACAACGCCGACCAACGCCTGTATCCCCGGAGGCAACGTTAAGGTGATCGATTCAGCCGTGCTGGTTTTGACCACGCGCAAAGCAATATTCCCATGTGGCGTGGGAACACGCCCACGCGCCCACTCAAGACCGCCAAGATGCGGCACGATGGTGGTTCGGGCGAATCCGCCGGACTGTGGTTGTACACCCAAAACACATTCCGTCAGCCAGCTTGTCACGCCGGCCGACCAGCCGTGGCAGCGGCTCATCGCGTAAGGGGCAAAATGTCTCTTCGGCCAGGACGGATTGTAAGTTTCCCAGAACGTCGTAGCTCCTCTATGAATCATTCCTCCCCAATAATACCGTATGAAATTCAATGTCTGATGGGTATGACCGAGACGGCTGAGGGCAACGATAACAAAATTGTTGTAATAGGGAGTGGCGATCTGCTTCCAGGATGGACAATTCGGCCCCAGAATCCGGGCGAAGATCGCGGCGCGCTGCGCTGAATCCGCCACACCGGAGATAACCGCCATGGCGTTGACTTGCCGGAGATTGGTATACGTGTGCGTTTTGGGATTGGCCCAATACTTGCGCGCCGCGCGGATAAGGTGGCGATCCCAGCGGGCATATTTGGTGGCATTGGCCGTATCACCCATAGCCTGAAGTAAAAAAACCGCCCGCCGCACGGCCCAGCAGGTATACAAATCCGTCGCGGCCAGCGTCTGTGGCGTCGATGCGCCAAGCGTGCCGGGCGGCGCCAGATGATCAGCCCAATCGACAAAACACCAGCCATTGTTTTTATTAACAAAGATATTTTTCCGGTTGAAACCTTGCTTGACATAACGAAGCATAGACAGCAGCAGTTGATGCTGCGAACGCAAATAGTGGATCGCGCCCGTGTGTTGGTAGAAATCAGATAATCCGCAAAACCAGGCATTGGAATAGCCGGGGATGCCGCCCCAGGCTGTATTGTTAATATACCTTGTCGGCAATGCTGTCGCCGGACGCCCATGCTGGGCGGATTGGCGCAAATCATTCATGGTCAATTCCATCAGGAATCGATCCAGAAAAACGTTGTTAATCACCTGACCGGAAATTTGCAGATCGCCCATCCACATCGCCCGATCACGTTTGGGAGCATCCCAGATTTGTTCCTGCATACACAAATGCGCGGTATACGCCCCCGTGTACCATATTTTTGTCAGCAGCGGATCCGAACACGCAAACGCGCCACGGTATTGCACCGGATAGTATTTGAAATCCAGCCGCAGACAGTTAAGCGTAATCGGCCCTGGCCCGCTGAAGCTCACCGTGGCATAACGAAACGCGCTGTACGGTGTGGATTGGGTTTCTCCGCCAGCCAAATTCAGCGCATGTACGCCGCCCCATGGCCCGTGCAGAGCTTCACCCCGGGATTCTCCCGTGCCAATGAGCACCGTCCCGCCGGAGCCACGCACCTGAATGCGACCGGCCACCTCCTGGCCGAAACGTAACAGCAGTTCAGGGTGGCGTTTAGCGCCGGATGGTGTTACCACCAAATGGATTTCATGGGCTGGTGCCAGTAAGGATCGCCCGGCATAGTCGGGCCGGACGGCCACAATATCCTCCGGGGTCAATGCCGCCGGTACCGATGTAACGCCCTGAAAATCAGCACGCCCGTGCAGTACTGTGACATGAAGCGGTTGAAAATACAGGTGGGCCAGATAACCAGCGGACATCCATGGATGCACCTGTCCCCACGGACCTCCGCCGTAAGGCGTTTCAACTGTTGCATGTCGCCAGTGTGAATCATCAAATAAACGAGTGATCCACATTGTCCCGGCGGGAACACGCTCCGTCACCCGCCAGGTGCCGTTGGTGTCGCAGAGCGTTTTCTGATCGCCGATCAGCGCCACCAACACACCAGCCGCCGCCGCTATATTTTCAGCGCGGACAGCGATGACATTTATACCCGGGCGAAGGAATCCGGCTACGGATATTTTCCGGACGCGCTGCCAAACCTCGTGATGCTTTTGAAAGGTGCTGGTTACCAGCTTGCCGTTGAGAAATACCTCCAAATGATCATCCGCGGTGGCGTAGAGCAACGCCCGGTGCGGAACGGTGGAGAGTTTGAATGAATGCCGCAGATAAATGATCTGGTTGTTGCGGGTTTGGGCGGCCCAAATCCAGAACGGTGGCGTGACACCCTTCCGAGCCGCCGCTGCCGACGCCGGTATCGGTAGGCCAAAGGAAGGGTCTAACGTGGGTGGTCGATCGGCCCATGGTCGGGCCACTGAACCGGCTGCGGCCACATACCCCGCAGTCAGAACGGCGACCACACATGAAAGTATGGTGAACGTACCGCTCATGCGATCAAGGCCAGGCGACACCCGCCGATTCCGCGGTCGGCGGTACAATTGCGGGAAAGAAAAACGCATAATCACCTGTTTTTCAAAATGGATAAACGGTCGGTAGAATCCAGTGATGCCTCACCATGGTGCCCACGGCGGCAGTGTGATCGGAGCGAGCCAACATGGCGCTCCCTGATTTTTCATGGTCATCGCGTATACGTTGCCCCGGCTAAGCGCGAATAACGTATGAAAGTTTTGGCCACCGAAGGTTACCGCAGTCACCGCAGTTTCACCCGGCACGGGTAATATACCCTGGGTTCGACCATTGCGATCCAGCATTTCAACCCCCATGACCGTGGCGGCATAGAGCCAACCTTGCCGATCGGTACATAACTCGCCGGTTCGGCTCCCGGACGAGGTATAGGGCCGTTCAAAGTAATAAAAGTTCTGGCCATAACGCAGCGTGCCATCGGGTAAAACCTGAAAGCTGTAACCGAAGTGGTTATGGAGTCACGCCGCACACAGTCAATGGCCATCCGGGGTGAAGGCCAATCCCGTCAATCGTCTTAATCCGCCAGCCACAACTGCTGTTTCGCCATCAGGTTGGACGCGCCAGATGGTGCCGGAATGCCGACCGGTGCCGCGGGTGCCGGCGGCATAAATAACATCGGCATGGTTGATGACCAATTGCGATGCCTCAATGCCATGGGCAATTGTCCGTGCCACGCCGTGGGAGTTGAAAAGCACAACCCGGCCTGTTTTTGATTCCACGGCATATAAATGTCCCTTCGGGCCAAATGCAATCCCGATTTTTTCCGATGGCAATCCTTTAGCAAAAACACTGGCGGCTCCGTTTTCATGGAGCCGATAAATTTCTCCGTTTTTCGCATCCGCCAGGAATACGTGGCCTTTCGGATCCACGGCCATGCTTCCCGATGATGAAAAACCTTTGGCCGCGACATGCCATACCGGATGGGGTGCCAGCACACTTTGTAAAACCCAGTTTTGTGATGGGCCGGCCTGAATCGGCTTTTTCCAGTCTTTCCATAGCCAACGCAGAACTTGGGGCAAAATGGTATCCGCCGGCGTGGCACTATGGCCACCGACACCCCAAAAGCGATGTACCGCATAACCGGAATACTTGAGGGCCTGATACATCCTGTGGTTGGCCAACCACCAATCGCCAACCGATCCCTGTACGTCATGATTATTGTCGGTGATAAAAACCCGCAGTGGCTTGGGCAGCGTCTTACGAATCAGTGTCGGATAGCGTTCACCACCCCGCATATCCACATAGGTTCCCACAATTGAAAATACCCGCCGGAAGGCGTTGGGATAATGCCACGCCACGGTGAAGGCCCCAATGGCACCTGTGCTTTCACCACAGATCGCGCGATCATTTGGATTGTTGGTCAGGCGTATGGGCAACCCCCCGGGCGTGCGATGCTTCTCCACGGCCGGCAGCACTTCATCGATAAGAAATCGCCCGAAATTACCATTCATGGAATCGCCCTCGCAACTGCGATTAAACCGGGGATTATTGCCCGGAGGCCCGACGGAAGCCACCGCGCCCGGGCTTACGCCGATGGCAATGGTGACCGGCATCTGCTTCTTATAAATAAGATTGTCAAAGGCCCGGTAGCTGATGGGATCATATCGTTTGAGGTTTAAAATCAACGCATCAAGTTCCACCATCACGCAGGCGGGCTGCTTAGCGTTATATTCCGCCGGCACATAAACTGTGATCTTTCGCGTCGTGCCGGGGTAAATCTTCGAGTGGTTCATTTGAAAAGCGAATATTCGCCCCCTGGGCACACCCTGTTCGGAAGGCAATCCGCCGACCGACTTGGGAGAGGCGGGCACCGGCTCTGCTCCCATGGCCGTAGACAGCATTCCCGGCACCGGTAGCGCCATTACACTCAAATTCGCCACCTGCAATGCCACGGACACCCTTCCCTGTGGACGATGATCCGTTACACCAGGGCGGAAATCACGATTTTGAGTTTCCAGACCCACCGTCATGGATTTTAGCGTCCAATTTTTCAACTCTTTTGCGCGCGGTGAAAACGTAAACCGACCTGTTGTGCCATCGGCTCGGCGATAGTGCAGGGGACAGTTCAGAGCTTGCCGGAGAAAACCATTGAGACGATAGCGCAGATGATGCAGCGGCCCCTGGCTTGCCCGGAATCGGAACGGATATCCGCCCGGAGGCACAAAACTCACAATCACGGCGATGGGATGTGCCCCGCCAATACAATCTGTGTAGGTAATTCCTCTCTTTTTCTGCATGTTACGGCGACTATCGGCAAAGTGAATCTGCATAAACAGGGTAATATCCCTCCTTGGATTTCGGCTGTGGTAGGTCAGAATAAATCCCGAGAACACCTGTGCCAGTACCGCTCCACTTTTTTCGGCTGTGGCGTTGTAGTAGCGAATTCGGGCGTGGGCAATTTTAGCCCAGAGGTTGTAAACCAATTGGTGATTCATGGTAATGCCG
>JBMFGW010000150.1:0-6815 GCA_049977145.1 Phycisphaerae bacterium
ACATGGTCGCTTTCAAAATAAGGCACATGCCGCTTGAGCATGCGGATATTACGGTCAATGGCTTGGGGCAGGCCGACATGCTGCGCCAGCAGATGCATCGCCCCGATGCCGCCGCAGGAAATGGCACGATCACGATCCGCCAATTCATAACGGAGGTTACGGGCCTGCAGCATGGGATGCGACTGATTATTCCAGTGTCGGCGGGCCAGGCGATCCCGGAGACGACATTGGCGACGGGCCAGTTTCTGATGGGTTATTCGTTTCATTTGAAATGTCTCCTAGCATAAAAACGTATTGGCGTCTATACTACTAGACTATTACGCAAAGTCAAGCGTTCCAGTTCGTTTTTAAGAAAATAAATTAAAACTCACAATATCACGCTGGTTTAGGCCAGGGCAAGTTGGCTTAACTGAATTTGGCCCAGCGGGCGGCCAATGTGGGCAGGACGATCAGGTTCAGGAGCGTGGAGGTGAACAATCCGCCGACGATTACCTGCGCTAATGGCCCTTCAATTTCCCGCCCCGGAGCGCCCGCTCCCAGTGCCAGCGGCAACAGGCCCAGTGCGGCCACCATGGCGGTCATCAATATTGCCGGCAGCCGATCCACTGCTCCCTCCATGGCGGTTTGTACATTCCAAGTTCTACCCTCGCGGGTCACCAGGTGCTGATAATGCGACATGAGCATTATAGAGTTGCGCAGGGTAATTCCAAAAAGTGTGATAAAACCCACCAAGGCGCCCAAGGATAGTACTCCGCCGCTGACCCATGCCGCCAGAACGCCGCCCACCAGCGCCAGCGGAAGATTAATTAACAGCAGCAGCACATTGTTGATATTTTTGAGCACGATAAACAGCAGCAGCAAAATGCCCACCAGCGCGATGCCGGAATGTACCAACAGGTCGTGCTGCGCTGTGGCGGCAGCCTCGGCAGAGCCGGTGAAATTTACCAATACTCCTCGCGGAAGATGAAGTTTAGAAATAGCCCGTTGTGCCGCTTTGACATATTGCCCGGCGGTTGTGCCTTTAAGGTGGATGTTGATCATCTGTGCCCGTTGGCCATTAATATGGGATATTAAATAAAAGCCGCGGCCTTCATATATTCTGGCTACGTCCGCCAATGAAATCCAAGTGCCGCTTGGCGTACGAATGGGAAGTTGGTCCATAGAGGCAATACGCCTGGCGTAACGACGTGCCATCGTCACCACCACGGGCCACACCCGCGTGCCATGATAGATATGTCCCACGGTACAACCACGAATCAGCATGTGGATTCGTGCCAGGACATTCATCGGAGACAGGCCCCAGCGCTGTAGCTGCTTGTGCCGCAGTCGCACCCTAATTTCCGGGGCGTATGAGGCGGTCTGCGGCACCACACTGCGTGCGCCGGGAACCTTCTTCAATGCTGCCGTGATCATGGTCATTGCGTGATGAAGGGCCGGAAACTTATTGCCGATCACCTGCACGACCACCGGGGCACCGGAGCCGGACATAGCCTGATTGATAAGCTCGGATAATACGCTGTTGTAGGAAATCAGCACACCAGGAAATGTTTTGATGAGTATCGCCATATCCGCACGGAATTTTTGTGCCTGTCCGGTCGTAAGAGATTTCACCAGAATCTGATAGGCACTGTATTGCGGTCCCCGCACATCTCCAACCAGCGCGGGTTTGCCGGCACGCTGCACAACATACTTGATATAGGGAATTTTTCGTAAATCCGCAGTGATCCGGTTCCCAATGGTGATGGATTGCTGAAGCGATGATCCAGGGGCCAGCGCCAGATGCACCACGTAGTTATTCTCGTTGAGACGCGGAAAAAATTCGGTTTTCAAAAACGGCGCCAGCGCAAGCCCCGCCAGCGTTACCAGCGCCACGAGCGCAATCACGGCCGTCCGCCAGCGTTCCACCGCTGTCAGTAAACGTCGATAGCCGGTTTTGATATGGCCGGTCAACCAGGCATCGTGGCGGCGCACGGCCACCTGCGGCAACAACGCCATGCACAGCGCCGGCGTGAGCGTCAGGGCGAGAAGCAACGATGACAGCACCGCCGCAATATAGGCAACTGCCAGCGGCGCAAAAAACCGCCCCGCCAGACCGCCGAGACCAAAAATTGGCAGAAATACGAGAATGACCGCGAACGTGGCGAACACGACCGCGCTTCGCACTTCCAAAGATGCGTGAAGCACTACGCCCAGCGCTTTACGTGGTGCCTCCGACAGCGCATTAATCCGCAGGCGGCGCGTAATATTTTCAACGTCAATAACGGCGTCATCAACCACTTCGCCAATGGCCACCGCCAATCCGCCTAGGGTCATGGTGTTAATGGTCTGGCCCAGATGTGTAAGAATCGTGATGGCCGCCAGCAGTGATAGTGGTATCGCCAAGCAGGAAATCAGACTGGTGCGCCAATCACCTAGAAATAGCACCAGCACTAAAATGACCAGCCCCGCTCCAATCAACAGGGAGTCAATGAGATTGTGTAAGGCGATGGTGATGAAAGTCGCGGCCCGCAATATGTGATCATGCAGAACAATTCCCTGTTGTGCCAGCAGGGGTTTCAGCGCTGCCAGGGCTGTTTGTAACCGCGCGCTGACATGCAATAGGTTGGAACCATACGCCTGCCCGATCATCATCAATACGCCGGGCTTTCCCATGATCGACGCCGCGCCAACCTGTGGTAAATGACTCACTTGAATATGCGCCACGTCCGCCAGCGTGATCACCTGACTTCCATGTTCAGCCACCGGCGTTTCACCCAGCTGCGTCAGCGATTTAATTTGCCCATGCACCCGAAAAGTCATGGTCTGATTGGGGGTGGTGACAAATCCGGCCCCCACGAGGCCTGTGGCACCGTGTGCGGCCGTGAGTACCTGTTGAACTGTTAAACCATATTGAATCAATCGACCTGGCCTTAGCTCAATGCGGTAGTCCTTTTGCAGGCCTCCATAAATGGCCAATTCCGATATGCCGCGTACCGCCAGCAGGCGGGGCTGTATGACCCAATCAGCCACAGTTCGCAAATGGCGGGTGTCGTTGTTCCGGCTTGTGATCGCGGCCACCATAACCCAGCGAATGGAGCTTACCAGCGGCATGAGCACCGGCGTATGAACGTTAGGGGGCAAGGATCCGGAAACTTGCGCCAGGCGTTGAGAGACCGCTTGCTCATCACGATAAATAATGGAATCACTGGGAAAAAGAATTTTTATAATGGACATTCCCTGCAGGGAGTGCGAATAGGTCGCCCGGGCGCCAACTCCACCGGCCAGAGCCTGTTCAATGGGCGTGGTAATAAGTTTTTCCACCTCGCTGGGGCTGAATCCCGGTGCAACGGTTTTGATCTTCAATTGCGGCGGAACGAAATTGGGATACACATCGTACCGGGCACGGGCGATGGAATAAACGCCATAGCCTATAAGAACAAACGCCAGCGCAATGATGATCCCGCGAAAATGCAGAGAAAAATTTACAATCCGTTTAAGCATTTGAATTCCATTTTTTCGGCTGCTACGGCAACATTACGCACCAAATACCAAACCAAAGGACAAGCGCCCAGTGTACCAACTGCCATCAGACGGACGGCTTGAGTACCGACTGAAGCTGAATTGTCATCAGCAGTTGCGCCCCGTTGGAGACAAGACGTTGCGCGGGAAGGGTGCCGTCACGCACCGTAAATCCTCCCGGGAAGGCAGTCGGATGAACCAATTCATGCAAAACAAAAACGCCATTGCTGTGCTGAAGGTAAACCCAACGTTCACCCCGCCACCAGACTACCGCCGTGCGCGGAATGATGATTCTGGTAACGGTTTTGCCCGTTTTCGGCACCATTGCGGTGATGGCCATGCCGGGACGCAACGAACCGGGATTATCAATCACGTACAGCACCGAAAGCCCTCGGGTTTGCCTATCTGCTTGCGGTGCAAGTGCCAGCGGTTTGGCCCTCAGCCAGTGTCTGTGGCCTAATGCCCGCACCCGAATTACCGTGCCCATGGCAACGTTGCCGGAATCAGATGCGGGCAAGGCAACCGCCGCTACGAGCGTATGAAAATCTTCAATTTTCAGCAGCGCTTGATCTGCGGCCACAGCTTCGCCGGGATGCGTAAGAATATCGGTGATCATGCCACTTTGAAATATGGGCAGAGGCAAAAAACCACCGGTTTTAGTTTTTAGTTGCTGCGATATGGCGGTGATGCTTTGCACATCCGCCCGTACCCGCGCGCGGGCGGCAGCAACAGCCGCTTGCGCTGTCTGCACGCGCTGCAAAGATACCGCCTTGTTTTGGGCATACAGTGATTTTTCCCGTCCATACGCGGCCGCGGAAGCCGCTTGCGCCACTCGCGCCGCCACCAGATCAGCCTTCATCTTTGTGAGTTCCAGGGCCAGCGTAATTTGTAGCGTGGTGGAAACTACAGGTTTAATTCTCGCAAGACTGGTTCCACGGGTTACCGCAGTGCCAAGCTGCGGCCAGGTTTTACCTGGCATGTTGGCCACCGCGCCCGCCAGCGGTGAGGATAAAATCCATATTCCATCCGGATCATCCCGCAGTTCGCCATAAAGTGTCATCCATGGCCGAATCGAAGCCTTCTTTAACCTAACAGTTTGAATATTAAGCGTTTTTTCTTGGGCCTTGGTCAGACGGATGACGGTGGAACCTGGTGGTGCCGCGGAAACAGTCCCAGGAAAAGCTAAAACTGCGATCACCAAAAGAGATATCCTTTGTGGATTCATACTTTTTCTTCGTACCCAATTCATGGTGTGGTTCCTTTCGGCATGGCCGGCGTATTTCCCAGGGGTTTTTCCAGAAGAGCTTCCAGATTCCCCAACGCCAGAACCGTCGACAGCTTGGCTTGAAGTGCGTCCTGCGCAAAGGTATTTTGCGTCAATTGCGATTCAACAACGGCCAGGCGGCTTTTGGCACCAGCCTTAAAAGCTCTGCGGGTTGCCCGCAACTGCATGCGGGCTTGACGTTCAATGGATTGAGCCGCACGCAATTGCCGCAAAGCGGATCGGTATTGTGATAACGCCGCGCGAATTTGTGTGATAACCGTCGTTTGTTTCTGCTTGAGCTCATCGGCGATGACCAGGCGTTGCGCATTGGCGGCGGCAATGGCCCCCTGATTCTGATTAAATATCGGCAGAGCCATGGTGAAGCCCAACGTAAATTCATTGGCCCCCTGATTAAAGCTGTATCCTGGCCCCAGGTGAATATCAGGATATTGCCGGGCGATCTGCAATTTTAACGCCGCCTCTGCCGCCTGATATTGTGCCAATAACGATTGAATATCCATCCGATTCAGCAGCGCCGCTCTACTCAATCGCTTTATATTCAACGCATGCATAGGCGGTATTTTCATGATTTGCCGACAGGCTAATTGTACTTTCGCCAAAGCCCGCACTGGCAGTGACATGGCCCCGGCCAGTTCAATGCGCCGTTGCCGCGTTTGCCCCTGCGCCGCCACCAGCGCCAAAGTGGCTTGACGGGCCTGAATTTCCGCAGCGGTATAAACGGGCCGCGAAATATTACCGGCGTGGAAGCGGGATCGAATCAGACTCAGGATCATCGCCGTACTTTGAACCTGTTGCCGCAGCAATCGTACCCGTTTTTGTGCAAATGTATATTGAATCAGTGTGTTTCGAACCCCTTGCCGCACATTCCATGCGATCTGCCCCAAATCATACCGCCCCGCCAGCGTCAGCGCCGTGGCCTGAGCCATACGGTCTTCGCGCCGGCCCGCAGTTTCAATAGGAATATCAAAATTAAATCCCAGTATCCACGGGTTTATACCGGGGCTTACCTTGGCCAGATAATTCGGTGATAACGCCACAGTTGGATTCGGCGATTGGGAGGCGGTAATCATATTGGCCTGGTCCACACTGAGTTGGGCCAATTGCACACGCAATGCGGGGCTGTAATACCAGGCCGCCGCCACCAGCGTGCTTAAATCTTGCACTTGTGGAAAACCTGGATGGACTTTCAGTGGCTGCTGCGCAATGAATTTCTTCAGACTGGGATCCATCAGTGATCGGTCTTGAAATTCTGCGTGAAAAGCCGCCGGTTTTAATGGTTTGGAATGATACGTCGCACAACTTGCCATTAACAGCAGAAACACGCCCACCGTCGGCACCAGCACACCATTCCGGAACCCAGCTAAAGCGATTCGCCTTATCATCACTTCTGGTGTATACTCTAAACATTCTCATCGGTCAACCCCAACAACTTTGAAATTGCATTGGCAGCAAAACTCTTCGCGGTTACCGCACGGGAGCCACGCACTGGCCTGGGGCATATATGAAGGCTATCATTGATTACTGTTGAAGTGGTATTTGCTGTCATAAGGATGGTAACGATGACGATTGCAGAAAATGCCCCAGCCCCTGTATTCTCACTGCCCGCCACTACTGGTACGAATATCAGCCTGGCGGCGCTAAGGGGGAAGATAGTTGTGCTCTATTTTTATCCCAAGGATGATACCCCGGGCTGCACCAAAGAGGCGTGCAATTTTCGCGATGGCATCAAAGATTTGGAAAAAGAAGGCGCGGTTGTTCTTGGTGTCAGCCCTGATGATGTTGTGCGCCATGAAAAATTTCAACAAAAATATCACCTACCCTTTCCACTCTTGGCTGATGCCGATCATGCCGTGGCGGAAAAATACGGAGTATGGAAAGAGAAGTCAATGTACGGGAAAAAATATATGGGTATTGAGCGTACGACATTTATCATCAACGCTGAAGGGCGAATCACTAAGAGTTTTCGCAAAGTGAAGGTGGAAAACCACCTTCAAGAAGTGTTGACCGCCTTGCAAAGTTGATCTTGTGCCGT
>JBMFGW010000151.1:0-6789 GCA_049977145.1 Phycisphaerae bacterium
GATGACCAACACGCTCAAAGAAGACGGCATTTTCCCCGTCATGGCCACCCAGATGCTCGGAATCGGAGAGGAAACCGGCGCGCTGGAGGTGATGGCGGCAAAGGTCGCCGATTTTTACGAAGGGGAGGTGGAGGAATCGGTCAACCGCATGTCCACCCTGATGGAGCCCATCATCATGGTGATCCTTGGCGTCATCGTGGGAACGCTGGTCGTGGCCATGTACATGCCGATCTTCAAGATGGGCGCGGTGGTGACGCATGGGGGGTGAGCGTTCTCTCATGAATGAGACACCCAAAGAGCGCGGCATGTCGCTCATTGAGGTGATGATCGCCATGACGATCCTCGCTATCGGTCTGCTCGGTCTGGCCTATTTGCAGGCTAACGCAGCCCAGTATTTTGGCACAGCTGCAGTCAACAGCAACGCCGCTTTCCTCAGCAACGCCATGCTGGCCAATATCTGGGGAGGTGGTAATTCTAACATTAGCGGTTTTAACGGAGCAAACACGGCCAATTCGGCCACTTGGCCACAAAGCGGAGTTTCCGCATGGGCAGTGTCCACCTGGGCCAACAACGTCCAAAGCACCCTTCCCGGCGGCCAAGGGACCATTCAGGTATTAAACTCTTCCGGCGGTGCCTGTACGCAACCACCTTGCACTGCCACCGTCGCCATTACTTGGTCCAGCGCGTCAGGAACACAGACCTATGCAGCCAGCGAATACATCATTCAACCTTAACCACTCCAGTACACCCAACACGCAGGGTTTAACCCTGATCGAACTGATGGTGGCGATGGCCATTTCCGTCATCGTAGGCATCGCCATTTTCGAGATTTTCATACAAACCGAATATGGTTACCTTCATAATCGGGGGACCGGGGATATCGTCAATGCGGATCGCCATGCGCTGCACGTCGTGTCAATCTATCTCAGCAATGCAGGTTACGGCATGGCAGGCCTGCCCGGTTGCCAGACCACCTACACTTACCAAAATACTGCTATTACGCCGGTATCTGCTATTACGGTGAGTCCCGGCGGCACCCCAACTACGAGCGCTCCCCAACCGGTATCACTAACTATTAATATGAGTGCATCCCAATTCGCGGGGGTGCCCATTGGACAGATGGTGCAAAGCCCTTCGCCCAGTGCGACCAATTTCCATCTGAATTCCCAGCCGGGGGCGGGCACGACGTGTCAAACGAGCATTCAATCCGGGGATACGCTGATCGCGGCGTTTAGCGGTGGTGCTTGCGGCATGGTCGTGGCCACCAAGACGCCAAGCAGCCAAAAAGGCGCCTGCGTGATCAACTTTGCCCCAGGCCGCAACCCGAACAACCCGCCGGGAGGATTCAATAGCCTGATTCCCAACCTGACCGCAGCAGATATGGACGCGGCTCAGGTATACGACGTCGGTAACGGTCAACTGAGCAGCCTCACCTTTTCGGTAGTGCCGGGGACCAACGCAGGACCGGGCCAACTACAGCTTTCCTCTGGCGGCGGCACACCTGCGCTTTTTGCCCAAGGCATTGATGATCTGCAGGTGCTCTTCGGCTTTAACCTCGCTGGCGGTCAATCCGTCACCAGCTATGGGTACTTTCCAACCATAAGTCAAATCCAATCGAATCCAGACTTGATCAGCGATATCCGAACGGTCATGGTGGTAATGGTGGCTCAGAGCGTGTTAAAAACGGCAGGAACCGTAACCCCCGGCCAGTTATTGCTCATTCCTGCCATTCCAGCTTCAGAGAGCGTCACAGGGGCCGACCTGCCCGCAGTGTACTATCAGCCCCCCGCCGGAGTTAATAACGAGCAATTCAACGTCATGCGCACCACGGTTCCTGTAATGAACCTGATCTGGCACTAGGAGCAGCTGGGATGCAAAAAACACATAACGAATCCGGGCAAGCCTTACTGACTGCAGTCATCGTGCTGGTAATTCTGGCCATATTAGGCTACGCGGCACTGGAATACGGCAGTCAGACTGCGCGCCTTACTTTTAATGAAACTGCCCGTAATGTGGCCCAGCATCTGGACTCCCTAGCAACACAGGACGCCATGAATTGGGGCAACACCAATATTTCTTTTCCACCCGGCACGCCTACCGGCACGGCACCCGCTTATTTTTATAATGATGCCTGTGTTAATGGTTCCGTGGGTTGCGCAACCCCCCTTACAGCAGCCCAGGTGGCAGCGACCAGTTCGATATGGAATACCGCAGCCACAGTCAAATCGAGCGTAGTCGCACCGCTGGCATCCAGCTTTCCAGGTGCTACCGTGAAGTGGATCATGGAATACTATGGGCACGGCTTGTGTACTGTATCCGGATGCTCCAGCACGCAAGCCCCAACCAATGTGTGCACCTGCTATTACTATCGCGTCTCCGCGCTCACCACCAACAACCCAAATAATCCCACGAATGGGATTGCTGCAGTCACACAAATTCTTTATCGGATACCGCAACCCCGATAACTGGGAGAAAAATCATGCGCCACGGTCCCAGAACACGTCACTATACACTTTGGCTGGGTGCGTCCCTCGCCTTATCTTCATTCGCACTGGCCGGTGCAGCTACGCTCCCTCCGACGTTGCCGATATCCTCCATTCCGCTGATCAGTGTGCAATATGGCGCGCCACAGGTGTTGTTCGTGCTGGACAATTCGCAATCCATGGACGGGAACCTGGCGGGAGCCATTATGACGGGGTCGGGAACGGCGACAGACGGTTCGGGCAACTCGATTGATCTCAACTCCTCCAGTCCGGCGGATTATACGGTGCCTGCCGGGTTCACCGCGCCGGTAAGCGGTACCACAAGCGGGAGTGCTGCTTATACCGTCAATGGTACTGACAACTCGGCCAGCCGCCTGAACGTCGCGAAAGAGGCTATCCAGCAGGCCTATAATCAGTGGAATGGGGTGATGGATTTCGGACTCATGGATTATGGCGTGAATGGCACCCCTAGCATAAACACCACATGGGTTTATTACATGAGCGGTCCGGGTGGCTTTGCATTTGGCACATCTTCCACAGCCCCCTCACAAACGGCAGGCGGCCTGACCGTGCAACTACAGTCGGTGCCTAACCCTTGCTATTATCCGAACACGCAGGCGACCACATCCTGCCAAGATATTCATGCCTATTTCACCAGGATAGGCGTTAGCGGAAGTTTTAGCGATCCATGGCTATACATAAAGGACACCAGTGATGAGCCGGATATCAACGATGTGCTTTATGGGGGGAGGTTGCCCTCCAACTTTATCACCTATGAGGGCCCCCACCCTGCCTCCCCCTATTCGGCTTACACCCTGAATAATTACAATTATCCCTCTATCTACGGAGCCATCAGTGAGGGGTATAAGAAAGGGACGCACGGCACCAACGGGTTCTCAACTGGCCCAACTAATGCCGGATACGTGCCTTTTTCCCCGCAGGTATGGTATTCCGAAAGAGGATTCGGGTACTACAACAGTATAACCAATTCGGGGGCATTACCAATATCTATCCAAAAATCTACAGCGAAGCAAGGCCAGCTTTTCGTCGCGCAACTTGCCCCGGAAACCAATACAAATAGCTCCGAAATAAAAGCCGATGCTGTTAATGCAACAATGGCAGGAACATTGCAGAGTGCTTATGATTACTTGACTGGCAAGTCTCCAGGAGTCGCAGGTAACAAATGGCCAAAGCTCCCGTCCAGCACATGCACATCAAAACAGTATGTTGTTTTAGTCACAGATGGATTGCCCACTGTGGATAAAAATGGCGGGCTTTGGCCGCCACTAGGCAGTGCTGCGGCGGCTGGATATGGGGTGACGGCCACTTTTAATAAAAACGGCACCGTGAACGCCACTAATGACCAGGCTCTTACCGACACCATCGCCGCCATTACGACACTGCAGCAGGCTGGGATAGATACCTATGTGGTTGGCATGGGTGCTGGCGTGGACCCCAACTTGAATCCTACGGCCTATGCGACACTGAACGCCATGGCCATTGCTGGAGGCACTCAGAAGGCGATAGCCGCCACCAGCCCCGCCGCCGTGGCGCAGTCGCTGAACACCATCTTACAAGCCATTGAAGCCAATCAAAGTACCACCGGCGTGGCGCTGAACTCGTCCAGTCAAGCCGGAGCGAATCTGGTCTACCAAGCCAGCTATACCACCAAGCTCTGGATCGGCAACCTCAAGGCGGAAACCCTGAGCAGCGTGTTGACTAATCCGACCTCTCCGACTGTTTCGTGGCAAGCCGTGGGCGCCAACCCCGGCGGCACCATCACCAGCGGAAGTCTGCAAAACGGGTCGACACCTAATGTCTTTAGCTGGAACCCAGCCTGCAACAAAACAAAAGGATGCGGCATTCCTTTTGTCTGGAATTCTTTATCCACTAACCAGCAAACAGACCTGGAACATGGCTACAGCACGCTCTCCGGCAGCCAACAAGCCAGCTTTGGGAGTGCTGCCGTATATGGTCAATCGATCATGCAATGGCTGCTGAACGGCAATACCAGCGGCGGCGTCTTCCGCATACCGTCAGCATTGCTCGCCGATATCGTCGATAGTACGCCACTCTATGTGGGAACACCGGATAATGGCAGCCTGGAGCCCTCCTATCAGGACTTTGTCGCCGCAAACGCCAATCGTACGCCGATGGTTTATGTGGGTTCCAATGGCGGCATGTTGTACGGTTTCAATGCCCTCACCGGAACACCGGTCTTCAGCTTCGTGCCCGATGGGGTTTACCCCAATCTGGCGCAGCTCCCTCAACTGAATTACACCCACCAATACTACGTGGATGGCAGCCCAACTGAAGCGGATATCCAGTTTTCCGGCGGCACAACTACCTGGAACAGCGTGCTGGTCGGCGGCCTGGACAGTGGTGGCGACAGTATCTACGCCCTCAATGTCACCGATCCCGCCAGTTTCTCCGCTTCGGATGTGATGTGGGAGTTTACCAACCCGGATTTGGGGCTCACCTACAGTCAGCCGCAGATCGCTGAGGTTGATGACAACGGCACGCCCACCTGGGCGGCGATTTTTGGCTCGGGCTACAACAGCCCGGCGGGGTGGCCTTACCTGTTCATCGTCAACGCGCAGACCGGCGCGCTCATTCAATCCGTCGACCTCTGTAGTTACCTGCCCGCTAGTGAAGCCAGCTATTGCAGTGCCAGTTATCCGGATGGCTTATCGACCCCTGCGGTTGCCAGTTCCGGTAATGGCTTCGTCGCGGGCACGGTCTACGCAGGCGATCTGCAGGGCAACCTCTGGCGCATCAACGTGCAACAACTGTTAAACCCCACCACTGGCAGTAATTCGAGTACCCAACCCCCCGCAGTATCTGTACTTTTTCATGCGACGACCACACAAACCACCACCAGCGGCGGGGTGACCACAACCACTACGGTGCCGCAACCCATTACCACACAACCGACAGTCACAGCCAGTCCTCGGGGGGCACCTCCCGGCAACTTTGTGACCTTTGGCACGGGCCAGCTACTGACCACTAGTGATCTGACCAATACCAATGTGCAATCCATTTACGCCATTCTCGACAACGGATCAGGTACCACCATCACCCAAAGCCAGCTGCAGGCACGGGGTATCACTGGCGCCACGGCCACTAACGGCCAGAAGGTTATCGTGGCTGCGGCCAATACAAGCAATCTGATCAACTGGGCTTCACAGGACGGTTGGTATCTCCCCCTCACTGATGCGGGGAGCGGAAACATTCCGGTGGGTCTGCGCTCCATTACCAATATGGATTTGAATCTTAACCGGCTGATCTTTACGCTGTATGCGCCGAACACGGACACCTGCGGAGGCACTGGTCAGAGCTACCTGATGATTCTCAACTATGCGGAAGGCACCACCTTTGGACAGCCCCAATTTTTCGTCAACAACAACCTCAGCAATCCACTCACGTCAGGTGGCGCTAATGTTTCCGGCGTCTCGCTGGGCAACCAATATGCGGGGGCACCCACGCAATCCGGTAATCACCTGCTGATACCTTTGGGTAATGGCACCATCACGCCATTCACCCTGGCACCGCCTCCTGTCTCACCCGTAGGATGGAGGAGTATTATTCAGTAAGTTTTGGAGTCTCCGATAGGGGATCCGAAAATCCCCCGCCTTTAGGCGGCGGATGGCACCGGTGGTATAACCATAAGGATGGAATCTTATAAAAGTGGTAGCCATACGGTTTAGAACTGTAAATACCACCTGGTCTGGACGACGAAGTACCGTTATCAGGTATCGGTGGGGATGTTGAGCTCCGCTTCGGGAATTGCTGCGTGAGATAGCGATTAGCAAGGAAATGATGCTTTGCGGGGTCGCTTAATCGCGATTATGTGCATTTATTGTTATGGATACCGCCTAATCTCTCGGTATCCAAGAAGACACAGTATTTGAAAGGGAAGATCTCTCACCGGTTACTGACGGAATATGCGGTGTTATGCAAACGCTACTGTGGTCAGCATTTATGGGGCCGAGGATATTGGGTGAGGAGTAGCGGAAATGCCACATGAAGTTTGGCATGAGTACATCAATAACCACACCCCCCCGGACCAGATGATGATTTTCATGTGATGTAGCGACAGTCGTCGGCTTTGGTGCTGACCGATCCGGCTTTCAGCCGTGACTTGAAGCCACTGGCTTTAGTCGGTCGAGTTTTCACACCTGATCGCCCAGCAAGATTGAGCTGGTTTGCTGCACTATGGCGTTTCCTGCATTGAGGCGCTTTACGTCAACATCACCCATCTCGATGCAGAGTCGGCCCGGCATGCCGAAACAGTCTGAATCAGGCG
>JBMFGW010000152.1:0-6734 GCA_049977145.1 Phycisphaerae bacterium
GGCGCTAATGCCATGAAAATGCTGCAAATTTTTCAGGGAGCGGCGCGGAATTCCGCCGCAGGTACCGCGCCGGCGATCGAATGAATACCACGCTTCCGGAATGTGGTGCCAAAAAAGCTCTCCGATCCCGCAAGCCAAGGCGACAGCGCACCGCAGCGATGCCTGCCCGCTCAATTAGCAGCCGTCCCCGCACTGCTGGAATCCAACATCGAACCGACCCTGTCCGCCGGGCCTACAACAACCAGCGCGACGGTAAGAAGAATAAATCCAAACAGCCAAGCATCCAACGCGTACACGGAATCGCCGCGCACCCAGAAAGCCCAGTCGAATTGCAGGGGAAGGAATACCGCCAGTGCAAATGCCCCGGCACGGCGGATAAATACGTCCAGAATCCCCATCAAAGAACCGGCAATCAGGCCGACAATCAGGATGCCCAGCCAGCCGAAATTGGCGTAGGCCTCGCCCATCCACGCTGAGGTTATCGTCGTGCCAAAGGCGAATTTAAGATTCCGCGCGTTAACGTAGGAATATCCCCCCGGTTTGGCGTGCCAGAACACACGTGGAACGGGATTCACCAGAACAGCGAGATAAGACTGCCCATCAAGAAACGGAAATCTGGTACCGGTACCGTAGGATTGCATCGCCTGCCCCGTCCATGTCAGTTGCGTCCCCTCAAGCACCTCAAGCGGGCCCACACGATTGAAAGCGTGGCCGATACGAACGTTTTCAAATCCTACCGCTCGGTAGGCCAACTGCACGGTGAAAAGGATAAATCCACCGACAATACCGATAGCAGCCATTTTGCGAAATAATTTCTGGTTGCCCATATAGCGGGGAAGCACCACAAAAGGGGCTAGCGCCGCCGCCGCCGATGATCTCGTGCCGGAAATAAACAGCAGCAGAATGAAAAATCCGGCGATAGACAGCAGAAGCCAGGGCCTTTTGCGGCCCCAAAACAGGATCGCGGTGGCCACGATGCCGAAGGAAACAAGGCGTCCGAAAACAGTAAAGAATGCAAAGTATGTACCGGCGGATCCAAGATACCGCGCTGAGCCGTGCAGGTTGCGCCCATGCAGGAGCGTGCCAATTAACGTAACCGGATTCAATATGCCGGTGGCCAGCAGAGGAATAAATCCTGCCAGCAGCAATGGGAGTGCCCAGCGGCGCAGGTGCTCCGCGTCTGGTGCACGCGAATCAATAAATTCCGGCAAAGTGACACCCCAAGGCCGACGATTAGCCCAATAGTGCCCGACCGCAAGGCAGACAATGCCGATAGCCGCCGCCAACATGGCATTGCCATATTGGCTCCAGCTAAGCCAATATTTTTCTCCGGGGCCGCTGACGTACATGGCCCGTATCCCGGTTATTTCATGGTAGACCGCACCTGATCCCAGCATAACCACGGACGCAGCCCAAACGTAGCAGAAAGTTGAAATGCGCAAGTTGGTGCGGAACAGCCGCCAAGCGTAAACACCGGTGGCCGCGAAAGCAAATACCATGATAAAAAAATCCATCAGGCTCTCCAACTTAGCAACGCCGGTACCGCACTCCAAGCCATGGAGGGTAGTTTACCACCGTCCGTGCAGGGCGTACAATCATCCTACCAAGAGAAAGGGTGCCCTGTGATGTCCGATATTCTTATTCCCAGCGGCGGTGATGATTCGGCCAGAATTCAGGCGGCCATAGAGGTTGCGGTGTCCCGCGATGGCTTGGTGCGGCTTGGACGCGGCGTATTCCTTATTGGAAGGGCCATTTCCATCTCGAAGTGCGTGGGCCTCCGCATAGAGGGCGTTGGCGCATGCAACCCGCAGAATTGTGGCCCCGGCTGGTCGGAAATCAAGCGGGCCGTGGGGACTTGTCTGCAATGGGTAGGGCCGCGCGGCGGCACGATGCTGGAGATTTTATCCTCGCCGCAGGTTTCGTTGAACCGCATGGAATTTGATGGCGATAACCGGGCGGGCGTTTTGGTGCAGATACGGAGCGTAAATGGCTGGCCAACCACGGGGGCACGCATCGGAAACATGGTGCTCCGCCATGCAAAGGTAGGAATACAATTGGGTGATTTGGCGCAACCAAATGGGGTCAATAACGACATTTTTACCTTTGAGTCCTTGACGTTGATGTGCGAAACCGGTGTGCGGATATGTAACGCGCAAAGCCTGTGCCATCGGTTTTCATACGTGGATAACTACAGCCGTATTGGAATCGATGTTCGCCAAGGCGGATGTATCGAAGTCGACCGGCTTTTACAAAATGGGCAGGACAGCAATCGCATCGGCATTGCATTCAGCGGCGGTGGCGTTAACGCGGCGACGCTCTCGATTACCAACGCCCGCCTCGAGGGCGGGTGCCTGCTTACCTGCGGCGGCGCAGGCCAGGTAATCCATGTGTCGTCCTACTGCGGAGATGTGGGGGCGGGAGTATTACCATGGAAAATAGGCCCCAGTGCATTAGTTACTGCGCAGGCGTGCAGTTTTTCCGGGGCGGTGGCGGAGCTGTCCGGCCTGCCGGGACGCAAGGCCGTGCTGATTATCCAAAATTCCCACTTGGCTAAGCCCGCAAGTCAATCCATCGTCTATAAAAATGCCCACGCGTACGCGGCGGTCGAGGGGGTATTTCTGCAGTGGAGCAACGCCCCGGCGTAGCGCGTCCCCCGAGGCCCCGTACCGCGCAGTTGGTTGGCCTTGGGGCTTGGGCGTTCGGCGGCGGCAGTTGATCGGTCGGGGTGTCGAAGGAACCTGCTGCCCCACGCGGGCCGCACCACCTCATGGCACGGTGCTACAGATTGGACGTTTTACTTTTGAGGGCCAACAGGTTGGTCGGCGGCTTGCCGCCAATTAACGCCGGAGTTAGTATCTCGGAGTTGCCGAGACTGGAAAGAGGACATCCTATTAAAAAGCGGATTCGCGCGGCGATTGTCGTGACCAACATTCTGGGCCATGTAACACACCTGCGTAACATGCAAGGGGTTGCGGAAAAATTCCCCGATATCGAATTCGTGTGGATACCCGTGGATCCCGCGGAAAAAGCTTGGTGGCAACGACTGCGATTCCTCAATCACTTGAGCATTAAGGGAAGCCTGCTGGCCCGCGGCAAACTTCAGGCTGCGTTGGCAAAGCAGGGTGTCGATGTGGTGTTGGTTCACACGCACGACATTGCGCTATTTGTTTCCGGGTTGTGCACCGGGATTCCGCTGATCATCTCAACGGACGCGACACCGAGGCAATTGGCAGAGTTGCGGCGAACATCCGGCGGCGGTGACGGCCCCGTGTTGGCTGCATACTCGTGGTGGGTTGACCAGCGGGTAATGGCCGTGATCCGCAAGGCGCAGGCGATGGTGGCGTGGAGCAACTGGTGCGAGCGTTCATTTACCGGGCAATATAGTGTTGCGCCTGAAAAGATCACCGTTATTCCCCCTGGAATAGATCTCGGCATGTGGCCGTATGTGGAGCGGCACCCGCATGGCGGTAAGGCCAGGCTGCTTTTCGTTGGAGGAGAATTCTACCGGAAAGGGGGCAAAGTTCTCATTGGTGCCATAAACACCGGTTTGGCCAACCGGTGTGAGGTGGATATTGTGACCCGCGAGGACCTTTCTCGTGAAAATCTTCCGAGCGGCGCTCGCGTGCACCGCAACCTGAATTCCAACGACGGCACATTGCGGCACTTGTACGCGGAGGCCGACGTGTTCGTCTTACCGACTCTCTCCGATACGCTCGGAATCGTGCTTATTGAGGCAATGGCCAGCGGATTACCTGTCGTGGCGACCGACATCGCAGGCGTTCCAGAGGTCGTCGCGCATGGTTCGACAGGGTTGTTGGTGAGGCCGGGCAATACGAGCGAACTGGCGCGGGCGATCACTGAACTTATCGATTCCCCGGAACTCCGGCTGAAGATGGGAACGGCTGGCCGTCGGAAGGCCGCGCGCGAATTTTCTGCCGCCACGAATTACGGGCGGTTATTCAACCTGTTGGTTACAGTAGCCCGGAGTCGCAGAGGCAGCCTGGACTTATAAGTCTGCAGAGCCGGTGGCAGCCATCCAACACCGTCGGGGCATGCAGGCGGCGGTTTCCCGCAAGCGACTAGAAATTTTCTATCTGCGGGTTAAAAGCCGCCCGGGGACGACCGAGACAGACGCCAGCGGCAAGTAAACCCAAGGCAAGTAATAGGCCGGGAGCCATTTCAGGCACAGTCTGAATCGCCCCCAGCGAATCCCCAGTTAGTGGCCGGGAGTTACCGTAGATATCGTACATCACATATTGCTGCGTGGTGGGGTCAAAGGCATAGGCCGCGATGGAGCCGGGCTGCAGGGCATAATTCCCCGTAGAGGCACTGACAAAATCGGGTTTTCCGGTGAGGTTCCCTGATGATATTGAGTTGGGAAGGCTCGTGGTGACCGAGGTTTGATCGCCGAGTTGCCAGTAAGTAATCTGCAACGCCCCGGCGCCGCCACTGGATGAAAAAAGATTTTCCAGCGCCTGAATATCTGGCGTAGCGGAGCCATTACCTTCGACGAAGAACAGTGTTCCCGGCGTGCTGAAAATATTGCCATAAATCTGGGTGCCGGTGGATACACCCCCCAGACCAATTGCGGCGGCTAGCGGCCCCGCCGATGGATCAACGACGATGGTGTTAAACCGGATGATGTTGCCGGTGCCGTTATCCACAATGGCACCATTTTTTCCCCCCTCCCAATTCGGTTCCGCTCCCGTTACCAAATTATTCTGCGCGATGTTATTGGAACCGTTGAGTTCGATGTATCCTGCGGGTCCGGTGACCGTTACGCCGTCCACCGTGGTATTTCCGTAAACGGAAATCTGTGCGTTGGAAACAGTTCCTCCCTGTATCGTAAATTCCCCCGATCCCGCCATCACCCCACCCATGCCGCCGCCCGATGCTTGAAAGTCCTTCACTAAAACGCTGGCGATGGGGGTTGAGTTGGTCGCGTTGGGTGCCGAGTGCGTGTAAAATGCCAAGTATGGGCCGTTAAGATTGCTGGCGGAGTCGTTAATCCATTGCGACGTATCGTTAGATTGGGTGTAATCAGAGTACGCGACATACGCTGTGGCCTGCCCCACCCCCAAGTCCGGCATCATATAACTGACGGAAAGATTCTTTCCGACAAACCCGGTGGTGTCGATCGCCGCGACGCCATGCACCCCTGCGGCGCTGACGGTCGAGTTAAGTACCTGGATGTTTCTTCCACCTGCCGCCGAGATGCCGTAACCAGAGCCAGCCGCAGCTGACTCCTGAACATTCAGGTTCTCAAGGGTAATGTTGCTTTGTCCATTGCTATATACGATGGCGGAAGCATAGGGGTCCGCATTACCGCCCACGACGGTCGCAGTAAGCGCACCGGCGGGAAGACTGGAAATGGCTCCGCCAGTGTTGACGTAAAGGCCCGGGTTGGTGGAACTGCTGTTGTAATACCAGGTATTGACATTGCTCTCAACGTACGACAGCGGCGCTGTCGAGCCGCTGGTCAATGCCGCACTATGCAGGAACTGCTGGTTGACAAACACCGAGGTGACGGGGGCACCGGCGGTGGTAACCGGGGAGTTGGATGCCCAGGCGGAATCAATGCTGGCCGCCGGGGCAAAATACGTACCGCTGGCCCCCGCAACCGATTGAAAAATATTATCGGATAATGGAATACTGCCCCAGATGGTGGGGTCAGCTCCCGTGCCGTAGTTACTGTACGTGATAGGGTCAGTGGGGGTTCCGGACGAACTCACCGATAGCCGCTGCCCGTACCAGTTGCTACCGTCGGCCAAAAGAATCGAGTCGCCCGGCTGGAAGGTTGTGGCATCAACCTTGGTGAGGTTTTGCCAGGCGGCATTGGCGGAGGTGCCACTGTTGGAATCACTGCCGCCATTGGAGTTCACGTAATAGGTGGTCGCCCGAGCGGACACGCCGATAAGCGATGCCGCTAACGTTATCGCGAGCATGCCATGAGAACGGATCAATTGAGCATTCATACCACTCCCTTACAAAATGCATCTGCAGAGAACCAATACGCCAGCGTGCACACGCTGGCAATTTTTCCACACAATATATTATAGTATACGTGAATTTCCGGATTTGTCAAACTAAATGACTCACCTTTTCCTTATAGGACGTGAGATTCGGTGCGTATCACCGAACGGCACAGCCGCCGCTGTCTACCGGGCGCGGGGCGGTTTATGCGGAGGGACCCGGGCGGGAAAAATTGCTTGCTATATTGCGCTGGCTATTGGCCAGGCGGCTCCGCCTTTGGTCTGCGCCGAATACGCAAATACACTGTAAGTGCGTATTGCTTCGCCTGGGCGAACTCCGCAGGGGTAAATATTCTGGCGGCAACGGGGTAAATTAACGCCATCAGCACAGCGGCCATGCCCCACCAGAGCAGGTAGTGCTGTGCCAGCGCCGGCCACAGGAGATAGACCGCACCGAATGCGGCAATCGCCGCTAAACTGCTGGCCAGCGGCCCGGCGTATACACCCATGACACCGCGCCATGCCGCTCCATCCCGGAGACCAAGTTTAATGGCTACCGGGCTGGCGGCGAGCGTGAACAAAAGCCACGCCACCGCAGTTCCTACCCCGCCGCCGTACCACGCGCCGGCAAACACCGCCGCGATAAAAACCGGCGTCTGTAGTGCCGTCCACTTGAACAGCAATGCGAAACGCCCCTGGGACTGAAACGCGGCGGTGGCCGGGCTGCTGGGAATATTGATCGCCGCCGTAAGGGCCATAATC
>JBMFGW010000153.1:0-6731 GCA_049977145.1 Phycisphaerae bacterium
CTGCGGCGGTTGGTGGAAGGGGTTCGGGGTGGGGACGCGCGGTTGTGGTATTTTGCGAATTATCATTGGCCATGGCCCAAACTATTTGCGTCCCCGTTACGCTTTCCCGGGATGTTGAAACCTATTATCGTTCAGTGCAACCATGGGCTGCCCGCCAACACACAATGGATTCGACGTCCACATTCTAACCCCTCGCCCCCGCCTATGCCAAATGCGCTCCCTCGTCGTTCGTTGAAGCGCAGCTCCGCCCATCGCCGCCAGCCGCATTTGCTCCCTGTTGAGGCAGGAATCCTCGCTCACGATGCCAAGCACAAGCACCATCCCGGCTAATCTACTCTCCACTTTCCATCCATTACTTTCCCATCAAATCCGCCGCTTCTACAAACCGCTATGCCACCACAAGTTCATGGCAATAGTTCCACAAACTGCTCGACCGTTAATCCACTGGCGCGGACCAAGCCGCGCAGCGTCCCTTTGGCAATTTCCTTGTGGTCGGGCACCGAAAGGGTGGCGATGCTGCCCGCTTTGAGCAAAATAATGTGACTTCCTCTTTGCCGCGCCACCTGCCAGCCGCCATTACAAAATGCTCGCACAACATCGCGCCCGCTAAGAACTGGAAGTGGGACCATCAGACAGCAACCTCAACCTGTTGCGTCTCAATGGTCAACGGCATGCCACACTCGGCACGAACCTCAAGACAAGCGGCAATTGCTTCACGAATATTGGCCATGGCCTCTTCGCGCGTAGCTCCCTGGCTCACGCAACCAGGTATGGAGGGGCACTCAACCACCCATACGCCATCTTCATCACGATCTAATACTGTCACAAATTTCATATTATTATTATAACTTCCAGCAACCTGTTCGCCAAACTAAAAGCAAACACTAAAAGCAAACACTGCAAGCCAATACAGTAAGACCCGATGCCCACGGGCCTTTAAGTATCCACGATACGCCGTGATATTGTCAGATCCGACGGGCGGCTAATCGGGGCTCAACTCTCTCCTGATCAACTGCTCTGCGGCGACATCCGCCCCAGCCGCCCAATACGGATAAACACTGCACGCGAACTGTTCCGTGAAAACGTGACATCTGCGTTTCCGATCAGTGATCCGTGATCTTTGATCAATGAAGTTCACCACAGAGGAAGCCGAGGGCAGCGGAGGACGACCGAAGCACGGGCCTGCGCCACGATCAACCGCCCGCAAAAACACCCTCCGATTACCTCTACCGCTCCTCTTAGGGAAATACGTTGTCCTGGGGGCGTCCCGATAAACATCGGGATCCCCAGCCGCCGCTTTTATCTTGGTCTCCAAACTTATTTCATCTATCGCGACCACAACACTTGCTCCGGCATCCGAACACCACCCATTTTACCGCCGCACCAAGCACAATCCAACAATCCCCTAAACCAGCTGCCATTTCCATTAACTCGTCACGTCCCCGTTTCACTTCTCGGCATCCGGTTGATGTCACCCCTTCGTGTCCAATCAGGGATAGTGGGGCTTTATGAACCCCATTACCTTGAGCGCCCAGCAGGCAACCGTAAGCGCGAGAATCACATAGCCACACAACCTTTTCAGCTTCATATTTTTCTCCCGTCCTGGTTCCAAGGAGCGCCGTGCGGGCCAGACAGCGTACCCCAGCAACAGAAGATAGGCCCCGATAAGAGCGTTGATTAACAGATAAGATGTCCTCATGTGCATGCCTCCAAAAGTTGACAACCGTCATGTCGGAGTCATCATTGCCCCGCCAGTTGCTGATCCCGACTACAGTGGGGACACGAAAAGGTGACATCCATCGTTGTTGACATGGATGGGGCCAAGGGCTACCGTCTTGCGGATTCTGCGGTTCAGCGCGTCATAGGCATAATTGCCGATCACCGCGCCGCCGCCGGTGCGGCTGATCTGAATCGGACGATTGAATGCGTCATAAGAATAAATTAACGTGCCATCGTTCTTCAGATTGCCATTGCTGGCACTGGTCGTTCCGTCATACACGAAGGTTACAGGTGACAAGTTAGAGATTACAGACTGCGTGATTTCATTGAGATTATTGTGCGAACGCTGATCGGTGGTCTGGCTGCCACCCACCGGCAAAAACCCAGTGGCTCGCCAGTTGCCAAGACCATCGAGAGTCCAGTTTTCCTGTGTGTATTTGCCGGGTAAAGCGTTGGGTGTTGTTATGCTGCCGCAGGTGAAGTCCCGTGTTCCCCTCCTCCACTGCGTTTTTTTATTTGCCGTCACCATCAATCACCTGTTATTGGTGCGTAGAACACATTTCGGGTCCCCAAATTCTACCCCGCCAAGGGCCGAACGCAAAGCGACATCCATTCGCCGTTTCACCGCCCGTCATTTCCACGCCCGTCCGTCGAATCGGTGGATGTCACCCTTTCGTGTCCCCCGTTGGTGCGGGTTTCAATCGCCTGCCACGAAGTATCGTAATAAATGTAATTTGTTGTACCGGCAGGAATGCCGTTGCCACCTTGTGGATAGGTTTCGCTGATCCTGTACCCCCGCGCGTCGTAAGTGTATTGGGCAATCACCGTCCCAGTGGAATTCTTCACCGCCACCAACTGATTCCACGCATTGTAAACATACGTGTTGCCATCCTGATCGGTGGTCATATTTCCGTTGCCGTCATAAGTGGGAGTAGTGCTTCCACTTATGGATGTGATCTGATTCTGCGCATTGGTCGTTTCGGTTTGCGTGGTGCCGTTGCTGGTAAAACTGCCCCAATTACCCTGACTGTCCAGGCTCCAGCTTTGATTCGCCACACCGCCCAAGGTGCTACTGCTTAGTCTGTTGGGTGGATCACAGGTAAAGCTTCGCGCATACGGAGCACGGGCGGAGCGCCGATTCTTTCTTGGATATTTTGCCGCTTTCGCAACCACGCTATTTTACTCGCGTACCTGTTTCATTTCGCCAACATGTTCCTGCCCCCTTAGCGAAAAGTACCTCGCAACCGCGATCCAGTTGCCGATCACAGCGAGTGCTATGTACATCATTTCGTAGGAACGCCGAAAGGTGTGCATTCCCACCATCAAGGCATCCGGTGCGTTGGCTCCCGCCCGCCACGCACTCCAGACGGCACCTGCAGGGATGGCTACAACCATAAAAATTGAACAAATAGCGGTTATCCACATCTGCTTATGTACTGCCCGTGTTCGCACCAAAAGCGGTGCCTTGGCAAGCGCCCGTTTCCCTTCCATCCATATCTGGTCGGCATCCTTGATACCTTTCTTACGGCGATAAACCAGCGTCAAAACTCCGCCAGCAGCAATTCCCAACATCCAATACCAACCAGCCTTTATTCTGTCAATCTGTGTCGAATGGGGGAAGCACTGCTCATACGAACTAAAAGAGGAAACGAAAAAGAAGAAAGTAAAGAGTGCCCAAGTCCATAACAATATATTGGAGTAGATTTTTCTTGTTTTCCCATAAATTGCGCAGCCCCAAGTGCTTAAGCCAAACAACACGACCAGAAACATGATGTAAACGACCGTCGCCACGACAACCTTGTTGGTGCCCAAATTGACAATGCCAAAACCTATCTGGCTAATATTCGAAAGCATTTTGTTCATCTTGACCGTATCGTTAGGAAGCCGCCTAATTTGGCCTCTTGGTATTGAAAACGCCAATAGCGCCTACCCTCCGCCAGTATTCTGGCCCGTGTAACGCCAACTGCCATCACTATATTGTTGGTAGATCGGCTCAGGGCTATTGGGGTGATTTATATTGAAACCAGTCTGTAAATGGTTTGTTGGATAGGGGTTTTGGCCCGTATCTTTTGTATTTCCACCAACATTGTTTTGTCCACCGCCATTGCCTGTTTGCGGCGGCTGTCCCCCTGTGGCGGTGTTTGCCAATTCTGAAGATGAACCGTTCAGAAGCCCTCTCAACAACGAGTTGGCGCCTTGGAAGAGCGAATTCAATCCGGACGACTCCAACTCTGATAAGGCGTCGTTGACGGGAGCCAGCACGCCTTCTGAAATGGCACCGGCGGCCCCATTGGCGGCAACCTGGGCCCAGTTTGTCGCGTTGCCGCCGGAACTAAACTGCTGACCTACCCAATTTCCCGCAGCCGCGCTTAGGCCACCCGCCGCCATCGCCCAACCCGTGCCCGGCGGTGCTATTCCGCCGAGAGCAGCACCAGCGGCGCCGCCAAAGAGCGCTCCCGCTACTTCTGCCCCCAATCCCCCACCACCCTCAGCTGCCCCGGTATAGCCAGCAATGGCACCAGATACGCCTCCCCAAATTGCGCCGACTAACGCAGTTCCGGACGGGTCCACCTTCCCTACCGGGTTTCCCATCACAAACTGATACGTATTCGCACCATTGACGTACGACAGCGGATCTTGTGAAATCCAAGTGCCGAGACTCGGCGAATAATTTCTGTTCCTCGCGTAGTACAACCCCGTGACGGAATCCAATGTCATCCCTTGATACAAATTGTTCACCACTGGCTGCGTGCCGGATGGCGGTGTGCTCCAATCGGCATTCAGCACAGTAATAGTTCCGTAGGGCGAATAGGTGTACCGCTGCACAACATTCCATGCTCCACCTGTGGCATTGTAGCCAACCACCGCAGTGGTATCCCAATTCGCATCCTGCTCGAAATACAGGCGGCTGTTGGCTTGCAGCGTGCCGCCGCTGTATGTGTCCTGAAGAACGGTGGCATTGATATAGGAGGCAGACCACACGGTTTGGCTGGTGACATTGCTGTTGGCTGTGCCGCCGGTGCGGGTCTCAATTGCCTGCCACTGCGAATCGTAATAAATATAATCCACGGTTCCCGCTGCAACGCCATTGCCGCCGAGAGGATAAGTTTCACTGATTCTGTAGCCCCGCGCATCATACGTATACCCCGCAATCAATTGCCCGCTGGCGTTCTTGACGGATACCAGTTGATTCCACGCATTGTATACAAGCGTGTTACCATTCTGATCGGTAGTCATATTTCCGTTGGCATCATAAACAGGTGTGCCTGTTGTGCCGGAGATACTGGTAATCTGATTTTGCGCATTGGCGGTTCTGGTCTGCGTCACGCCATTGGTCGTAACCGACGACCAGTTGCCCTGGCTGTCCAATGTCCAGCTTTGTGCTGCGGCTCCGCCGAGGGTATTGGCCGTAAGGCGATTCAGCGGGTCATAGGTAAAGGTTTGCGAATAGGCCGAATCCAGCAGATTGTTTTCCGCTGTTACATTGGAGTTGTTGTCATAAGAATACGTAATGTCATTGGTGGATGTACCCGTACTGGCCGCAACCCAGTTCTGGTTGACCACTCTGCCAAATCGGTCAAGGCCTACATACTGGTCGCCGCCTGATCCGATGCTGCCAGCGCTGCCAAGATAAGTTAAGTTAATGCCGGTCTGCGGATCATTTTCTGCGACAATGGTGCTCAGTCCAAGATATGAATACTGCTGCAAGACCTGCCCGGCATCACCCGAATTGGCACCGTCGCTGATGGAATCCAATCTGCCGATGGCATTATCCAAGGCGCTATTCAGGTTGGTACCTGAATAGTTGTAATCAATGGTACGTCCATTCGGATAAACCATACTGGTAATCCTTGAACCGTTGCTGGGACTGGTATAGGTATATTCAACAAACGGCGTGGTACCAACATCCACCGCTCCGATAACGGCCTGGTATTGGAACGCCAATTGGCCCAGGCCGGTGTAAATGTTTTCCACCTGATTGACGATCTGCGTACCGGCGGTGTCGGCATAGCTGGTCAGGAGATACGCCAAGCCTTGGGCGTTGTAGGTTGTGTCGATTCTTCTTACGCTGCCATCGACGCCCGCACCCAGTGTGGTAACCGTATCACTGATTTCCCGCCCGGCGGTGTCGTAGGTGTATTGATGGACGTTGCCATCGCGATCCGTGGACTGAATCACCTGTCCAAGAGCGTTGTATTCCTGCGAAACCGTGTCATTCTGCCCATTGGACGGGTAAACGGTTTGGTAGGGGGACACGAAAAGGTGACATCCATCGTTGTTGACATGGATGGGGCCAAGGGCTACCGTCTTGCGAATTCTGCGGTTCAGCGCGTCATAGGCATAATTGCCGATCACCGCTCCGCCACTGACGCGGTTGATCTGGATCGGGCGATTGAATGCGTCGTAAGAATAAACCAGCGTGCCATCGTTCTTCAGATTGCCGTTGGATGCGCCGGTCGCACCATCGTATTGGAATGTGATCGCGCCGCTGCCGGTTAATGTTCGTTGTGCGATTTCATTGAGATTATTGTGCGAACGCTGATCGGTGGTCTGGCTGCCGCCCACCGGCAAAAATCCGGCGGCTCGCCAGTTGCCAAGACCATCGAGATTCCAGTTTTCCTGTGTATTGGTGCCGGGCAGGGCGTTGGCTGCGGTTATGCTGCCGCCGCCGGTGAAATCCGGTCTTCCCATCCTCCCCTGCGTTTTTTTATTTGCCGTCACCATCAAGCCACCCAAATTTTGGCCAGTGATCCATGCTCATTGCGAAAGGCGCGATTCGCCGTCTGCTTTCGATCCATTGTACCACAGCAGGGGAAAAGTCAAATAAACTTCATTTTCTCCAAACACGCAAAGAAAAATGCGCTGCAACAACCAACAAACAGAAGTTTAGTTTACCCCCCCCCGATGTCAAGTGAAAAACACCAAGAATTTTCCAACCGCTCACGGGCAGGCGGTTAATAACTTGTGGTGCGGGTTTTCTTACCTGCATTCGCTACTGCGGCAGACAAGAA
>JBMFGW010000154.1:0-6521 GCA_049977145.1 Phycisphaerae bacterium
AAGGGAGATAATGAGCCACTGCGCTAAAAAGTTAGTGATTGGGCCCCCAGAGACCTGGCAGAATCTGTCACAGGCCCTGGCCGTTCTGCTGCCTGGCGTGGGGATAGCTGGCGCCGTGCTTAGACGGATATGCGCATAGGCTCCCGGTGGCTTTCGCCGCAGTCATACAGGTCGGGCGATACCGCCAGCTCGTTACTCCGGGATGGTCGTTAATCGCAAATATCAACGTTTTTGGCGTTTCTCGCGGGGGGTGATTCCATCCCTCCCCGCTTTTGCAGCACCTTACCAAAAAGCCACTTTTCAGCATTGGTGCGGTATAATTTTTCTAACACTTCCACCGGCAGATTCAGACCGTGTAATAGCGGTGTATTATTGGCCGCATCCGGGTCGGCAATGGGGGATTCGCCATCGTAATCGGTTTCCCATTGCTTCTGATGTACCCAGTATCGGCTGCCATAATGATCAAAGTCATAATTTTCGCCTACGACCAGATCGCTGCCGAAAAGTATTCGATCCTGATTACGGATGAAGAATTCCCGCACTGGCGTCAGTGGCTGCTCGGCAATACCCCGTACTATCCATTTGGTGGCGCTGGAGTCCACAATATAATGCGGAAAGCGATCGAGCCGAAGTTGCAGTTGTTTCAGATCTTCCACGCAACCGCCGATATGCGCACCGAGGTGTACGCGATCGGGATATTTTTCCAACATTCGATCCAGCATCGCAAACTGATCAGCAAAACTTTTGTGACCATCTTTGGGATCATATTTTCTACCCGGTCCAAACCAGGCCTTGGGATCACCCACATGCGTCATAAAATGATAACCGAGTTCATACGCGTGCCGTATCATGTGTTGCATTTCGGGATGATCCAGAGTCATGCCCATACGTTGCTGCGTGCCGGGGGCGTTGTGAAATTTAATCAAGCGTGCACCGAGCGCGTAAAACGCATCAACTCTTTTCCGCCAATCCGTAATAAAATCCGCGCATGGAGCAAGAGTTTTCCAATTGGGAATGGCGATAAATTCAAATCTTCCCGGAAACTCCGCGCGCAGCGCCGCGACCTGTTCCAGCGGCGCCATGGTCCATATTTTTCCAATACCATAAGCATCGGCGGCGCGTAGAAATCCCCGCGTCAAAACCGGCTCGCGGGTGTGCGTGTGGGCATCTATAATCAGCCCGGATATTTTTCGTTGTGGAATATCCCGGTAATTAATGCCGAGCCGATTATACGGAGGAACCGTAGGGGGCGGATTGGCGTGTTGATCAGTCATGGTAATTTCCGAGCTAAACAACTTCGGCTTTTTCCAATTCTCCGTGGCGGCGACAGTGCGCGCTCCGGGGCAGCCGATACAACTATATTATAGGCGATACATGGTAAATACGGCTGGTGGTTGCGCACCGGCCCGGCTAGCCGAAAGCGAGACGATAATTCTTCAGGTAACCGTTCAGACGCGGGTCTTTATCCCGTTGCCCTGTTTGCCGCAGTAATGAACGCCAGTAAGAAAACCGGCATCACAAGTTATGGCCGCCGGTCCGTGAACATGTAACCGTTCACGGCCTTTCGGACTTCCGAACTCGGGATGCGTGCACGGCGGTACCACTCCCTTACGGTCGCGGCTCGGTCTGGCGTTACGCGTGGCAGGTACGCGAAAAACATCGTGCGTGAACGGTTACGTGAACAATTACTTCCGCACGACCCCGCCACAAGGCGGTTCCGACCGGCACTACGCGTGCGGCGACATTACCGCTGCACGTATGGCCAAACAGCGCTTGATTAGATTTTCCAATTGCGCGAGCGGTAAAATAGTGGCGGCGTCGGAAGGGCTTTGATGCGGATGTGGATGTACTTCCACAAACAATCCATCCGCTCCCGCCGCAGTGGCCGCATGGGCCAGCAACCCCACATATTCGCGTTGTCCGCCGGTAGCGGCACCCAGTGCGCCGGGGAGTTGCGTGGAGTGGGTAGCATCAAAAATCACCGGTGCGCCAAGGGCCTGCATCTGCGAAATACCGGTCATGTCATTCACGAGCCGATTGTAGCCAAAAAATGTTCCGCGCTCCGTCAACATGACCTGTTGGTTACCGGTGGAACGAACTTTCGCCACGACATTTTTCATTTCCCAGGGGGCCATGAACTGGCCTTTTTTTACGTTGACTGCTTTGCCGCTTTTACCCGCGGCCACCAATAAATCGGTCTGGCGGCACAAAAACGCCGGTATCTGAATAAGGTCGGCTACTTCCGCCACGCCGTCAACCTGATTGCTTTCATGCACGTCCGTGGTGATTGGAACGTGCAGAGATTCCTTTACCCGCCGTAAAATGTTCAGTCCATCCGCGATCCCGCGGCCGCGGAAGCTGTCGTTACTGGAGCGATTGGCTTTATCAAAGCTGGCTTTGAAAATGTAAGGAATATCAAATTCTTTACACATTGCGGCCACGGTTTTTCCAATATGGAAACATAGCTCCTCGCTTTCAATAACACAGGGACCGGCAATGAGCAGAAACTTTTCACCAGGGACCCAGGAAACATCAGAAAATTTATAAGTCATCATTTCCAACCTCACCAATAGCCATCAAGTTTAGCGGCATGGCCTGGGCCGGCGTGCTTTTGCGGCCTAGACACCCGCTGCCGAATACCGCATAGCGGTTTTATTACCATACCCAAAATAACCGGTTCGTGAAAGAATTGGTATTAGCCACTAAGGCCGCTCCATAAGGGGACGCGACAACTTTTCCGGGCGGCCCTGACTGATGGGTTCCAGCACGTGTTGTGGCATTGTGAGCACCTCGGATATTCCCCCGGCGAAAGAGCCGGTGGCCCTGTGCGGAATACCACCCCGGCCACGGCGCGGGAAAATTGTGCAAGCCTTATTATGCCGGTATTGATGGGAAAGTTGAGTTGAAAACACTGTGCTTAAAAGTACCCGGCGACCAACGCCATCCGCGATCGGGCGGTGGGCTTCATCATGGCCGCACCCTTGACTACCCGGCGTTGGGGTTCCCGCAGGGAAAATATTTTCAATGGTCGTATAATGATTATGTCGCGAAGGACGTGATTATCTGGAGTCGCATTATGTATCGTCGGTATCTTTTGCCTTTTAAAACTAAACGTTTGCCGCAAATACACACGGATGTACTGATTATCGGTGGGGGGGTGGCCGGGCTGCGGGCCGCAGCGGCGGTAGCCGCGGGATCACTGGATGTGGTGGTGGTATCCAAACATCAATTGTCGGAATCCAATACCTATTACGCCCAGGGCGGCATTGCCAGCGTGATGCAGGCGGACGACAGCTTCAAAAGTCATATTGATGATACGCTGACCGTGGCGTGTGGCCTGGGGGATCGGCCAGCGGTGGAGACGGTGGTGCGGGAAGGCCCGGCGCGCATTGAGGAACTAATGCGGTGGGGGGCCAATTTCGATCGGGAAACCGATGGACGGTTGGCCTTCGGACGGGAAGGTGGGCACTCTTTTGCACGCATTGTGCACGCTTTAGGGGATGCGACGGGACGAGAATTGGCCAATTGCCTTATGGGCGTGGCGCGTAAATACGATCAGGTATCTATACTTGAGCATACGTTCGTGCTGGATTTGATCACCCAGGAAAACCATGTACTGGGTGCTTTGGCCTGGAATCAGCAGCGCGGATTGTTCGTGATGTTCGGACGTAAAACGATTCTGGCCACTGGCGGAGCCGGGGCGCTGTATCGGGAAACCACCAATCCTCCGATCGCCACCGCGGACGGCCATGCGATGGCCTGGCGGGCGGGTGCGACGTTGCGGGATATGGAGATGGTTCAGTTTCATCCCACCACCATTTATATCGCCGGATCGGCGCGATCGTTGGTGAGCGAAGCGGTGCGGGGTGAAGGTGCAAAACTTATTGATAAGGCCGGTTATCGCTTCATGCCTGATTATCATCCGCAAGCGGATTTGGCCCCGCGTGACGTGGTGTCACGCAGCATTATGATGCAGATGGCTAAAACCCGCACCACGCATGTATTCCTGGACTGCCGACACATGGGAGAGGCCGCGTTTAAGGCCCGCTTCCCCGGCATTTACCAGGTGTGTATACAGTTTGGCATTAATCCTGCCAAACAGCCCATTCCCGTGCATCCCAGCGCCCATTACATGGTGGGGGGGGTGGCGTGTGATCTGTTCGGCCACACGGACGTGGAAGATCTTTACGCGGTTGGCGAGGCAGCCTATACCGGCCTGCACGGCGCCAACCGATTGGCCAGTAATTCACTTATTGAGGCGCTGGTGTTTGGAAAACGCGCCGGTGAAGATGCGGCTGCGGCATTGGCTGGCCATAGCCGCCCACTGGTAGCGCCGATTGTCGCGGCGGAAATTGCGCCCAGTGAACGCACGGAACTGGACATCCAGGATGTGTTCGGCTCATTGCGGTCTTTAATGTGGCGCAATACCGGTATTGAGCGGGTAGGCCCGCGGCTGGATGAAGCGTTGGAAATTATTGACTTCTGGTCCCATTATCTGCTGGACAAAGTATTCGATAAGCCGGCGGGATGGGAATTACAGAACATGCTGCAGGCTTCCCGGTTGATCACCGCCGCCGCCGGCGTGCGACAGGAAACGCGCGGCGTGCACTTTCGGACGGATTATCCCGAGCGTGATGACCGCAACTGGAAATGCCATCTTGACTGGCGGTCCATGTCAAAAATTCCACTGAAAACCCCCGTGAATAATGAATCCACGAATCAACAGGGAAGCGCTGCGTGACCGCATACCACGGCATGCGTTCAATGGCGATAATTGTCTTGGCGCATTTTTGCTGGAGTTTTTCCGCTAAGATTCGCGCTGCGGCGCAGGCGAAGTTGTATGGGCCGTTGAAGAACGCAAAGGTACGGCGTTTCGTTTTATTTGGCGGCCCCAACGGCGCCGGCGTAGTCCGGTTCCTGCGCAATTTCGGGCACGAGCTGCACGTATTTTATGGTGCCTGTGCCGTCCGCCACAATCACCGTCCGTGCCAGCAAACCCGCCAGTGGACCGTCGGCAATGGTTAATCCCGTCAAATTACCAAATTCCGGATGGCGGAATGTGGAAAGTGTCTGGACGTTTTCAATGCCTTCCGCGCCGCAGAAACGATTCTGGGCGAAGGGAAGATCGGCCGAGATGCACAGCACCACCGTTCCGACCAACGCTGCCGCTTCCACGTTAAATTGTCGCACCGAGCGTGCGCAAACGGATGTATCCAAGCTGGGGAATATATTCAAGATAACCGTTTTGCCCACCAATTCCGTGGATTTCAATTCACTTAAATCCAATTTTGTCAGCGTGAAGGCCGGTAGTTTCCCACCCACCTTGGGGGCATCACCAACCGTGTGAATCGGATTTCCTTTGAAGGTAATATTCGCCATAAAATTCTCCATAAATAATAGTGCAGGTCGCAGCCGCTGCTACCTCATATCCTGATTCTCAACGCTTTTGTGGTTTTGAGCAACCTTGATGCCATCCATAGCTTGGCCGCAAACAGAACACTGGCGGGATTTATCATATCGGGATAATCTTGGCGACCATGAGATTATTCAACTGGCTGAAAAGCCGATCCGCGGCTGAAAACCTGGGTGCCCGCGGTGAAGCCCGGGCGGCCAAATATGTTCGGCGCGAACTTGGGATGAAAGTCCTGGCACGAAACGTGCGCTGCCCCGGCGGGGAATTGGATATTGTGGCCTTGGATGGCGAGGATCTGGTGTTTGTGGAAGTGCGGACGCGCTCCAGCGAGGAATTCACCACCCCTGAAGCCACCGTGACCAGCCACAAAAAGCGATTTCTGATTCGTGCGGCCCATTGGTTCATACAACGTAAAAAACTCGACCGCTGGAATCCCCGCTTTGATATTATTGCCATTGTCTGGCCGAAGGATGGCAAACCGATTATCCGCCATCACCGTACCGCATTTTCCTTCCGGCTTCCGCGCCGGTAGGAACTCCCCAGCGCGGCTGCCGCCGCAACCAAAATGTCACGCGGAGGCGCGCGGAGATACCAAAATGCGACCACGGAGCACAGATTTTTGGAAAGCTGTGCCGAAAAACGCTCCTAAGAAATCTTTGCGTGCTGCGAAGAAATCGACGGGTTGTGGCACGGGTCACTGATCATGGATCAATACCGTTACAGTATTGCGCAGTATTGGTCAGTAGAATCGGGAGCGGCGGCGGGTGGCGTTTAGTATTTGGCATAGGGATGCGTTGCCGGGGAGGTGTTTTTTGCCGCAACGGCACGGGGAACGGGGTGATCCACAGATTTTCACAGATTGTCGCGGATTTCACGACGATTAGCCACAAGGGACTGAGTTTACAAGGGACTGAGTTTACGCCGACGACGGCGCATTTACAACGAGGGAGCGGGCGTAGACGGAGGAAACGACGCGACGTGTTTAGCATGACGGTATGGTGACTGATGCACCGTGACATCGGGATTGCCGCCTCGCCAGGCACAATCCAGTAACCTTTAGAGCCTTCGCCGTTTCCATAAACTTGTTACGTCCCCGTTTCACTTTCTC
>JBMFGW010000155.1:0-6453 GCA_049977145.1 Phycisphaerae bacterium
CCTCAACCGGCTTATGGCTGGTATTTTCCAGTGTAAAGACCATGTTGAAACCGGGTGTGGCGGACTCCCGCGCGTTGCCGGGAAAAAAGGGCGAAAAAGCTGTCGCGCTGATGCGAACCGGCAGGGTGGAATCATGATAATGCAGACTGGTCATGGGGAACCATGCGTCATAGTCAATGGATTCGATATCCTGCGCATAGGCCAGAGAATACAGATTGTTTTCATGTGGTCTTAGATACAGCCGCCGCAGTTCAGGTGATTCTTTTCCTTGTTCCTGTGTCCGCACGAGAAACTGCAGGCTCTGGGGTCCCATATCCGGATTCACACCGGACTGCCCGGCGGGTAGCGTCCCGGCCCACTGCCCGGCGTTAAAAATCAGCCACTTGTAAAAACACCCATCGGGCCGCAGTTCAATAAACCCGGTGCCGATGCCGCCCAGCGGCGCACCGGAAGCCATGGGCATGGTACAGGGAATTTCCAGCGTTCCACCTGCGGGATCATTGATAACGCTGGCGGTAACCGCACCGTTATGGCTTTCAACCCGCACACGATGCGGTGCGGCTACAGCCGTCGAAGCCGCCTGCGGCAAGGCCAATGCCGCACCGGCGGCGGAAACGGCCTGAACAAAACGGCGACGGGAAATAGATGGCATTATGCGGATTCTCCAGAAGTAATGATGGCTTAGAAATTCATTTCTCCGACAGGCCTTGGCCACCGGCAAAAAACAACGCCGGAAGGTTTTTTCTTGGATATTTTAGCCGGGCGATCCGCAGTATTACCAGCCGGAATAGGCGGCGCCAATCCAACTGAAGCGCACCTTAATGTTGGACATCGGCACCCAGCGTACGGACCCATCGTTATACATTTCATGTTCGCCGGCGGGTAAGGCATTGCCCAACCCCTGATCAACGTAATTGGAATACACAACTGGCGGCGGCCCCCATCCCGGAAGTTGGCCGGCCACAGCTCCTTGTGTCGGAGTTACGCCGATAAATGGCCCGGTGAACAAGGCATTGTCTGTGACCAACAGCGTCCCGCCGCCCGATTGGGGATTAAGTGCTGGTTCATGTTCCGGATCGTCATTATAGCGTCCCACTGGTCCCCCGCCATTTTGCAGATTCATGTCTGACGCCCAGGCTGGCGGCTGCCCCTGAAGCCAATATACGGCTACAATGTCGTAACTGGGGCTGTAATCCCGGCCTTCGTCAACCCAATAACTTAGGCCGCATGGCATCTGAGGGTAGATACATAACCCTTGGGAATTGTAGCTTGAGGATGGAATAAAAGAGCTTTGGGTAAAACCGCTATTAATATCAGGTGAATATAACAAGCCAATACCTGCCGGTGTGGGCGAGAGCACCCCAGCACGTACGTTGGGATTGGGCTGATTCGGCACGCCGAAAAAGGAGTAGTAGAGACACAAGAGCCCCGCCAAGGGCTGTGTCTGATTAGTGGGGCCGTTCTGACAGAAAACATAGTTGGAGGTGCAGCTCAACGGATACTGCCCACGGTATATATTGGCGTACTCATGCAGCGCAATACCAATCTGCCGCATGTTGGAAGCCCCTTGAATTCGGACCGCTAATTGCCGGGCCTTCGCCAGAGCCGGCAACAGCAGGGCGATGAGAATGGCGATGATGCTGATGACCACCAGAAGTTCAATTAAAGTAAATGCGTTTCGACGTTTCGTAGAAAACTCCTTTTTTGAGTGTTCAGTTTTCAGCCGCCAGTGAAAAAAAGAGGCCGGAAGTTTTTTCCCACCGGCCCACCCACTTGTTACCTAATATCGGTTACTTGTCGATCTTCAACTAGAAAATCGGTGGCACGCAACCTGCATCACCGAAACGGTTATAACCGATCACTGCCGGGCAGGATGCCCGCCCCCCAAGCTCAATGGCTGCCGACGTAACGGCGGGTGGGGACATATACACCACGGGGGCGGCCACAACCGATCAATGGCGGGCAGGATGCCCGCTCCCCAAGCAATGGACTATTGCCACTGCCCGTCACCCCATTGCGCCGCCGGATCACACCGGCTTCCGGCGTTTCAACAACAGCAATCCCAATCCGGCCACCGTCACCAAGGCCAGCGGCGCTGGTTCCGGCACGGGTGTAACATCGGCGTAAGAGGTTCCAATACGAATTTCGTCGTAGGAAGTGGAATACGACCCGTCATTCGTACCAATGCCATAGATGTCGCCGATTGGACCGATAAGGCTGTCGGTAATATCCGGCGTGCCGGAGGGACTCGCCACCCCCGCTGTCGGATTCACCCATAGATTTAACGTATCGGGTCCGCTGCTGTTCGCCACATCTTCAAGGACCATAAGATACGTGGTGTTCGCGCTGACACTGCTTCCGTTCACATCATTAGGGCCACCCTGTTGCTGGACCACAAATACACCGCTGTTGGCGTAGCCGATGAACGGATAGGTGAACACACTGGCCGTCGGCGCAAGTTCCAGTACCAATCCCCCCCAGCCACCCGTCACATCTGATGCGGTCGCCGGTGTTTGCATGAGAAAACTTACCCACAGCGGGTTGCCTACCGTGGCAGCGATGGGGCTACTTAGATTGACATCCGTCCCATTCGACGCGCCACCGGAAAGTGAGTTTCCTGATGTCGCCAAGTTTCCTTCACTCAAGCTGCCCGAAGCAATCGTTGCATTTCCGCCGCTCCAGGAGCCGGTAAACCCGAAGGCGTTGCTGGCTTGGCCATTGAGGTTGCTGCCCGCCGCATAATTAAATGGCTCGTAGGCGAGCAGTGATGCCTGTACGGGTTGGACCGCCAACATGCCCGCAAACCCCGCAGCCGCGAGCGCCGCAGCCACCAGGGAAAAGCCCTGCGTAATTACTGCTGAACGATTGGATAACATAAAAAACTCCTTTTGCTCCCTCGGGAGCACGAAACCTCATCCGCCAACCGGGCGGATATCGGGTCCACACGCCAACGCGGCGGCGGACTTGGTTAACTACTTATTTAAGTATACACCATTTAAAAACTCATTGTTTGCAAATCGCCCTTCATTTTTTGCAAAATATTTGCCCCCGTATCACCGGCTATTCATGGCCGCACACCGCGCCAATAATGTCGGTGGGGCCAACCATCGCAGTTTTACACAATATCGGTGGACGACTATCGGCCTTTCCAGATCGTTTAGGAATAGTACCGCAATTACTTTCCGATTTGCACCGCAATGGAATAGCCCATTGCGACGGATATATTACTATTTTTTTAGATCTCAAGAAAATACAACTAATAGTAAACACTTTACATTTATATCTATTAGTTGTATTTATTGAAATTTTGTATTCCATACAATCCCACTACTGACCACGATATGGAGTAAATTCCCTTGACTTTCACCAAAGCTTTTGTAAACTATTAACCGATGTATATCACAGTTGGTAATTACTGTACGGGAAGGTTTGACGTTTAAGATGCATTTTTTTGACGCATTTGATCATGTCATCGACAACAAAAACCGTATGGCGATTCCCGCGCCGCACAGACAGGAAATTCCCGAATCGATATCGGGAAAAAAAAGGCTCTGTGCGCGGCCAATTGAACAAACTTCTCCGAATGGTGAAAAAAGACGTTTTATCGAATTGATACCGGAACCGATTTTTATCGCTTTGGCACAGAAGGAATCGAAAGAGGACAGCTTGGAATTGTCCATGGAAGAACAGGATCGCCGACGGGGTTTGTTTGCCGGCGTCAAGCTCCTGGAAATTGATGAGCAGGGGCGTGTGGTGATGCCGGATGATTTTCTGGATCGTCCGGAAAAAGAAAATGATAAAAAGCGACGGCGGTTCGCGGTCAACATCTTGGGCCGGGAGGTTGTGGTGGTAGGAGTTGGCAGCCGGATGGAGGTTTGGAACGCGGAAGAATATCATCGCCGTTTTGATGGTGCCGGAAAAGTCCGGGCGGCGTAAGAAATACCATGGGAGTTCGTCGCGCGGTTATGGATGGCCTGAGACGGAACTCCGCACGCAGGGAAAGCGTGCGTAACTTCGGCTTCCGACGGTCACAGGATGTGATCGGCATGGAAGCCAACACCAGGGCGAATAGCGGCTCAGGCACTACACGGATGCAGTGCCTGTACCGCCGCCCCGAAACAATGGCCAGGCGCCGGACCGGAGGTTCGGTTTGCACGCCACGAACTCAATGGACTGAGGCTTTGGCGCCGCGGGTCTTCACGGATGAACAGGCTTGGGCCATGGAAGGTACGGCGGGGACATGTACCGGCCAGTCATGTCCCTGTCTTTTTGATTTTTCCAGCGGACCGCGGGCGATGCGCGGGCCGCTTTCAATGTTGTTGCCTTGGGAGCACCGGCGCAAGCCGCTGTTGTATATGGATACGCCGCAACATGGGCATGTTCCAGTACTATTGGCGCAAGCCTTGGAATTGCTGGCGCCGCAACCTGGCGACAGCGTGTTGGATTGCACCATTGGCCGCGGCGGCCACGCCCTGGCCCTGGCCGAAAAAATAGGCGTTTCCGGCACACTTGTGGGGCTGGACGTGGATCCCGAAAATCTCGCCTTTGCCCGACATCGCCTGGAAAAATCAGGTCCGGTTTGCCGATTTTTTCAGGCCAATTTTGCCCGGTTACCGGAAGTGCTGACGACAGCGAAAATTCCCGCGGTTGCGGTGATCATTGCCGATCTGGGAGTTTCGACCAATCAGATATTGTCCGGCCAACATGGCTTGAGCTTTAGCCATGATGGTCCGCTGGATATGCGGCTGGATCCGGAAGTTGATCGCACCGCGGCGGATTTGGTAAATCATCTTCCGGAAAAATCTCTGGCCGATGTGCTGTTCAATAATGGCGACGAGCGTTTTGCACGACGTATTGCGCGGACCATAGTGCAGGCGCGGAAAAAGAAAACCATTACCACCACGGCGGAACTGGCGCACATTGTGCGTTCCTGCCTGCCGCACGCGCGTTTTGGTCAAATTGATCCCGCGACCCGCACGTTTCAGGCGTTGCGAATGGAGGTGAATGATGAGTTGGAGAATCTGACGGAACTTTTGAATGTGGCGCCGCGTTGGCTCCAACCGGGCGGGCGTATCGGAATTATCAGTTTTCATTCGGGAGAGGACCGGTTGGTCAAACAGGCTTTCCGACACTGGGCCGCCGATGGGAGCTTTGAGGTAGTAACCCACAAGCCCGTGGTGCCGACGGAATTTGAAATGGTTTCCAATCCGCGGAGTCGAAGCGCTAAAATGCGGGTTGCTCGTATGCGGATGGAATAAACAAACACCGCGGGGGCGGTAACAGTGAGAAAGCTGTTACCAGCAACCGCACCCCTTGGGAGGTTATCATATTATGAACCGAGAAACAAAAATTGGTCTGGTTACCGGTGTGACGCTCATTGTGCTCATTGGCGCAATGCTATCGAGCTATCTTAGCGCTCCGCGGCACGGTATCGGAGATTTATCGCTCGCCGGGCAGGGCCGTCAATTGCGGCAGCAGATCAGCAATCCGGTGGGCATTGCCCAGGTGCCGGTGGTGGTAAGCCGTCCGACCGCGGCACCGGCGGCTGCCACCGCGACCGCAGCACCGGCGGTTGCGGCCGCGTACCGTCAGCCGGTCGCGCGGTACAATCAACTCACGCAACTGCCTTATGGTTTATCCGCTTCCAGCGGCACGGTTCGTACGCAGAATACCCCCACCGTGAATCCGGAAGTAATCCCGGTGGTCGTTACGCCGATACCAGCGCCCGGCGTTGCGCAGACCGCAAGTAATGTTCCGGCACGCGCCCAAGCGGTCGTTTATATCGTGCGTCCCGGCGACACTCTGGACAAAATTGCCTGGCATTTTTATCACGATGGCGGCCCATTGGCGGTACGCCGGATTGTCAATGCCAACCGTGGCACGCTGACTGGTGCGAAGGCGATACTCCGCGTGGGCGAAACATTGAACATTCCCGCCGGCAATGTACAGGCCGTCGCAAGTCGCCCGCAATTACTGACAATGGCCGCGTCCACGAGCGGTAATGCGTATGCGGGCAACCGCAATACGCAAAATTCAGCCGCTGCCGCAGCCAGGCCGGCGCGGATGCGGACGTATCGTGTTCAAAGTGGTGATACCTTATGGGGTATCGCCCGGAAGACCATGGGGGCGGGCACCGAATTCAACGTGCATCGAATCATGACCTTGAATCACATCCGTGATTCAAGGACCATTGCGGTCGGCCAGATACTTAAAATTCCGTAACCGTGGGCGTCGGGACCGCAACAATTTTTTGTGAATCAATCGTCCCTCCATGGACGATAACAGACATGCGAAGGGTCGGATGCATAAACGTTCCGGTCATAAAACTTTTATCGCCAATCAAGGCCCTTTTTTTCGCTATTTCTCCTTAAGTAAACCGTAACCGTTCACGGCCTTTCGGCCTTCCGAACTCGGTATGCGTGCACGGCGGTACCACTCCCTTACGGTCGCGGC
>JBMFGW010000156.1:0-6369 GCA_049977145.1 Phycisphaerae bacterium
ATTGCTACCGGCTGGAACGATTACTTTGCCGGGCGGGTATTTCCCCGCTGAAAACTAACGCCTTATCACGGCGCACCATTGGTCATTGATCATTGACGCTCCCTGTGGATAAGACGTTTCGGTTGCGGCGCAGCCGCGCTGGGAACGGTTACGATTCTGCCAAGACGGCAGAACCAAATGGGGGTTCTGATGACAGTGGCAGATAAAAGCCGGTAGTATCCACCGTTTTCATCATGCTGCAATACGAACATAAGACATTTAATTAACGCTACTTATGAATTATACACTTCATGCGTTTTAGTTTCGGTATGGCCTTTGCTAGTAAGAGTTGCAGGATGTTAATTGGAGAGGAAAAAGGATAAAGGTTTGCCATGAGTCATGGAATACAGATCGCGATTAAATCTTCTGATGACCCAGCCACAGTGGCGCGGGGTTCGTCCGGCCATGGAATGGCCGGAGACGGTATCGCGGCTTCTGGCACCTATGCGGGTGCAAACGTTTCTGGCTCGGAATTGGGCGGAAACCGAAAGTCTGGCGCAACGCCATGAGATGCATGTGATGGTTCTGGATTCCCGTCTGACGGAAGATCCGGATATGCATGTGGATTTCTCAACGTTGCTGCAGCTTATTGAGAGAGTTCGTCCGGCGGACGTCCATGGTGAAGCGGCACCCTTGGTGATTGTTTTGGCAACCCAATGGTCGGATCGGCTCATGCGGGAGGCGTTGCGGAGGAATGTGTTTTCCGTGCTGCCGGAGCCGGTGGATATTAATGAACTGCTTGATACGATGGCCAAAGCGTTGCGGCGGTTTTATGGTGATCAATGGCCGACGTAAAAGCGGCCAATTAAAATGGATCAATACCGATACCCGTGGGTGGTGATCGGAAAATAAGGTGAAAGTTTTTCAGGTTTTTTTGTAGGAGTTGGTACTATGGCTGCTGGAGTTCGACCTCTGGGCGATAAAGTTCTTCTCAAACGGCTGGAAGCGGAAGGCGTTACCAAAAGCGGTATCGTGCTGCCGGAAACGGCGAAGGAAAAGCCAAAACGCGGTAAGGTTTTGGCGATTGGTGACGGCAAATTACTGGACAACGGCACGCGCGGCAAGTTCCAGGTGAAAAAGGGTGATGAGGTTATCTTCGCCAGCTACGCCGGTACCGAAATCAAAGTGAACGGAGAGGAATTGTTGATTCTCAGCGAAGATGAAGTTTTGGCCATTGTTGAATAAGGCCGTTGCGCGTTCCTGTGAACCGCGATTTGTTGAATTGTTTTTTATTATACGGAGAAATCTACTATGTCCGCAAAGATGATTGAATTTGATACCGTCGCCCGCGAATCCATTCGCCGCGGCGTACACACTTTGGCCAAAGCCGTCAAAGTGACACTTGGTCCCTCTGGCCGCAACGTGGTCATTGAGAAATCCTTCGGCAGCCCCACCGTCACCAAGGACGGCGTAACGGTCGCCAAGGAAATCGAACTCGAAGACGCGTTTGAAAACCTCGGCGCGCAACTGGTCAAGGAAGTGGCCAGCAAGACCAGCACGGTGGCCGGTGACGGCACCACCACAGCTACGGTATACGCGGAAGCCATTTACGAGGAAGGCCTCCGCAATGTCACCGCCGGCGCCAATCCGACGCAATTGAAACGCGGTATTGACAAGGCGGTGGAGGCGGTGCTCAATCACATCAAGAATATCTCGGTGAAAGTTGAGAATTCCAAGCAAATCGCCCAGGTGGGAACCAGTTCCGCCAATCAGGACGCGCAGATCGGTCAGATGATCGCCGATGCCATGGACAAGGTTGGCAAAGATGGCGTCATTACCGTGGAAGAAGGCAAGGGGCTGGATACCGCGGTGGAACTTGTGGAAGGTTTGCAGTTTGACAAGGGTTACATTTCCCCGCACTTTGCGGATCCCAAAACGATGGACGCGACGTTCGAGGACTGCTACATTCTGATCCAGGAAAAGAAGATCAGCGCGATCAAAGACTTGCTGCCGATTCTCGGCAAAGTGGCCGAGGCCGGCAAAGCCTTGCTGATTATCGCGGAAGATGTGGAAGGTGAAGCGTTAGCCACCTTGGTGGTCAACAAACTGCGCGGTACGCTCAAGGTTGTGGCGGTGAAAGCCCCCGGCTTTGGCGATCGCCGCAAGTCCATGCTGGAAGACATCGCCATTGTCACCGGCGGCAAGGCGATTTTTGAAGAGCTGGGTGTTTCCCTGGAAAGCCTGGAGATCAAAGACCTTGGCCGGGCCAAGAAAGTGCATGTCGAAAAAGAAACAACGACCATTATTGAAGGTGCCGGCAAATCCGAGGCCATTAAGGGTCGTATTGAACAGATCAAGAATGAGATGGAACGCACGACCAGCGATTATGACCGTGAGAAGCTCCAGGAACGTCTGGCCAAACTGGCCGGCGGTGTGGCGCTAATTAAGGTCGGCGCGGCCACGGAAGCGGCCATGAAGGAAAAGAAAGCGCGCGTGGAAGACGCCCTTCATGCCTGCCGCGCGGCGGTGGAGGAAGGCATTCTTCCCGGTGGCGGCGTAAGCGTGCTGCGGGCCATTCCTTCCATCGACAAACTGAAATTGGACGGCGATGAAAAGATCGGTGCCGATATCGTCAAACGGGCGCTGTATGCTCCGATCAAGCAGATTTCTGAAAATGCCGGCGTGGATGGCAGCATCGTGGCCCAGAAGGTTCAGGAATCCAAGGAAACCAATTTTGGTTTCAACGCCCTGACCCATGAATACGGCGATATGCTCAAGATGGGGGTCATTGTTCCAACCAAGGTGGAACGCACCGCCCTGACCAACGCCGCCTCCATTGCCAGTCTCTTGCTGACCACGGATGCCATTATCAGTGATCTGCCCAAGAAGGATGACAAGAAACCTGGCACGCCGGACCCCTCGGATGAATATTAAAGATCATCCATGAACGCCGCGGTGACTGGTCCGCGCGTTGTGATTATATGGCCCGCGCAGGCTTTCCAAGCCGCGCGGGCTTTTTTTATGTAACCGTTCACACCCCATATTTTTGGCGTGCCTGCCACGCGTAACGGCAGGCCGAGCCGCGACCGTAAGGGAGTGGTACCGCCGTGCACGGATGTTTTTTTATTTGGCGCCAATCCGCTCTGGCGTCAGGACCGTCAGAACAAAAAGATGCTTGGAAGGGTATTGCGACGGCGGCATGTGATATTGAATAATTTTGGCCGGTTGGTGGGCCAGTTGCGGGGCAACAAAAATTAAATCCGTCGGCCAGGGGCTGTAAACATGGTTGGTGTAATTTTCCCAAGTGCCCCATTGCTGACCGGGCCGGTGCAGCGCGTAATCAAAGGTGTCCGTTAATGGCACATGACGGGAGTTTCCCAGTAACGCCGCATATACCGCGTGATCAGACCGGGAGTGATTCATATCCCCCAGCAGTATGGCCCGTGCCGCGGGATAGCGTTGCTGCCATCGGGTTAATATCGTATGAAGTTTTTCAGCACTTTTGACGGCGTTGGTTTCCCAGTGCCGCAAATGCACATCCAGCACCATCAAATCCGGGAATATTTTAGCCTGATCGCGCAGTACCGCCAGGGAAAAATAGGTATTCTCGGTGGGGTTGCTTTGCGGATGCCGGGGCCGCACCATTCCAAAGGTTCCGGCAATGCGCCGGAAGCGTGTTTTTCTGTACCATATCTGATTCCAGGTGCTTAGCGGACCGGCCAGCACGGAAGCCAGACTGCGGTGGATGACCGCACCATCGGGAAAGTGGTGGTAGGCCTGCAGTTGTGTGGCCAACCAGGCCGTTTGGGCCGGCGTGGAGGCTTGCATGCCGATGATGTCCGGCGCAATGTGCCGCAGCACTTTGATCAACACCACCCGCCGCACCGACCAGCGATGGATACCCTCATTCGGGCGCAGCAAATTGATATTGGCGGTCAGCACCCTGATATCCGGCGAAACCGGCATGGGGGTAACGGGCGCAGTCCCCGGATGGGGCTGATGCGGGCGCAACCAGGAAAACACCACCGCCCCGATCACAATCGCGAGCAACACAATAAATAAGGTCGTGCTATGGGATACACGGCGCTGACGCATGATCTACACTCACTTATGAACCTGATTCGCGGCGCAGAATTGTTTCTTAAGCACGCGATCCACCAAGGCGGGAAATGCGGCGGCGACAGCCATGGCATAACGCACCGGCGCATAAGGCCACAGTTCCGGTTGCCGATGCGCAATAAGCCGGACAATTTTTTCCGCCACCAGCTCCGCGGATTGCGTTTTGCCATGGCCGTCCACGCGCTTTCCGCTGCGCCGCGTAGCCTGCTGAAAAAATTCCGTATCCGTGGTAGTCGGGTGAACCGTGCTCACATAGACCCCTTGGTCGGACAATTCTATACGCTGCGCCTCCGCCAGCGAAAGTTGGGCGGCCTTGGTCATGGCATAAGCGCCCATCTGTGGAATGGACCGGCGGGCGATGGCGGAAGAAATCGCGATGATATGGCCGGATTTCTGTGCGATCATCAGGGGTGCCGCCGTCGCCATGACATACCATGTGCCCATGACATTGATCCGCCAGATTTCCTCCATTTGTGCTTCGGTGGTTAGATGCACCGGTGCCCCCAGGCCAAATCCGGCATTGGCGATTGCCACATCCAGGCGGCCTAATTTATTTTTCGCCGCTTGCACAAGCTTGACGACATCGTCCCGCACCGCCACATTACAAGATTCAATAACTACCTGTGCCCCGAAAGTTCGGGCCTGTTCCGCCACGGCCTGCAACTTGTCCATGCGCCGCGCCCCGAGCACCAGGGCCGCACCCCGTCGCGCCAGGGCCAGGGCGCACGCCGCCCCAATTCCGGACGAGGCTCCGGTAATCAAAACCACCTTTTGCGATATATTATCAGACATACCTATTTCCTAAAGGAACACGCGCACACACGGTTTGTAATGTCACCAGGTTGCCACCTCATATACCCCATGGTATTGGCCGCAATCATGATAGTTTAAATCATTCTGAATTCCTACTTGGTACTCCGGAACCCAACAGCCCTCCGGCTTGCATCCATGCGGCGCAGTCTTCGGGCCATTGTGTGGAATCCGTTCCCTTTTTGCCCAAGCCAAAACCGTGCTGGCCGTGCTTGAACTCAATGAGCTTTGCCGGTATGCCATTGCGTTTAAGCGCGGCATAAAAGCGTTGCTCATTCTGATGATTGACGGTTGAGTCATCATGGGCGTAAAACATGAATGTCGGCGGGGTTAAAGCGGTGACATTTAATTCACTGGAGAAATATTGTTCCACATCCAGGGGCGGCTGTTTTCCTAACAAGTTATTACGCGATCCAATATGCGTAATAGCCGGCATCATGGAGATAACCGGATATCCCAGCACCAGGAAATCTGGCCGGGTGCTCAAGCGATTCAGTGGATCGCGCGCATCCGGATTTCCCGGCAGCCAATGCACGCCCGCCAAAGATGCCACCGAACCGCCCGCGGAGAACCCCATAACCCCGACACGGTGCGGATCAACATGCCATTGTGCGGCATGGGCGCGGACAATCTGCACGGCGCGCCGCACATCCTGCAAGGGCCAGGGCACCCCGCTGGGTGGAAGTTTCCCTTGCGGCAGGCGATATTTGAGTACAAAACAACTCACGCCGATTTTATTAAACCACCGCGCCACGCGGTAGCCTTCCAGCGACATGGCTTCAATCCCATAGCCACCGCCCGGGCAGATCACAATCGCGCAGCCATTGGCACGTTTCCTGGGTGCCGGAAAAAGCGTCAGTGTAGGCCAAAGGACAGGATTTTCGGCAATAAATCCGATGGATCGATTGCGGATCGTATGGCCCGGGCGCTGCGCGACGGCAACGTTCAGGTGCGGAAACACGGGGATAACCCGTGGCGTAGCCGCCATGGCGGTAGATCCAGCCAAGAGCAGGATCGCAAGAAAAGCTGGTGATATTGTGATCATACCGGGTGTCCTTATAAAGTTCTAAGACATCACATTACCATTTTTTCGCAGGGGAAGGAAATGTAATTTCCTCAGCCGGCGTTCACATTCTTCGGGCCATTTGCCGGTTCCTGTGGCTCCGCCAATTTTTCAGGCATTGTGCATAATGGTTTGTAAATAGTGTCAACAGGGGGAACCGCAAAGCAGCATAAGAACGCAAAGATGCGACGACCACGATGAGGTTTACCACAACGACACAAAGGTACGACCAATGATCAATGACCAATGATCAATGACCACTGATCACTGATCAATGACCAATGAACAATGACCAATGAACAGTACTGATAGTACTGATCAAAGGCACGACGGAAATTCACAGGGAGGCAGGGGAGGCGGCGGAGGCATGATGTGCGACTGTTGATTAACTTCAATAT
>JBMFGW010000157.1:0-6244 GCA_049977145.1 Phycisphaerae bacterium
TCTCCTTGTGCTTGCGACGGCAATACATTCTCATATTCCTTTTACCAATGGAAGACGGGGTTCATAGCGCGGACACAAGCAGTGTGGTCGTTGCCGGTCTTGTGGCCGGTCTTTTTCTCTCTCAGGATCGTGATTGGGGTCTGCCGTCGGAGGTTCCGCTGACCCCCCTGGCGGCGGATCGGGTATTTGATGATGCGGCCCACTCCTTGAACTTGGACTGGCAAACGCAGTTGGATGGCATCCGAGTTCCACTGCGACATGCGCTTGCGGCTCTACCATTCCTTATGAATCCAGGAATGTGGATAATAGAGATGTAAAATAGCTCCACCTCGCCAACCGCGTTGCGCCAGTGCCTCTGCCCCCCATTGGGACAAGCCGATGCCATGGCCGAATCCGTGTCCGTTGACCAGTTGGATATAATTGCCGTCGGGTCGAATAGCAAAAAAACTGCTGGGTGGAGCCGGCACGGTGCGCATGGGATCCAGGGCCAGGGCCAGACGAAATTCCTCCGCGCGCATTTTTCCAACATGCCCCGCGGCATCCGTGAGTGTAATAATCATGGGGCGCAGGGTGATCGGGTTACGTTGGGTAATGCGGACCGAAACAATCGGGCCGAGTTGCGCCAGATAAGGAATTGCATTTTTTTGTCCCCACCAGTTTACCGCCTGCGTTACTTGCCGCAGACGCAACGTCATGGTGGGCCAGGTAAATTCCGGACAATTGGCATCCAGCGTGCCAAACACGCGGTTAACCAAGGCCGGCACGGAAGGATCCCCCCACGCTTCCGCGGCGCTCTGCGAAGCGCCGCCATTGCAGGCGGAATAAAAGGCGCAGAACAAGCCCTGTTCCTGCCGATCGCGTGTTTCCATGATCTCTCCACTGGTGGCCCGCACCGCATTCCAGGCACGCGGTGTTTCCGCATTTTTGCCGCCATAAACCTGCGAATTCTGGCCGCCGGTGACATCCCAGGCATGGGTGCGACCATACGTTTCAATTTGATACAAGGCATACGTGCGTGCGGCAATCGCTTGCGCCCGGTAAGTTGCCGGCAACCAATTACGATATAACTCGCGTGACAGCACGCCGGCCAGATAACTTTCGATGGGCAGGCTGTTGATGGCGACGTACCGTCCATCCGGCAAATGCGCAATTCGGATGTTACCACGATATAGTCCGGCATTGACATACGGCGGCGTCGCGGACTCCTGCGTAATGCGCACCCGTATCCAAGGTTCGCGCATCCAAGACGGCAATGGGATAATACCGGGGTAAACTGCACCTAGTATTTTAGGTTTGGGCAGAATCTTCGGCACGGCTGGAAACGCTGGCGGACCGAGGCCGGATGCTGGGGCGGGAAGAGGTTGTGCAGATATTGAATTGACGCGCGGCGGGGGTGGAACATGGCGCAGGGATAACCGGGACTGTACCGGCCGACAACCGGATAAAAATAGCGTGCCGCCGACAATGACCGTACCGGAGAAAACAATTGTCAACAAACGCTGTACGCAACTACGACGGATCATCCATGACCTCTATGAGTTGGAGCTTATTTTATTCGACACTCCGCAGCGTGAGATTAAGTTCTTTGAGCTTCTGGTTTACTTCATCCAAACTGGTCTGGCCGAAGTTATCCACCGCCATGAGTTCCGCTTCAGTACGGCAGGCCAGATCCGCTACCGTTTTTATCTCCAATTTCCCCAGTGCCTTGATGGCGCGTACGGAGAGATTTATTTCCGATACCGGTTTATTAAGAACGGCTTCCGGAACTTTGGCGATCAACAGCCTTATGATTTCCGCCCGCCGCTGCTGCCGGGCCTCCTCCGCCGCCTGCCCCAGCCGCAACCCTTTTTTGGCGAGCATCTCGCGAATTTCAACGAGGCTGTTATCGCCAAAATTTTTGTAACTCGCCAGTTCCGCTTCCGTGGTACGCACCAGATCCCCAAGGGTGCGAATATTCACCTTCTTGAGACAATTACGGGCCCGCACAGAAAGTTCAAAATCGGTAATGGGTAATTCCAACAGCAAGTTACGCGGCAGAATGCGCCGATCCATGTCATCTGGAACGTCCATATACATAGAACTGTCAACATGTTCATAATACATCTTGCCACGGGCGTTGTTGGGTTTCTCTGACAACAATCGATGCAGACACTCCTCCGCCTCATCATAATATCCGTTGTCCTCATAGATGACGGACAAATTCAGCAGCACGCCTTCCCGCGTGGGCTGTTGTTGGGCCATGGTTTCATAAATGGTCAGAGCTAGTTCATCATCTCCCAAAAGATCCGCATAATAGGCGCATCTGAAGGCTACCTCCTCATTATCCGGATCCGCCGCATACGCCGCCTCAAGTTTTTCCGCCGCCGCCGGAATTTTCCCCGCTTGCACCAACTTCATGGCCTGTTCATAAAGAGTTTTTGCCTTACTGATATCACGTGGTCCGGAGGACTTAACCGCCGGCACGGCTATGGTTACTGTGGTCATCTGTTGCAACTCCATTACTGCCGTTACCTACCCGGCAAAGCAATTCGACAGGCATTCCACATACCCGCCCTAATCCTCTATATGATAGTGCCGACAGGCATTATTAGCAATATGATGGTAGTGGAGTGTGTTAGTGGAGTGTCTCCCATGGATGGTACCGTCTTGAGCTGTTATAATGGTAAATGACGTGAAATATACACGGCGCTTGGAACCTTCGGTGGAATTTGTTATAGTAGCTGTATGGCTAACGCTGCCGTGATGGCTATCGCCCATCGGGGAGCATCGGCTGAAGCCCCAGAAAACACCGTGGCCGCTTTCGATGAAGCGATTCGGCTCGGCGCTCGAGCCGTGGAAATGGATGTGCGTCTGTGTAAAGATGGCCTTCCGGTTATTCTGCATGATGCGACGGTGGATCGAACCACCAACGGCACCGGGGCGGTGGCGGATCTGACCTGGTTTGATTTACTAAGGCTTGATGCCGGGTCTTGGAAGCATCCGCGTTTTGCCGGTACGCGCATTGCTATGTTAACAGAGGCGTTGCAGGCTGTTGTCGATGACGCCATTCCGGTTCTGGAACTGAAAACGTGGATGGATCCGGCAATGCTTCGGCGGCTTTTGGAAGAGTTTGGAGTTTGCGACCGCGCCGTGATCCTGAGCTTTGAATCCGATATCCTCCAGGCAATTCACCGACTCCTACCGCGTACCGCCATGGGCCTGTTGCGTGATGAATGGACACCGGAATTGCCGCAGCTGTGCGCAACGCTGGGGGCGGAAATTCTGGCTCTGGATACCGGAGTTTTAACAGTGGAAACAGTGAGCGCTGCGCAGAAGCGCCATTTGCGCGTTTGGACTTACGCTCCCAATGACGCCGGTACCATTGCCGCGTGTACGGCCATCGGTGTAGAAGGAATTATTACGGATCATCCGGAACTGATACGTCCGGTGACGAAACGGAGTTGATGAAAATGTCTGAAGTGTCTGAAAATCAAGTGACGGAAACCATTGTCAGCGGACTGTTGGAAATCACCGATAAAGGCACGGGGTTTATTCGCTCTGAACAGCGAAAATTCAAACCCGTGCCCGCCGATCCCACCGTTCCGGCCAATATTATTGAAGAAGCCCACCTGCGTCCCGGCCTGACCCTGACGGCCAAAACCAAGCCAGCGGCGCGCGGGCCCGCCTCCACCGTGACGGAAATTGTCAGCGTGATGGAGCAGTCGCTGGAAAAATACTGGTCCCTGCCGGCCTTTGGCGATATGACCGTCATTGATCCCCGCGAACGTATCCGTCTGGAAACGCCCGGCGGTCCGGATTCCATGCGCATCATGGATATGCTTACCCCCATTGGACGGGGGCAACGCGGACTGATTGTGGCTCCGCCGAAAACCGGCAAAACCACGTTGCTCAAGCAAATTGCCCAGGCGGTGTTGACCAATCATCCGGATATGAAAGTTTTCATTCTTCTGGTGGATGAACGTCCGGAGGAAGTTACCGATTTCCGGCGCACGCTCAATGCGGAAGTCTGGGCCAGCAACAATGATGAAGATGTCCCCTCACATGTTCGCACCAGCCGCCTGGTAATTGAACGCGCTCGCCGCATGGTTGAATTCGGATACCATGTTATTGTGATGCTGGATTCGCTGACGCGCCTGGGCCGAGCGTTCAATCATTTTGTCGGCAACTCCGGCCGTACCATGTCGGGCGGTGTCGATTCCGGGGCTTTGTTGGAACCGCGGGCCATTTTTGGCGCCGCACGCAATATTGAACACGGCGGATCATTAAGCATTATCGCTTCCGCCCTGATTGAAACCGGCAGTCGCATGGATGATTTAATCTTTCAGGAATTCAAGGGTACCGGCAACATGGAACTGGTGCTCTCCCGTCGGTTGGCGGAGCGCCGGGTTTGGCCTGCTATTGATTTGCCCGCTTCCGGCACGCGCAAAGAAGAGCTGCTGCTGGGGCCGGAGGCCACACGCAAAGTGGCCATGGTGCGCCGGGAAATGCTGCAACGTGATCCGGCCCAAGGCATGGAGCAACTAATCCGGGCGATGCGACGCTATAAGACCAATGCGGAATTTCTCGCTGGTTTTGCGCCGGAGCGTCATACCGCTTCCACCCGGTCGCGCTAATAGAAAAATTGGGCTGGCAGCGTGATTATGGCAGCGCAAAGGTTCCCTGTCGGGCGAGAATGTCCGTCCCCCAAATCTACGGTGCTGGGCAGAGCGCAACAGAAATTGGATGAAAATAGTATTGAGGCTTTCATCAGGCTACCGCTATGTTGGTCTGATGAAAATCTTTGGATTTCGCGTATTTTTCATAGTCCTTGGGGATACACAATCTGTTGCGCAACGGCAGCGATTTGTTATACCGCGACCTACGATGGCGGCAGGATGCTCACCCCCCACCATCGCTATTACCCGGGTTTCCGGTCCGTATGAGTTCTTTAATAACTACGGCTGCGTGGACGGTGCGGTTGTTGCTCCTTTGGAAAGTGCTGGTGTAACAGATACATAACAATGCGTGTTAAACCAGCCGCGCTTAATAGTAATTAAGCATTCTTCCTGATTCTTAAGAAAATTGAGGGAAATGCCGCCGGGACCTTGCCGCTCTTCCAACAGTTTCCATTTGTAAGTAGGCATATTGTGCAGGAAAAATCGCGCCACACTCATACGCGGGTCCGAACCGGTATAAAGTTCATTGACCAGGCGAATATTGGATCCCGGTGCGTAAGTGCTCTGGGATCGGCTTAAATCAATGTGCATTCCCTGGGGAATGGGAATATCCGCCACCGGCGGGTTGGGGACGGGTGCTAAAAGACTTGCGGAATTCTGACTGCACCCCGCCAGCCCCGCCGCCAATGCCATTCCCAAAAATCCAATGATGTGTATATTGCGCATCGTAAATACTCCTTTACAAACGCCACGTTAAGCTGCTTCATTGTTATTCTTTCCGTAGGTATTGTCAACATTTGCGCCATGTCGAACGTTCCACCGGTTTCTGATCGCAATGCCTACACAGGCGGAACGAACAGCGGCCAAAGCCCGGAAGTTACGAATGCTGGCCTGAATCCCGACGCCATTGTCGGCGTGCGGCTGGATAAAACTAATTACGACACGACGACCTGGAATTTAGCTAACGCTGCGGATACCGGCACGCAATATCCGATTTTCACGGGCATGATTCAGGAACAATACCTGACTGCAGGAGTAAATACCACGATCGATGGCTCGACAATAGTAAAACCGTGTAGGGGCTGGCTCCACAACGGCAACGATCTCCCAATCACTGGGGAGCTATTTTCTCACCGGGCAATCCTCCGGCCAAACCAATTACCTCACGGTGAGCGCGGCCTACCTTCAGGGTGCCAGTGCCACCGATTGGATTCCGTTCTCCATTACCACTACCCCCATCGGGCGCGGCGTAAGCCAGAGTGTTTCCGGGCCAGGCGGATCGCTCGACGTTTCACAATCCGGTTTCGCCAATATCTCGTTTACGTATTACGGCAACGGTATCGGTTCAACGACCATTTCATCAGGTTCGACCGAGCTAGCCTCGATTTCCAAGGTACTGAGATGAGCTAACACTTGACGGTTTTTGGGGCGTGGGTTCAGGCGAACTTGAGGATCAATGTCTTGTTGCCAAACCAAGGCATGGGCGTTGGTTGGCGGGCCAAACCGGAGGATACCAGGAAAGGATTGTGGGCGTGCTTGTCGAGTGTCACGACGACCCGTCGCTGGTCAATGCTGACGGTCGCGGACAC